>DAOOUW010000004.1:0-68685 GCA_035390885.1 Bacteroidota bacterium | reverse complement strand
AAGAAGGAGTTCTGGTTGTCAATCCCGATGGTTCGGAACTGCTTGCGCAGTATTCTACCACGACCACGAATGGATTACTTCCGACGAACGATGTACGTTCTGTTGCTATCGATTCGAAACGCGGCGTTGCATATTTTGGAACAGAAACGGGACTTTCGGCGCTGGGAATTGCAGCCATTCATCCGCAAAAAGAGTATACATCGCTCCAATGCAGTCCGCAACCGTTTATCGTACCAAATGAAAGCCAGCTTGTTATTCGCAACCTTGTTACCAACTCGGTCATTAAAATTCTTACAGTGAGCGGCAAGCTTGTTAAGCAATTTTCTGCTCAAGGCGGCGGCAGAGCTTTCTGGGATGGAACAGATTCGAATGGTAAACTTGTTGCATCAGGAATTTACATCGTGATTGCGTATGCCTCTGACGAAAACAAAACAGTGTCAGGGAAAATCGCAGTCATTCGTCGTTAGGCGGCGGCAAAATCTTCACTCATTCTTCACAACCAATGAATGGCATACACCGTTACGTGCACTGGAAGCGTTTCGTTAATTCCCATTCCTGTAAATGTTGTTTCATAGATTTTTTCTACAGACGCTTCTGATGGAGCAATTGTTGAGATATCAAATTCCCCACGTGTGATAATAAAATCCGGATGTTTGCTTCGGACGTACTCATCTCTGGAAGAGTACTGAAAGCGTTCACGATCGACCAACCCATTGAAGTCATATATTTTGCATCCGGAATAAACTCCGATGATTCCAACATCTGATAAAGCTACTGACTTATTGTTACCCGGTTGCTCATAAAGTAATCGAGCAATTTTTCGGTACTCTTTCTGAAAGCCACTGGCAAATTTTACAGCATCTGGATAAACGATGACAGAAGTAAAAATTGTGCTGTAGAGAAGCAATCCTCCAAGCACAAGACTGTATGCAATTTTTTTTAGTTGAGCATTGTCTTCGACTATTGTTAAGCTTTCAATTGCAAGCGTAATCATCACGGGCAACGTAAAAAGAATGTGGCGGGAAATTATTGTTACATTCTTCAGTACATAGTATCCGTAAATTGCTACGATAATCAAGAACAGGGAAATATTTGTCTTGTCGAAAAGTGAAGAGCGCTTTTTTGAGGATGAACGAAAGAAAAGGATGAAGCAGAGCGTTCCCACAATACAGAGAAGTTCAATTGGATTGAGTGTAAGGAATAACTTCAATGAGCGAATGGCTGTGTGAGCTTCGATGGCAAAAAACTTATCATGAGCTTTTGCGAGAAAAGTAGATGGTACAACGGTACCAAAATAAAGCGCTGCAAAGGAATTCCACAATACAATAGGAATAAAAAAGAAAAGAATTTGAGAGAAAGAAATAGAACGGTCGAACAATTTGAAAAGAAGAAAAAGAAATCCCACTAAATAAAATTCTGGTCGAATGAGAGGAGCAAATCCTAACGCAAAATAATACCAACGAGATGTGTACTCTCGATCTTTTCTTAAGAGCACAGCAAGAAAAAGCGTCATCCAGAATACGGAAGCAGTTGCCTCCATCCCAGTGCCAGCCCAGCGAAGCATATACGGATTGAAACTTAACAAAAGTGTAGCAAGAGCGCCTTTCTTAACTCCCCAGCGATGAACTGCTGTTGAAAAAAACAATCCGATGGCGCATACTCCAAATGCAAGAGAAAGCAATTTTGCCGTGGTTTCTAAATTTCCAACGAGGAATGAAAACAAAGCAATGAGCAAAGGCCAGAGTGGCGCAGTCGAGCCAAAGGTTTTGTTTCCAGCAAAACTGAACCCTTTTCCAGCGGCAATATCCTTTGCAAACCCAATATGAATGAATGTATCATCAGGGATAAAATTTCCGTACAGTACAACAGTGAGAAAGCAGAAAAGAATAACAATGCCAGTAAGAATTCCGATTTTAATCTTCATAGGCGTACACTCATAATTTTCAAATGATATGTAATCTAATTATAGAAAACTGTGGATTCAATATAATCGAGGGAAAATGTACCCAACAATCTCTCTGTTCCTCTGTCTTTAGAAAGTCTTGTGTTGCAAACGTACAAAGGGTTTTCTAAATTTAGAAATGAAAGGCATGACCAAAACAAAAAGAAAATATAAAACTACTAAAGTGGCGAAGAACCAAATTTCTGAAAGGAAACAACCATACTGGACGCATGCGGGAGGCAAGCTCTTAGAAGAAGGAGCTGAAAGTTTATCAGATGCTGAGCTACTTTCTATTTTTATTGGAACAGGTGTCAAAGGTAAATCAGCAGAAAAAATCGCCGAAGACATCATGTCACGGTTTGGCTCATTTAAGGGACTTGCGAATCAACCTTTCGATAAGCTACTTGCCTATAAAGGATTAGGAATAGTAAAGACTGTTCGTATTGCTGCCGCATTCGAAATGGCTCGGAGAATTGTCATAGAAAACAAAAAAGTTCATGAGTAAAAAGAAAATCCCCAATCCCTACGATAGTACGCTTGGAAAAACTGAGTGGACTTGTGCAGCATTGGTTGCGCAATGGATCAACGAAATTATTAAAGAGAAAAATTTAGGTTTTGGAGAGGCAATCGTTGAAACGAAGCAGAAGAATGAACCAGAGCGCAACGATGTTGTCATTCGGGAAGGAGAAAGAAGCGATAGAATTCTTTGCTGCATTGAATTCAAATCCCCACACTATTCCGCCTTTGATGAAAAGAACTTAAAGAATCCTGCGCGTGATAAAGCAAATCAGTTCAAAGCGCCGTATTTTTGTACTTCGAATTTTCAATTACTTCTCTGGTATAGTACCGCACAAGCCAATGCTAATGAGCCAGAAGAACGTCAAATACTCGAAAAATATCATCTGTCGGGAATCGAGAATCTCGATCTCATCGAAGAGACACGATACAAAAAAAATATTCAGAATGAATTAGCTCGCTTCCTTGTCGACCTCTACGAAGTACACACAAACAAAAAACCTGCGCCCCTATTGCCAATTGATACTTTCCTTGTATTTCGATTACAGGAGAAGATCAATATTCTCTCGAAATTTTACCGAAGAATTATTTCGGATAAAACGCATAAAGACAGTAAATTTTCAGCGTCGTTGCAACGCTGGTTTTTTGATCAAGGCTGGAGTTTTTCCTGGCAGGAAGAAGATTTTGAAAAAGCTGCTCGACAGGCAGCGTACCTTCTCGTGAATAAAGTTCTTTTCTACGATCTCTTGCAAGCAAAACGCCCGCACGATTTCGATAGATTGAGCATCCCTGAAGACCTTACAAAAGGCGGACTTCTTCAAAGTTATCTCGAAGGATACTTCAAAGAGGTTTTGAAGATCGATTATAAAACAATCTATAGCGCGGATTTTATCGATCAAGTTGCGTTTCCAGATGATCGGCAAGTTGTAAACGAAATCAAAGAGATGGTCAATCTTCTCAGGCGATACGATTTTTCTAAAATTGGTTACGATGTCATCGGAAGTATTTTCGAGCGTCTCATTCCAACAGAGGAACGACACATTCTTGGGCAATACTTTACCAATCCTGATGTTGTTGATTTGATTCTGCGGTTTTGTTTGAAGCATGAGAACGACAAAGTGCTGGATCCTTCGTGCGGAGCAGGCACATTTTTAGTGCGTGCATACCAGCACAAAAAAATGATGAACATGCGTTTGGATCATAACACAATTTTAAAAACGCTCTGGGGAGTTGATATTGCAAAATTTCCAGCTCATTTAGCAACGATCAACCTTGCCATCAATGATTTATCTGTCAACGAGAACTACCCTCAAGTTATAAGGGAAGACTTCTTCAATTTACAACTTGGCGGTAGAGAGGAATTTTCTGATGAAGCCCGCAGGACTCGACTTTCAACTCTCGACGCAGCAAGCGTTGTCATCGAATATCCGACAATTGTGGATTGCATCGTTGGTAATCCGCCCTACACACGACAGGAAGAAATTGCCGACATTTCATCTCTGGAAACATACAAAGAAGAATTGATTCAAAAAGCTCTCTACAATGGCTCAAAAAAGATTGCAGAAATTTCGAAAAGAGCAGGCGTTTACGCATACTTCTTTGTCCACGGTACAAAATTTTTGCCCGAGGGCGGACGTTTTGGTTTTGTTGTGGCAAATTCATGGCTCGATGTCGAGTATGGAAAAGGCTTGCAAGAGTTTTTCATGAAATACTACAAAATTGTAACAATTATCGAGTCCAAAGTAGAGCGATGGTTTGCCGATGCTGATGTCAATACCTGTATTGTTATTCTTGAGAAGTGTGCGAATAAGCAAGAACGAAATGATAACATCGTCCGATTTGTTTATTTACCGAAGCCGTTGAGATATTTCATTCCGCCTGCGCAAGATTTATGGGAAAAGCAGCTTCAAAGACTTACGGAAATCGATAAACTCATAAAGACAATCCTTGCTCACAACGAGTTGTATGAAAATGAAGAGATGAGGATCTATCCTAAAAAGCAAAGCGATCTCTGGGAAGAAGGACTCGAACAAATAGAAGAAGATGGTGAAGTTGTAACTAAGTATGCTGGCTCGAAATGGGGAAAGTATCTTCGCGCGCCTGAAATATTTTTCAAGATTCTAGAGAAAGGGAAAGATAAACTTATTCCCTTGAAAGAAGTTGCAGATGTACGAAGAGGTTTTACAACAGGTGCGAATGAATTCTTTTATTTGACGGAGGAAGAAATTAAGGCGAAGAGAATCGAGAAAGAATTTTTTGAGCCGATAATTTTTTCCTTGAAAGAAGTGAAGGGATATACTGTTGATAAAAAGAAGTTATCGAAAAGAGTTCTCATCTGTCATAAACAAAAAGAAGAACTCAAGGGAACAAGATTGTTGAAGTACATTTTAGAAGGCGAGAAGAGAGGATTCCATAAGCGTCCGACGTGCGCCAGTCGTGAACCGAACCCTTGGTACAGCTTGGGTCGTGGATGGAGATATGCGCCGATCATATTTCCTGCAAAAGTTGGAGAACGAATGCCGGTGTTCCTTAATAAAAGAGTGTTCGAGGATAAAAAACTCTACGGCATACTGCCTCACAACGAAGCAGATATTAAAATAATTGCTGCATTGCTTAATACAACCTTTACCAGATTATTCGTTGAATTTTCGTGCAGACAATTAACTGGTGCGCAAGCTATTGCTGATATTGACGTTGCCGTTGTTGAAAAATTGCTCATACCAAATCTTACATCCATTTCCAATCAATTAAGAAAAAAGATAGAAGGCGCTTTTGACGAACTTCTAGCAACTTCCTCAGAATCTCTTTTTAAGGAAATTGGGAGAGAACCCGCGACCATTACTTTAGACGATGTGAAACCTGAATTGAGAAAATTAGACGCTATCGTTGCGACGGAAATTTTTGGATTGAATGATGAAGAACAACTGGAAGCTTATCGTGCTGTTGTTGATCTTGTCAAATCGAGATTAGAGAAGTCGGATAGCGTCCTGAAGGAAAGGAAGACGAAAAATGGCATCGATATCGATGCGCTTGTGAAAGTTATCGTGGAAAAGGTTGGCGAAGAAACGCTTGGTGCGTTCTTTAGAAATGAAATTGCGCCGTTGAAATTATTGGTGAATAAAACTCTTCCACGAGCAACAGGAGAGGTACGTATTGAGCAAGAACTTTTTAATTGGTATCTCATCATTGGAAAGAAAAAGGTAAAATGTAATTCGGAGTTGGAAGCTCGTTACCTTAAAGTCTGGGCTGAGGCGGGAGTGGAACAGGTAAAAATTCCGAAAGATGAAAAAGCGCTTAAGAAGATTGTTCCGAAGTTAGAAAAACTGAAAGAAACGATAGATGGTACTGTTCAAGAGTACTTAAATTCGGTTTTGGATCGCAAAGCAAGAGCTACAATAGAACACTACGTCTGGGCTGAATTGGTAAAGTAAAAAGAAAAATAATGAATATTTCAAGAAAACCATTATATTTACACATAACGCGATGGAAGAAAGGATAGAGCTCATTCGAACAATGAGATGCTAAAGAAGGTGGAGGCGTCGTTGTCAATAGAAACGCAATTACCCGTCAATCTTCTGCGGGAGCCGTCGCAAAGAAATTTCAGTGGGGAAATTATCAAATAGTATGAGTTTGCATCCGTGATAGAACAACATAATAAAAACTCCTGTAACTGAAAGGAAATAGTATGATGAAACGAATATTGTTCTGTGTAATTCTATTGATGAGCAGCGGTGTCGTTGCCCGCGCTCAGCAAACATCGCTTGCCGCCGATGAGAACATGAAACCCGACGCATTCACGCAAGCGCTAAAAACGGAATGGACATTTCTCCGTGATGAAATCGATAAATTTGTTTCGAGTACAAAGGCAAAAGATGAATTCGAAACTACGGTAGAATTTGAACGTCGTCAAGCTAAAGAACGTGCTGATTTAGTAACAAGGGTTCGTAACCGAATGGAAGAGCAGAAATTTCCAAAGCGAGTACTGAAAGTGTTGCTGAAAGCAAATCCAAAATTGTATGATGCTGATACAGAGGTTTACACTCTTATCTGTAACGAAACAATTGAAGCGCCGTATAATATTCCAACCGTCGTGTGTTATATCCCTTCAAATAGATATGTCATGCTCTCAGATTCTGTTGAAGGAGGATTCCGATTCTCGAAGATCACTTTCAATTTTGGCTCGGAGTTTAAGTGGCATGTTACTCGCGATATTGCAAAGATGGCAAAGGCAGCGCAGAACAATTTATACTTCCGAATTCATTTTGTCATTGATGCGAATGTGAACTTTGTAGCAGGAGCTCCACAGGCAGTGCTTACCATCACTCCAAAACTTGTCGAGTTGGTAGATGTTCAGAAGAATCAAGTGTTCTGGAAAGATACGCCGTAATCAAAAGCGCTGGCTCTCCGACTAAGCATGGTTCAAGATTTTCCTAAGATACCTCATTCAGCCGAGTGAGGTATCTTTTTTACTACACATTCTTGATGTTTCCAATTATTGCATTAAAATTATTTAGGTTGCAAGCAATTACCCTAAATTATGAACAAAAAAATAGGCGAAAAAAGAGATAACCAAAATGGTGGATTCGATACGAGCTATCGCTCACCTCAGCCGCCGTCAGGGAATCGGTTGCCGAGTAGCCGTAAGGCGTATCGAGGCAACAGTCTTTGCAAGTTTCTAATGTATAATTTGGGATTATCCATGCTTTCTTTTTTCTTATCGACTCGATAGATTGAATTCACCGATGGCAAAGAAGCGCAGTGTAAAAAAAATTGAACCGAAAGATAGAATTGATTCCATTCGCGAGGAAGTACATTCCTATAACAGAACAAAGAGCGTCAACGAAATTGTGCGCACTCAGCCTACCGCCGTCAAAAAGACGAAAGAATTTTCAGCAATCCTACAACAGATTGACCGCTCGGCAGATTCATTTTTTATTACAGGACGCGCAGGCACGGGGAAAACCACGCTTCTCCAATTGTTGAAAGCCAGCACAGAAAAGAATATTGTTGTTCTTGCTCCAACAGGAGTTGCGGCAGTAAACATTGGCGGCTCTACGATTCATTCATTCTTTAGATTTCCACTGCACTTCCTTCGTGAGGAAGATGTGCGTGTCTTTAGAGATAGTAAGCGGATTCTTCAGTCGCTTGATTTGCTTGTCATCGATGAGGTTTCAATGGTTCGAGCCGATCTCCTCGATGCGATTGACCATTCGCTCCGAAAACATCGGAAGCATCCAACGTTACCATTTGGGGGAGTACAAATTGCGCTCTTTGGAGATTTGTTTCAGCTTCCGCCGGTAATCGAAACGTCGCTGAACTCGATTTATTATTCCTTCTATGACACGCCGTACTTCTTTAGCGCTCAGGTTTTTCAAAACACAAACCTAAAAACATTCGAATTGCAGCAAGTATTCCGTCAATCCGATAGAAATTTTATTGCACTCCTTGATCGAATACGGAACAATGAAATTACTGATGAAGATATTGAAATCTTAAATAGTCGTGTTCTGCATACGCACACAATACAAGAAGATGAACCGTACATCACACTCACAAGCACAAACGCTCTAGCTGCATCTGTCAATCGGTATCGGCTGCAACAATTACCTGGAAAGGAGCTTTCGTACCATGCAACAACGGAAGGCGACTTCCCTCAGCAATCGTATCCTACAGATGAAAATCTTGTGCTCAAAGAAGGAGCGCAGGTAATGTTCTTGAAGAACGATTCTACAAAACGTTGGGTCAATGGAACGCTCGGAGCCGTAAAGAAAGTAACGTCGCGTGGAATTGAAGTAACAGTTGGAGCGGAGACCTACGAAGTTGAACCCTCGACGTGGGAACGAATCGTCTATAGTTTCGATGAAGAAGAAAAGAAAATTGTACCAGCAGTCGTTGGTACATTTCGTCAATATCCACTGACGCTAGCGTGGGCAATTACGATTCACAAAAGTCAAGGGAAGACGTTCGATCGAGTGGTCATTGATTTTGGTCACGGAATGTTTGCACATGGTCAGGCGTACGTTGCGTTAAGCCGATGCAGAACGTTCGATGGAATTTTTCTGAAATCACCTCTTCGTGTGCAAGATATTATTGTTGACGAGCGTGTTGTAAACTTTCTGCAAAGCACGCTCATTCACCAGCTTGAATATTAAAAGAAGAAAGGAGAAGATATGAAGAAATGGATGATTTTATTCTTTGGTGTAATTCCAACCCTCCTCTTTGCTCAAGTGCGGCAAGATACGCTTTATCAACGATGCGGCGTTGACAAGAAATTACCGGTATTTGCGCAGCAGCGATTGAAAAGGCTGCAGTATCCGCTTTCGTGGAATTCGGGAAAGTGGAAAAATTTTGACGAATGGAAAAAAGAAGCGCGAGGCGTTGTGCAGAAATGTATGCTGAGCGTTCCCCCGATCGTTCCTTTCAATCCTGTTGTGATTGGAGAAGAAGATCGCGGCTCGTACATTGCGCAAAAAGTTGTTTTCAATCTTACTGCGGATAGTCGGGCGCTTGGGTATTTGCTCATTCCAAAAGGGAAAGGACATCATCCCGCCGTTTTGCTGCTTCACGACCATGGTTCTCGCTTCGATATTGGAAAAGAGAAAGTTATCGAGCCATTTGCTTCCGATACAAATCTTCGTGACACGGCAAGAGTTTGGGTTCGCTCATTATATGGCGGACGATTTATCGGAGATGAACTTGCGAAACGAGGCTATGTATGTTTTGCAACTGATGCGTTGAATTGGGGAGATCGCGGCGGCGGAGGCTATGAAGATCAACAAGCGCTTGCATCGAATCTTTTCAATCTTGGAATGTCGTATGCTGGATTAGTAGCGTGGGAAGATATGGCGAGCGCAAAATTTCTTGCATCGCTTCCGTTTGTAGATTCAACCAGAATTGCTGCGATGGGACTCTCGTTTGGATCTTTTCGTGCGTGGCAAGTTGCAGCGCTTTCCGATTACATTGACTGCGGCGTTGCTGTTTGCTGGATGGGAACGAATGCCGGATTGCTTCAGCCGGGAAACAATCGCACACGCGGACAATCATCGTTCTCGACAACGCATCCTGATCTTATGAACTATCTCGATATTCCAGATGTTGCGAGTTTAGCCTGCCCCAAACCAATGTATTTTATGAATGGTAAGCACGATAAGCTCTTTCCAGCTGATGTTGTAACGGATGCGTATAATTCCATGCGTGCGGTGTGGAATTCACAAAATGCGGGAAACAACCTTCGCACAGAACTCTGGGATGTAGGTCATGTCTTCACCGTTGAAATGCAGGAAAGCAGTTTTCGCTGGTTGGATTCTTTACTGCAAAAGAAGTAAGAATTTCATGTTGAAATCGAGAAATTATCCAGAAGATTTTGAAATCTTCTGGTCATGAAACGTATCCAACATCTAGCCATGTTGAGAGTACAATTATTTTAAGAGCAAGATTCTCTGCGCCTGAATTTGCTGGCGCGATGCGCCTCGTACCACAACAAAGTAAACGCCCGATGCCACTGGAGAATTATTCTGCGATGTTCCATCCCATCGAATTATTCCGGAATAATTAGGCAAAGAAATCGACTTTACGAGCCGTCCGAGAACGTCAACAATTTCCAGAAGATATTCGCCACTCGGAGGCACGCTGTACTCTATCATACAATTTGAATTAAATGGATTTGGAAAAGTATGAAGCGTAATCTGCGTTGGTTGTGAGGACGATTCCTTTTCAACGTTGAGTCCGGATATTTGTATTACAAAATGACATGCCGACGCCGGCGGAAGTGAATACGAAAAAGAATTTCCTGAAATTGTAGTTATCGCAGCGCCATTGCGGATTGCGCTTCCTGAGCCATCGAGAATCCACGCCTGAGCGTTCGTAATTGCCGATACATTGTCGAGAGTAAACGAAGCTTCTTTACTATTCGATAAATCTTTGTTGATGGTAATAAGATGTATTTCGCTTGTACTGGTATTCA
Organism: Bacteroidota bacterium; assembly: GCA_035390885.1. Taxonomy (GTDB): domain Bacteria; phylum Bacteroidota; class Ignavibacteria; order UBA10030; family UBA10030; genus JAOAFT01. The sequence continues at coordinate 58,264 of DAOOUW010000004.1, read as the reverse complement.
CAGAGGCATAAACAGATGTGTTGACGCTGTCGCTTGTCTTTGCAGGAAGAGAAGCATTACCGAAGGTGGAGTTTGCGCCATCATAATTTCTGTAGAGTCTATACGCTGCCCGAATATAGGTTACATCGGAACTCGTGGGCCAAAATGTTGCAAGATATACTCCATACTTTCCAAAAATTCCAAGTACATCGGCAAGAGCAAGAGCGCCCGTAATATCATTCTCTCCGCCATAAGTAAATTCGGTAAACGCTAGTTTCGTTCCGGGGTAATATGTATTGATCGAAGAAATTACTTTTGGAATGAGCGGTAGATACGTAGAATAAGATTGGGCTATCCAGCTCTTTTCACGATATGTTGCATCCCAAAGAGTACGAGGAGCTTGAAGCCGTGCAGATTTATCAGCTGCAGTTGTTGCACTGGTTTCTGTAATTCTATGATCGCCGGATGCTTCAGGATACCAATGGAGATCCAACACATCGAGGAGACGACGGCCGTACGTCTGTTCCGCAACTTTCATCGAGTCAAGATAGTAATCAATAAACCAATTGTATCCTTTCCTTCTTTTGATTGCCTGCCAATCGGATGCATTTTGAAATGAGTAATAGGCATTAAATCCATAGAGGGCAGGACCAAAAATCTCTGCAGTCGAATCAACATTTTTTACTGCAGATGCGAGGGCGATACTCCGCTGCATAAGCTCTGCGCATGTTGGTTTGTTGGGATGAATTCGCGGATGTGTCGATTGCCAGAGCGCGGGTTCATTATCCAATGCGTATCCTTTTACTCCGCTCGAAGTATTTCCAAGTCCAAAGGTTGTTACAAGAAAATTTACAAACTCATCCATATAGACAAGCGTATCATTTACATTCGGAGAAGGATCGAAAGGCGTTCCCTTTGCGTACTCTACTTTTGCCCACCGAGACGATGGAGCTGTTTGATCCTCGGTTACCGTTCCATTCTTATCTTTTGCAACATATCCTGCCATTTGTAATGTAACGAGCGAGTAAGCTCCAGCTTCTAATGCCTTTGTATGGAAAGTCGTTGCAACGATTCCGGGTTGATTCTCGTTGGTAATCCCAGCGCTCCATGTAAGATAATTGTCGCTTGAATGCTGCCAATCGCTCCCTGCATTCGATGCATTGTTTTCCCAATTGTAGCCCGTTAGCCGGTTGCCGCCTAATCGTCGTGCAGCAAGATTTTCGCTTGCGGTAAATTCTGGATTTGCGCCGTAGATGTATGGACTAATCGGCTTCTGCGTATCGCTAACTGTAATGGTAAACTGAAGTGATTGCGCATTGAGCAAAAATGGAACACTTAAAATAATGGAGATAATATTTGATATTTTCATATAGCTTCCAGGTTAGTTTTGATTTTTTTTGAACTCAGTAACTCGAATCTCAATGGAACAAGTATAGCGTATAGAACATCAATTATCAAGCAAACAAATCACCAAAAATAAACCTCAGCAACCTGCAAGTTCACCGGTGGGGAAAATTTATGGAAGCGCATTCAATTTCTTCCAGATTTCTTCAGAGAATTCGGTAAGAGAGCGAAGCTTGCAATCGGCGAGGTCGAATCGAGTGTCGTTCCAGAGAATTTGAGGCGGAACAACGAGCGCCTTCATTCGAGCGGCTTTTGCCGCAATCAATCCATTTAAAGAATCTTCGATTACGAGACAGCGTTCTGGTTCGACACGAAGACGATGCGCTGTAGAAAGAAATACAGCAGGGTGAGGCTTTCCAAAATCCTCATGCTCGGCTGAATGAACAACCCGGAAGGTATTTTCAAGTCCAAATTTTTTCAAGACTGTGTTGACAAGTTGAATGTGGGACGAACTTGCAATTGCAAGTGCAATGCCTTTTGCTTTGAAAAAATTTATTGTTTCTGCAACGCCAGGTAATAATGTTCCGCGTTCGAGAATCATTCGTTCGACTTCGTGAATAATTTCATACATCGCTTCTTCCTGCGTTTTTCCATTCCATGGATGCATCCGGTATCGATAGGCAACAAGCTCATCAATGGCTATTCCGGTTGTCTTGATGCAAGCTTCTACAGTTAGTGGAATTCCCAATTTTCCAAAAACAGAAATTTGTGCTTCCTGCCAGTAAGGTTCAGAATCCAGGAGAACTCCATCCATATCAAATATGACAGCTTCGATCATTTTTGCTCCTTTCCATTCTAAAAATCTACGACAGAAAGCTCTCATAGGCAATGCGAAAGTGCAGCCAGAGGATTTGAATCCTATGTTCTTATTCTTTACTTTTCTTTCAAAATCTTTTGGAGAATGATTTATGGGAAAGAAAAAACTACAGCAGCGGTCTTTTGCAACGCGTGCGCTCCACGGAGCAAAAACGTATCCTCACAAAGGTTCCGTTGCGTTACCAATTTATCAAACTTCTACCTATCGCCTTGAAACATCCGAGGATGCCATTCGATATGCGAAAGGTGATCCAAATGTATTTGTTTACTCACGCTATCATAATCCAACCGTAAAGGAAGTCGAAGAAAAAATTGCGCTCCTTTACGATGCTGAAGATGCGGTACTCTTTTCTTCGGGCATGGCTGCCATTACTACAGCCATTCAAACTCTTGTCAAACCAGGTAATACAATTATTAGTACTCCAGCGCTTTACGGTGGAACATACCGATGGTTTCGTGATGAGCTCGAAAATCGTGGCGTGCATATTCTCTACATTGATTCGGATGCGCTCGATAGAATTCCATCGCTGGCGGATGATACGACAGCTCTAATTTATTTCGAGACACCGACGAATCCAACACTGAATATTGTTGATATAGCAGAAATTGCTCGCCAGACGGGAAAGGCGCGTGCAAAAACAGGCAAGCCAATTCTTTCGATGATTGATAATACTTTTGCTTCTGTCATCAATCAAAATCCATTGGCAATGGGAATCGATGTGTGCGTGGAAAGCGCAACGAAATACCTCGGTGGACACAGCGATTTGCTCGGTGGCGTTGTGGTTGGTCAGAAAGCGTTCTGTCAGAAGGTTCGCTCACTTGCAAAATACCTCGGCGGTTGTATGGATCCATTTGCTGCTTTTTTGCTCAACAGGAGTCTCGCAACTTTTGAGCTTCGCGTTCAGCGACAGAATGAAAATGCTCTTACACTTGCAAAGTCGCTGGAACATCATCCTAAAGTAAAACGCGTTCTCTATCCGGGACTTCCATCCCATCCTCATCATCGTATTGCAAAAAAACAAATGAACGATTATGGCGGAATGGTAACCATTGAACTGAAATCCTCTCGCAAATACGCTCCTGCTGAAGCTGCTGCGCGTGTGTGCGATTCTCTCCGAATTGCCGTCAATGCGATGTCGCTTGGAAGCGTCGATACGCTTGTGAGCATTCCAGTTTATTCATCTCATGTTTTCATGTCCGATGAAGAGCTTCGCAAGCACGGGGTCTCAGCAGGAATGATTCGGATTTCTGTTGGCGTGGAAGGCGTGAACGATCTCATTGATGATTTTTATCAAGCGTTGAATAAAATATAATGCGGAGATAAAGATGTCAGCCGTACGGCGTGAGCATGATTTACTTGGCGAACGGGATGTACCAGCAGAACGGTACTATGGCATTCACACGCTTCGCGCTCTGGAAAATTACAATATCACTGGAATTCAAATTTCACACTATCCTCTCTTCATTCAATTTCTTGTACTGATCAAAAAAGCGGCGGCATTTGCAAATCGTGATTTAGGATTGCTCGAACCTCAGCTTGCAGACGCAATCGCTCACGCGTGCGATGAAATCTACAACGGGGCGTTGATGGAAGAATTTGTTGTTGACGTCATCCAGGGTGGGGCAGGCACTTCGACGAATATGAATGCGAATGAAGTGATCGCAAATCGAGCGCTTGAACTTCTTGGATATGAAAAAGGAAGATACGATATCCTTCATCCACTTATCCATGTAAACCTTTCCCAATCAACGAACGATGTCTATCCGACCGCTCTTCGCATGACATTGAGCAAGAAGATGGACAGGCTCAGAGAAGAGCTTGAAGGAGTTCGCGACGCGCTCTTCGAGAAAGGAAAAGAATTTTCCCACATCATAAAAATGGGACGTACACAATTACAGGATGCTGTTCCAATGACGCTTGGACAGGAGTTCGAAGCGTGGGCAGTAACAGTGAATGAAGATGTTCAGCGAATTACAGAATCACAATCCCTTCTCCGTGAAATCAATCTCGGAGCGACAGCAATTGGAACAGGACTCAATGCACATCCAGACTATGCGCGCATTGTAACCAACTATCTTCGGGAAATGAGCAGTGTGCCGGTGGTTCTTTCTGAAAATCTTGTCGAAGCAACGCAGGATACCGGCGTGTACGTTCAACTTTCTGGAGTATTGAAACGAGTTGCAGTCAAGCTATCGAAAATTTGTAATGATCTTCGTCTTCTCTCTTCAGGACCGCGCGCGGGTCTCCACGAAATCAATCTCCCTCCGATGGCTGCTGGCTCCTCGATTATGCCAGGGAAAATCAATCCAATTATTCCAGAAGTTGTGAATCAAGTTGCATTCTGTGTTATTGGCAATGATACAACAGTAACAATGGCGGCAGAAGCAGGACAACTCGAGCTCAATGTGATGGAACCAATTATTGCGTATAGCCTTTTTACGTCGTCTGAAATTCTGAGCCGCGCCTGCCGTACACTCACCGAACGCTGCATTCGAGGAATCACCGCCAACGCTGATGTTTGCAGAAAAATGGTAGAAAATAGCATTGGACTTGCCACAGCATTGAATCCTTACATTGGATATGAAAAAGCTACAGAAGTAGCGCACATTGCACTGACTACCAATCGTTCGGTATACGATGTTGTTTTGGAAAAAGGATATTTGTCGAAAGAAGAACTCGATGCGATTCTCTCGCCTGAACAAATGATTAAACCACACGTATTCTATAAACCTAAACGCATATAATAGTGAAATGAAAGGAATTAACGGATGCTTAACTCTCTTATAAGGAAATCTTCCTTCACTGTATTCTTCTTCACTCTTCTCTTCGTCGTCATTCCACTGAAAGCGCAAAATGTTATTGTTGTTGTCATTGATGGCGCTCGCTACTCCGAGACTTTTGGCGCTGAAAGTACTTATACTCCTTTCCTTTGGAAGACAATGAAACCTCAAGGAACAATCTGGATAAATTTTAGGAATGAAGGATTGACCAAAACTGCACCAGCGCATGCTTCTCTTGAGACCGGCGTGTGGCAGCAACTCGATAACGAAGGGAAAAAGAGACCCACAACTCCGACCGTTTTTGAATATTTTAGAAAAGATTTTCGAGCATCAGAAAAAGATGTTGCAGTGATTGTCGGAAAAAAGAAGTTGCAAATTCTGACATATAGTACAGCGGAAGGTTATGGAAAGAAATATTGTGCGTCGTTTTTTCTCGGAGATGATGATAAATCAATATTTACCACTTCGAAGAAAATTCTTTCACGGTATCATCCTCGCATTGTGTTCATCAACTTTCCCGAAGTCGATCGTAAAGGACACAACCGCGATTGGCAAGGGTACCTTTCAGCCATCAAAACAGTTGATTCTCTGGTATATGAACTCTGGAAGTTTATTCAGTCGAATGAATTCTACCAGAATAAAACCACGTTATTTGTAACGAACGATCACGGTCGGCACGACGAACAACACGGCGGTTTTGCCGAACACGGATGCGATTGCGAAGGATGTCAACATATTTTGCTTCTTGCTATCGGTCGTGAAATTCCTGCAAATTGTGTTGTTTCAACAAAGCGTACGCAAATCGATCTTGCTCCAACAATCGGAGAGTTATTACAGTTTCAAGCGCCGACAGCTCATGGAACAAGTTTGTTACACGACTGTAAAATATCTGAAAAAGAATGTTGCGGGAGCAAAGGTTCGAATTGTTCGGGCTGTACTCATCATGGAAAAACAAAATCTCAACAGAAAGAACGTTCTAGCAACAAAGAACTAATCGAGCAGTAATGACAGTTTCTGATATTCGAAACGCGTTCCAAACCTATAAGCGAAAAGAATTGCCGTGCACTCACAAGCGAAGATCGGCAGCGCTCGTTCCTTTCTTTATGCACGATGAGGAAATGTATTTGCTATTTACAGAGCGGACAGAAATGGTAGAACGCCATAAAAGAGAAATTTCATTCCCCGGCGGAATGTGTGAACCTAATGATGCCGATGCTGTTGCAACTGCATTGCGCGAAGCGCATGAAGAAATTGGTTTGCCGCCGCTTTCTGTTGAAGTACTTGGAATGTTCGATGATTATACTACGAAAACTGGATTTTGTATAACGCCTGTCGTCGGATTTATTCAGGAGCTTCCGCCGCTGGCTATCAACATTCAGGAAGTCGCCCAGGTACTGAGTGTGCCTGCCGATGTTTTTCTTGCCGATGCTGATAGAGAAACAACGTTCCACGATTCCGAAGGTAATGCAGTCCAGATTTTCTATTATAAATATGGCGGTTATGAAATTTGGGGAGCAACGGCAGCAATAGCGCGTGGAATTATGCAGCATATCGTTCTTGCATCAAGTTGAATTGCGGCGCTAAAAAATCCTTTGGAAATCTGTAAAATCTTCTCTATTTTATTATAGAAAAGTCAATGAATATGTATCGAAACGAGGAGATTTGAATGCCACAACATAAATCTGCTGAAAAAAGAGTGAGACAGACCAAGCGGCGTACAGAGCGGAATAAAGCAAATTTATCGAAAATGAAGACGCTTATTAAGCGCGTGCGAATGGCAAAGACGAAAGAAGAAGGCACAGTAGCTTTGAAACGCGCAGTCAAATATTTAGATGAACTTGCCGCAAAAGGAACTATCCATAAAAATAAAGCAAGCAATCAAAAATCGGCATTAGCAAAGTTTGTAAACAAATTAGCATAAACTAATCTGCTTGCAATTATAGAAGCCCATCCTGCAAACATCGGGATGGGTTTTTTTATGTACGAATGTTCACCAGCCAATTGTTGATGCTGATTCTGCATCAGACTTTATTTATTTTCCTCTTCCATTGAATCAAGATTGAAAAGTGCGTACGTTTCCATTGCTCGTTGGCGTAATCGAAGGCGGGCAAAGACTAAAAACAGGAGAGAGTTTTCATGGATGTGAAGGCTCTAAAATTGTAAGTGAGATTGTAAGGTGGAAAAATCTTGACCAGCATTTTTGCATCTGGAAATAAAGTCATCCTTCTGTTTTCTTACGATGGGATTACAATCATTACCAAACTTTTAATGAGAACTGATAAGATTGCATCAGTTCCGGATGAATATAAAAGATACTGGTTCGATAGCTTTACAGAATTCGCGCCCAAGATAAGATTTTGAATTCATAATTAAATCATTAAAAATTACAAACAGAGTCACCCTCTATTCAATGAAAGGTGTACGATCATGGCGACAAATAATAATTTTCCCGAGTTTGTGTCTTTTACAGTAACAAATGCCTGTAATCTAAGATGTCGAATGTGTGGTCAATGGAGCGAAGATGGATACGTCAAAAAAAATACAAAACAATCCACGCATCATACAAAAATGGGACTGGAGGATTGGATACGTCTGGTTGATGAAATTTCAAACTATAGCGTTAGATTTATTCTCGTTCGTGGGGGCGAACCATTTCTCTTTCCCCATATAATGGATCTTCTTCGATATATACACAATAAGGGGATTTTTATTTCATTGGATACAAATGGAACGTACTTGGAAAAGTATGTAGAGGAGATAATTCAATTAGGGAACATGCATATTACTTTTTCAATTGATGGACCAGAAGAAATTCATGATTATGTTCGAGGAGTGAACGGCAGTTTCAAAAAGACAAAGAAGAGCATAGAACTCTTAAATATGTTGGATAAGGAAAATAGAATCAGTAGAAGTATATGCTTTACGATAAGTAAATATTCCTATAGAGGCTTGGGAAAGATGCCAGATGTGGCAAGAAGCGTGCATATCAATTCTATTAATATTGTGCCTTACTATTATGTTTCTGCAGAAACTGGCAGAAAATATGAAAATGAACTGAGAGAGCATTTCAATCTGCCGGCATATTCCTGGAAAGGTTTTCATCATGTCGATTCGGGAGTTGATATTGAATTCTTTTTGGAAGAACTCAAGAAGTACAAAGAGAGTCTTAATGGCATAGAAAATTTTCCTTATATGCCTTTGACAGAAGAAGAATATAAAATCTGGTTTAGTGATGATGTAACGCCGGTTGGATCGTTAAAATGTAATAACGTTGAAAATCTTATAGATATTCAACCTGATGGTGAAGCCAATTTCTGCGTCGATTATCCCGATTATAGTTTTGGCAACGTTAAAGAGGCAACTATTCAGGAACTCTGGAATAGTACGCAGGCACAGAAATTTCGAGAATATCGACGTAAGCAACCATTAGCTGTGTGTTATCGTTGTGGCGGAAAATATATTTCTGAACTAAAGGGATAGAGAATTTTATGATAGAGCAAATAAAGACTGAGGGACACGGATAATAATAAAATTATTTTATTATTGGATAAGATTTCGACAGATACCAGACGATATTAACTATCGTGGAATTGGTAGAATTGCATCGGTGAAAAATTTCTTGTATCATTGATAGCACGTGCGGGAGTAATTCAGTGGTAGAATGTCAGCTTCCCAAGCTGAACGTCGCGGGTTCGAGTCCCGTCTCCCGCTCTCTCTTCAATCCTTTTCAAAGCCCTTCTACTTTGATTCTATAACCTCAAATTCAACTGATGCTTCTGTTCGTTCCCACTGAAGCTTGAGTACGCCGCGCTTTCCTTGAAGCGGCTCGATAGAAATTGTGAATTTCTCCACATTGTAAGGAAGCAATGTTACTTTCATTGGCAGGCGCGCTAAGTCAAGCGACCTGTTGTAAACGGTTCCCCACTGTCCTGTTTGCTTGTTAATGATAAGCCACCAACCTCGTTTTGTTGGTAGCGTGTAGAGCGTATAAGAGCCTTTGGGAATACGCACCTTGTTGATTAAAAGATCGCTGGTTGTCGTCAAGGATGTTGCAGCGTTGGCTCCTGTCCGCCAAACCTGTCCATAAGGAACTACACCGCCAAAAATTTTTCGTCCACGCACAGAAGGCCGGCTATAATCAACAACAAGACGAGCGCCATCAATATATCGAATCACAGAATCGCGAGGACTCGGCAGCAGCGGTTCCTGGCTTACGTGGAATGGCGCTTCGATGTAAGTTGTTTCCCATTCGAGTACAAGAGCGCCTTCCGATGCACTGCGTTTCTGAATCCGAAACGTAAGTTCCTCGACTGGTTTTGAGAGTCGTTTCGGCTGTACATCGATTCGTGCAAGATCGAGCTGAGAATTATACACGGTTCCCCATTGCCCTGTTTGTTTGTTGATAATGAATTTCCATGTCGTCTCAGTTGGAATGGTATAGAGCGAATATTTCCCTTGAGGAATGATTGCGCCTTCCATTTCGATATCTACTTCGGTTTCAAGTTCAGTGGATTGTCCAGCGCCAGTACGCCACACTTTATAATATGGAACTGAGCCGCCAAATATTTTTCTCCCGTTCATTGTCGGCTTTCCATAGCGTATCATAATAGATTTATCATTGAATGTTTCCTTTACGGAATCGCGACGGAATGATGGCGGCTTCTGTGCAAACGCTGTTGTTTCAAACGCGCTAATAAGTGCAAAGAGCAAAACAATTTTTGACTTCATATTATATTTTTTTGGTTGGAACACGTTCAACATATTTAATTTTTTCGGTATCGACCCGTACAATATCTCCCGTTTCAACAAACTGTGGAACAAGGATTTCCATTCCATTTTCAAGAGTCGCACTTTTCATTGTATTATCCTGAGCATCACGGACGCTTGGTCCTGTCATTGTTACCTTCAACTCTACAATTTTTGGAAATTGAATGTTAACCGGTTCCTCTCCGACGAGTTCAACCGTAAGGACGGTTCCTTCTCGTAAAAATTTTTCAATTGGTCCAACGACAGTTTTCGAAACGCCAATCTGTTCGAATGTTTTTGGATCCATGAAGTAGAGTTGCTCGTTATCTGCATAGAGATATTCCATTTGCTTCTTTACAACTTCTACACTTTCGAGTTTATCCGTTGGTTTGAATCGCTGGTCGCTGAAGCGCCCAAAGCGTATATCTTTCAGTTTCAATTCGATGAAACCATGCATTTGTCCGCTTCCGGCATGGTGAATGACATCAAGAACCCGAACCATTCTCCCATCGATAATAACGACAGCGCCAGGCTTGATCTCCGATACAAGTACCATAACATTCTCCTCCTTTCATATTAGAGTGAAGGGAAAATATGTTACTGTTGTTGTTCGCTAAGTACAGACTTATATACAGAATAGGTATATTCATCGAAACATACAACATAGACAGCTTCGAGGAGTTGATTGTTCGAAAGAGCTGTGATTATTTCTTTCAGAGCAATGGGAACAGCGCGTTCGAGCGGGAAACCATAAGCGCCCGTGCTGATCGATGGAAAAGCAAGCGTACGGAGTTTGCGCTCCTGAGCGATTTCAAAACATCGACGATAACATTGTGCGAGAAGGTTCTCCTCATTGTGCGAGCCGCCTCGCCACACAGGACCAACAGTGTGAATAACAAATCGTGCCGGTAAATTGTAACCTTTTGTAATTTTAGCATCGCCTGTTGCACAACCGTGTAATTGTTTACATTCCTCCAGTAATTGTGGTCCGGCTGCGCGGTGAATTGCCCCATCGACTCCGCCGCCTCCTAAAAGTGTTGTGTTTGCTGCATTCACGATTGCATCAACAGCAAAAGTGGTTATATCTCCCCGAACAATATGGAGTTTGCTTAATACGGTCTGCAGTTCTTTCTCGTTCATTGAACCTCCTGCGGTCGTGCAACCATAACGCCACTCTGTTCAGAATTTTTTTGTAAGTACTTCCAAAGTGGAATTTGTGTCATTTGAACAGCAGAGCCCGGAACTGGTGCATGGATAAAATAGAGATCGTTATTTTTCTGAAGCGCTATGCCAGTATGTGAACAATCGAGTCCCTCTTTTGTTGTGGTAATAGCAATGATGTCTCCACTATGGATTGATTGTGCAATCGAAGACACTTTGCTCTTTGGAATATAGAAAAGTTGTCTGCTGTTAATTTCTTTTTCGACAGATTGTATTGCACGAAAGGCGGCATCATCGCGAAGCGCTGGATACAATTCACGATGCATTGTCATAAAGTTAATGGTTTTTTTGTATGGAACGTCGCCGAGTTCCTTCGTGATGTTCTTTAACACACCTTTCTCCTCATTATTGTAGAAGTAATCGGATGTGTAGTGGAGACGACTTGCAAATCCGTCAATGATGCCATTTCTGTATCTCAAGAATTGTACTTCATTGCAGAAGCCGTCGTACGTTGTTGTACGCTTCTTGATGCAGCGAGCAAAGGCGAGAGAATACTCATAGAGCGTTACGCAATCCACTCCATCGAGTCGTATGATGAGACGTTCTCCGTTTTCCAAATCGAGCGTATGAGCGACGTACGGCGTACCAATGAATGATCGAGCGATGTCGGTAACGATTTCGGGAAGTGGCTTCTGCGATAAATGATGCTTTGCAGCGTATCGAAATTTTTCTTCGCAGAGACGTTGCTGGATATCTGAGAACGAAAGGAATGAAAACGCATTGGCACGATACAATACGCTTGCAATGACTGAGAGATATCCGCATTGTAGAAATTCGCGACGATTCATACTTCATACCGAATTAAGAAGCTGATATTGCACCATTGTTAAAATGGCATCGATTCGGGAGCTTCGCCTGGAATGAGTTGCTCTGCACGGAACCCGGCGCTGTTTTCAAAACGCGCATACTCTTTTACAAAATGGAGTTCAACAGTGTCAATTGGACCATTGCGCTGTTTGCCAACAATGATTTCTGCAAGTCCTTGTGTCGATTTGTTCTTTTGTTCTTCGATGCCGTACATCTCAGGGCGATGCACAAAGATTACAACATCGGCGTCTTGCTCGATGGCGCCAGATTCACGCAAATCCGCTAACGCCGGACGTTTATCGGAACGAGCTTCGACGGCTCTGTTGAGCTGCGAAAGCGCAACGACAGGAATATTGAGCTCTTTTGCAAGAGCTTTCAGCGAGCGCGAGATGCCAGAAATTTCCTGCTCACGACTTTGAGCTCGTGGACCTTGCATAAGTTGCAGGTAATCGATTACAATCAACCCCACATTGTGTTCTGCTTTTAACCGACGCGCTTTCGCTCGAAGTTCAAGAATGCTGAGCGCCGGCGTATCATCAATAAAAATTTTTGCTTTGTAGAGTCGTCCAACGCTGGTGCTTAGTTTTCGCCATTCATCTTCAGGAAGTCTTCCCGTGCGTACTTTCTGAGCGTCCACGCGCGCTTCAGCGCACATCAAACGCATCACAAGTTGTTGCGCGGACATTTCGAGACTAAAAATTCCAATTGGAACATCGTCCATCACGGCGGCGTTTCGAGCCACAGAAAGCACAAATGCAGTTTTTCCCTGCGATGGTCGCCCAGCAATAATGATAAGATCAGAAGGCTGAAATCCACCCGTGAGCGCATCGAGATCGATAAATCCAGAAGGAACGCCTGTAACGCCGCTATGTTTTCCGTGGATGCTCTGCAGTAAGTCCATCGTTTTATGGACAGCCGAATCCATCGAGACGAAGGATTTTTTCATTCGTTGTTCTGAAATATCAAAAATATTTCGCTCGGCTTCATCGAGAAGCTCTAACGGATCTTCCGTCTCATTGTATGCGCGATTTATAATTTGCGATGACGTTGAGATAAGCTGGCGCATGAGAGCTTTTTCGAGTACAATATGAGCATGGTACTCAACATTTGCAGCGCTCGTAATTTTAGAAGTAAGCTCAGTGAGATAGTACTCTCCGCCAACTTTTTCGAGTTCACCTCTTCGGCGCAATTCTTCACTCAGCGTAATAAGGTCAACGGGTTCGCTTCGCTCGAACAACGCAATCATAGCTTTGAAAATACTTTGATGGGCAGGTTTGTAGAATGCCGAGTCGTCGAGCACTTCAAGAGCTTTTGCAATTGCTTCCTTTTCCAGAAGCATAGCGCCAAGGATTGAGGCTTCGATATCAATTGCCTGCGGCGGCACATGACGATCGCTCTCAGGCATTTGCGATGGAAGATAGCCGCCAGTTTCTCGGTCGGTGGAAATCATATTGTTGCGTTGAAAATTTTTCATTGCCATCTCATTAAAATCTCTTCAAATGTACAGAACTCCTTGCATCAATTCAATCGCTAAAGCGCTGGTGCAATAAAGAGACCAATGCAGTAGGTGATAAGCGCTTCGCCTAATCCTACAGCGGTCATTTCTGCTCCGCTCTTGAGCCACGATCTGCCAGTAACAATCACCTTTGATGCACCAACAATAAAGTGTGCGGCAGTGCTAATCACAAATGAAATGATCAATCCTTCTGTGCCTGTCCAGAAGAAAAATGGAAGCACCGGAATGATTGCGCCGAGTGCAGTGCTCAGCGTTGCGCTGAAAGCTGATTTCCATGGATGCGGAAATGTTTGTTCCGATAATCCAAGTTCCTCATGCGCCAATGTTTTCAAAAAATGTTCTGGTTGCTCAGCCAACTTTGCTGCCATATTCTTCGCTTCTGTTTCCGAGAAGCCTTTGAGCTGATAGAATAATTCCAGCTCTTCTATTTCTTCAGCTGGATTTTCTTTGATTTCTCGCTTCTCGCGTTCCATTTCCGCTTCGTAAACTTCGCGTTCCGATTTCGTGGCAAGGTATGCGCCGCTTCCCATCGATAAAGCAGAAGCGATAGCAGCAGCCATTCCACTCAAGAGAATAAACTCGCTATTCACCGATGTTGCGCCGGCAACGCCGCTCACGACGCCAAACGCCGCGCCCAATCCATCGTTGACGCCATAAATTGCCTGTCCAATCCAACCACCGGCTGTAACATGCCAGCGCTCTCTTCCAAGAATTTTTTCGAGCCTATGTTGCGGAAGTCGAGCGTCGACAGGCGAGATTAATTCTTCGAGTACTTTTGCATGCGCTTTTTCTTCCGTTTGAATTGTACGAAGAGCTTCGCGTTCACTATCTTGTTCAGATTGTGAAATCAGCGTCTCGTAGAGTCGATCTGCATTGGATTCTCCTTCTTCTAATAATTGTAATGCGGTATTGAGCGTACTGCGGAGAAGAATGCGGCGACGAATTTTCTCAAAGGGTGTTTCTGCGTAAGCTCCGACGGAAACACCATATCGTTCCAATTGTTGAGACCATTGACGCGCATGGCGTTCTTCCGATTCAGCAAGTCGTTCAAGAATTTTTTTTCGTTCTGTATTCATTTCACGTTCTGCAAGCGCGCGATAGTTCTGAGCGCTCTTCATTTCATCGCGCCATGCTTTTTTTATGTTTGCAATAAATTCTTTTTGACGATTCATCGTTTTTTCATTTTTAAGAAGATATAAGTAGAAATTTATTGCTCTTTCTGTTTTAGTTCGTCATATAATTTTCGGAAGCGCTGAACATCTTCCCAGCAAAGGCGTTTCCAGTTCGGATTCCGAAGCAATGCGGCTGGATGATATGTTACCATCAGTGGAATCCCGCGATAGTCAAATACTTTTCCTCGAAGCTGGGCAAGCGATGTATTTGTCTTCAGGAGAGCTTGTCCTGCAATGCGACCAGCGCAGAGAATAGCTTTTGGATGCAGAATCTCGAGTTGTTTTACAAGATACGGTTCGCAGAGAGTAATTTCTTCCGGCAATGGTTCACGATTATTTGGAGGTCGGCACTTCAAAATATTGCAGATAAACACTTCTTCGCGATGGAAATGGATAGCTTCAAGAATTTTATTAAGCAACTGTCCAGCTCGTCCAACGAATGGCTTGCCTTGTTCATCTTCATCGGCGCCAGGCGCTTCTCCAACTACTACCACTTCAGCCTGAGGATTGCCAACGCCAAATACAAAATTTTTCCGTGAAGCGCCGAGACTGCACTTTGTGCAAGTTCGAATCATCTCATTTAAAGTATCGAGGTCTTCCGCTGTTGTCCATGGTTCCTGCGGTAATGAAAACTCTTGAGTTTTCTTTTTTGCTTTTGGCTGCTGAAAAGGCATGCCAAAAAGATCCTCTGGTTCAACTTCGTTCGGTATTTTTGATGTCGGTTTCATAGATTGATTCGTTGATTCTTTCTGTAGTTGTTTTGATGGAATAAGAATTTCGTCTGAATATAATTCTTTATACTGCTGAAAGTAACGTTCGATCGATTCTATTGCTTTCGCTATTTCATTCTTCTGTAAATCCATAAACAAGAACGATATTCTCTTCTTTTCAAAAATAGATGTATTGTGGACGACAAAACCTAATTGCTTTTTTAACTATGTCAATGTACCAAAAAAGAGAGGAGTTACAAGAGTGTTTTAATTTTATCAAGAATTTTATTTGCTACATCGATTTTGGGAAGCTTTGGGTACTCAACAATTTCACCGTAGCGATCGATTAGCGTAACTGTATTCATATCGGAACCAAACACTAAATTCTTTTTGTTGAAGGAATTCAAAACAATAACATCAAGATTTTTTTTCTGAAGTTTTTCCTGTGCGTTTGCTAACTCATCTTTTGTTTCCAGCGCAAATCCAACCGTAACCAGTTTCTTCTTTTTCTTGCCAATCTCCGCGAGAATATCTGGGGTTGGGTTGAGCGTGAGCTGAAGTGAAGATGAGGCAGAGGATTTCTTGAGCTTGTCTTTTGCAACTTGCGCCGGCATAAAATCCGCAACAGCAGCAGACATAATGAGCGCATGCGCTTTCTGCACATTGTTTCGCACAGCTGTAAGCATTTCCTGAGCAGATTCGACATCGATTCTTTTTACATTCCGTGGAGTTTCAAGCGACGTTGGTCCAGAGATAAGAATAACTTTAGCGCCGCGTTGCATTGCGGCGGTTGCAATTGCAAATCCCATTTTTCCGGAAGAGCGATTCCCAATGAATCTTACAGGATCGATTGCTTCGTACGTTGGTCCAGCTGTAACAACAATAGTTCGATTCTTAAAATCTTGAATACTCTTATCGAGAATGTTAGATATTTTTTCGACAATTGATTCAACTTCTGGCAATCGTCCTTGTCCATGGATACCGCTTGCAAGTTCACCAGAAGGCGGCTCCTCCACATAGTATCCACGCATCTTCAATGTTGCGAGATTCCGTTGTGTCGCTTCATTGATGTACATATCAACATCCATTGCAGGCACAAGGAGAATTGGTTTCGGGGTCGCTAGCGTAACAACGGTAAGAATGTTATCCGCAATTCCGTGCGTGAGCTTTGCAATCGTATTGGCTGTTGCAGGCGCGATAACGACAATATCCGCCCAATGCGCCAATCGCACGTGGCTTACGCTGATATTGCTATCTTCAGGACTTTCAGTTGCCCAAAGGTCTGTATAAACAGGATGTTTACTTAAAGCCGAAAATGTTACCGGAGTAACAAAATGAGTTGCAGCTTCCGTCATCATTACTTTGACGTCAGCGCCTGCTTTAACAAGTTGACGCACGAGGTAAGCAACTTTATATGCAGCAATTCCGCCGGTAACTCCAAGGAGAATGCGCTTACCGTTGAATGTTGACATTACGCTTGCTCAGCGCTTGGTTCTTTTGAGAAGAAATCAGGTTCTTGTTTGTAGTAGTACTTCAATTTCCGTTGATGAAACTCTTCCAGCGCAATTTCTGTTGGCTTCGGGCGCTTCTCGAATTCTATACTGATCTTCAATTGGTCTGGATTTGCAATTACAGTATCAAGATCTTCTTCGGACTCTTGCACTGGAGAAAGCGCTCGAATTGTTTCCAGACGCTGCGCCAATTCTATTTTTAAGTCATCGTGTATTTGCCGTGCGCGCTTCGATGAAATAATGATGGCTTCATAAATGTTTCCTGCAATATCGAGGATTTCAGAAATTTCAACAGGTTTTACTGACACTGTATGTACTCCTTTTCTTTTATTGAATAATTTTATGCTACACTTTATTTTTCAAACTTTCACCGAGAATAATTTTCTCAACGCGATCGATTGCTTCCTGTAAATCATCATTGACAACAACATAATCAAACTCTTTCTGTAAACCAAGCTCCATCGAAGCTCGTTCGAGACGTTTTTTGAGCGCTTCTTCGTCTTCTGTTTTTCTTTTAATAAGTCGCTCGCGCAGTACGTCTAAGCTTGGCGGTGCAATAAAAATGAGCACAGACTCTTTTGGAAAATGTTTCCGAATCGAGAGAGCGCCTTTTACATCAATATCAAAGAGCATCAACGTATGGTCCCGAAGAGCTTTTTCAACTTCTCTCTTCAACGTACCGTAGTAATTTCCATAAATTTCTTCCCACTCGATTAAATTTCCTTGTCGTATGTACTCTTCAAATTCTTCCCGTGTAAGGAAGAAGTAATCTCGTCCATGGATTTCACCATTTCGTTTCGGACGTGTCGTTGCCGAGACAGAAAAAAGAATTTCAGGATGTCGTTGAAGAATCGCTCTTGCAATTGTTGTTTTACCACAACCGCTGGGGGCAGAAATTACAAAAAGTTTCCCTTCCATAAGAATCGTTATTCAATGTTTTGAACTTGTTCGCGAATTTTCTCTATCTCTTCTTTGATAGCAACAACGAGATGCGCAATTGTAGCGTCACAAACCTTTGAACCAATTGTGTTTGCCTCGCGATTCATCTCCTGAAGTAAGAAGTTAAGCTTTCGTCCAGCGGACTCGCTGTGTTGCAGCGATTCTAAGAAAAATTTGTTATGACTATGGAATCGAACACACTCTTCGGTTACATCAAGTTTATCAGTCAGTAACGCAATTTCCAACTCGAGGCGTTGCTGATCCATGATGGATGGGTCGTTTACGAGCAACGCGATCCGTTCCTGTAAACGAATTCGTTCTTCGGGAATTCGATCTTTCGAAAGCTGCTCAATTTGTGTTATCGTTTCATCAATCCATGCGATGCGTTGCGCTAGATCCTTCTCAAGCTCTTGTCCTTCTTCTCTCCGCATTGTATTCATTGCTTCGAGCGCTTGCTTCAATGTCTCGACGGTTAAATTCCATTCCTCGAGCGCTGTGTCGTCTTCTTCTTCTGGCTCGAATATTTCGGAGAAGTGGAGAAGATGCTCGATGGTAATTTTTTCTCGCAAGCCGATTGACTTTTTAAGTTCATTCAGTAACCGATATACTGCTTTTGCAGCGTTATGATTCAGAGTTACTGGAATTGCGCCGTCGTTCTCTCGTTCTATTTTTATTGATACGTTCACACTTCCACGATTAATGTATGCCCGAACAATTTCTTTTACTTCGCGATCGCGCGAGCTGTGCTGCCGAGGCAGCCGAGCCGCAACTTCCAGATATCGATTGTTGACGCTTCGCACTTCTACGGCGGCTGTAATTCCATTTCTGGAATTCTCGGCTTTTCCAAATCCGGTCATGCTTATGATCATAGAATATCCTTTTTGAACTATAAAAGGTACGGAAAAAATGAAGTTAGGGCAAGAATTAGTTTCCTGTGTAATTTTACAACAAGAAGGAATACAAAGACAATAAAAATTTACAAGAATAGCAGTGTTTCAACTATCCATGTTTAATGTTATGGCAAAAAATTGTATACTTGTAGTAGAACTACATCGAAAATATAAATTTATGACAAAAGCATTAGAGTTATCTTACTATATCGAGGAAAATAAAGAAAAACTGAATCCTCTGCTCATTCTTACGCACGACTATCCAGATCCGGATGCACTGGCGTCGGCATACGCGTTACACTATCTTGTTCAGAAAGCAGGCCTTCGCTCAAAAATTGTTTATGGCGGAAATATTGGTCGCTCAGAGAATCGCGAGATGGTACGCCTGCTAAAAATTCCCGCGTCGAAACTTCGTTCATCCGATTTTCGATTCTATCCAAACATTGCACTTGTGGATACGCAACCTGGATTTGAGAATAATTCATTTCCGAAAAAAAGGCATGCTGCAATTATCATTGACCAACATATTGCTTCACAAACCCCGGAAGCTGGTTTTGTCATGATCGATACAGAAGCTGGTTCGACATCGGCATTGCTGGCTCGCGAATTATTAGCAAAAGGTTTTGACCTTTCGACAAAACTTGCCACTGCTCTCGTGTATGGAATTCTCTCCGACACACTCGATTTTTCCCGCACAACGAATCGTGAAACAATTGATACATACTTTGAACTGCTTCCGCTTGCGGATATGAAACTTCTTGCACGTATTCAAAATCCTTCTCGACCGCGACAATTTTTTGGAGAAATGCTGCACGGAATCAGAAATGCACAGATTCGTCAACGACTGGTTGTTTCCCATCTCGGAGAAGTTGGAAATCCCGATCTCGTTGCTCAGATGGCGGACTTCCTTTTAACCTGTGAAGGAACTCAATGGGCATTTTGTACGGGACGATACGGAGATTATCTCCATTTTTCCATCCGAACGAATTTAACAGATGTCTCAGCAGCGTCCGCGCTACGAAGCATTGTTGATAATCCACGGTCGGCTGGTGGATATGGACAAGTTGCTGCTGGAAAAATCAAAATTTCTGATCCTAAAAATCCTCAGGCATGGGAAGAAGCAGAACGTACCCTGGTGGAGCGTCTGACAAATAAGTTGAAATTGAAAAAGAATACTCACTTTCAGCCGCTGGTTCGCTCGTCGAAGGAAAAATCAAGTGAAAGGAGAGATGCCTATGCATGAACTATGGGAATCTGTAGGAATTACTGGGCTCATTGATATCGTTGTCATGACGATTATCATCTATTCCATCCTTGTATGGTTCAAGCGCACCCATGCGGCATTTGTTGCACTTGGACTTTTTATGGTCGGAGCGGCTTACCTGATTGCACGCCAGCTCGGACTTATGCTCACTACGACGATGTTCCAGGGATTCTTTGCTATTATTCTTATTGCGGTTGTTATTATTTTTCAGGAAGAAATTAAAAGATTCCTTGAACAACTTGCGAGCAGAAGTGTTTTAAGGAGGAGATATCGACGGCGCATTTTAAGCGATTGGCAGAAGAATGTGGATATCATTGTAGATGCAGTTCACTCTCTTGCGAATGACCACATTGGAGCGCTCATTGTGATTCGAGGGAAAGATCCAGTTGTTCGCCATCTCAATGGCGGAGAAGACCTTGATGGAGAATTAAGTCAACAACTGCTTGAAACGCTTTTCATCCCTGGCTCGCCAAGCCATGACGGCGCTGTCATTATTGAAGAAAATAAAATTACGAAGTTCTCTTGTTATCTCCCACTTTCAAAAAATTTGCGGAAGCTTCAAAAAGCCGGAACACGGCACGCTGCTGCTTTAGGAATGGCTGAAGTAACAGACGCATTCTGCATTGTTGTATCTGAAGAGAAGGGAACTATCTCGGTTGCGCGAAATAACGACATCACTGTTATGCGCGACGCTGAAGAACTTCGCTCACGACTGGAAGCGTTCTATCAGGAAGTAACTCCTTCAGCGAATGTAAAGCCGTTGAATAATCTCTTTCGGCAAAATTACCGCGAGATGATCATAGCATTGGTTTCCACCCTTATACTCTGGTTCTTCTTTGTCCATGAATCTAAAATTGATTACCGAACATACATCCTTCCAGTAGTTCTGGAAAACGTTCCATCAACGCTTGTAGTAAAAAGTATTGAACCTCAAGAAGTTGAAGTAACATTTTCAGGTCCGCGCCGTCAATTTCTTGTCTTGAATGAAAAATCACTGAAGATAACAGTTACCATTTTCAATGGAAGAGAAGGTACTTATCGGCGAACAATTACAAGATCGAATATCGCTTTTCCAGAAGGGCTTTCCGTCGAGTATATTCATCCGCAACAAATCATTATCCAATTGAATAAGAAGGAATAAACATTGCACTATTCTTAAGGAGTTTCCTATGGTTCAAACTAAAAAGGTTCGATATGGTATTATAGGATTTGGTGGATTTGCTGAACGAGTTATTGCGACGGCAATTCTCGAGTCGCCGAATTCTCAACTTGTCGCTCTTCAGAAACGTTCTGCAGCTGAAGCAAAGGCAAAAGCCGAGAAGTTCAACGTACCTCTTGTATTCTCTTCCGCTGAGGAACTTGTTCGGCATTCAGATGTAGATGCTGTGTTCATTGCCTCGCCGAACGCTTTACACGCGGAACAGACAATTCTTGCAGCGCGAGCCGGGAAACACGTCCTTGTCGAAAAGCCAATGGCAATGAATAGCGCTGAAGCACAAGCGATGATCGATGCTTGCAAGGATAACAATGTGAAATTGATGGTTGGCCATATGGTGCGTTTTTCCCCGGCAATTCAGTGGCTTAAGAAGTTGGTGAAAGCGGAAACGCTTGGAGAAATTCAGTACGTTCGCACCGAGTATGTCTATAATGCGCGGTTCTCGAAACGAAAATGGCTCTATGATAGAAAACTCGCAGGAGGCGGACCCTGGTTTGATATCGGCGTCCATTGTCTTGATACGATGCGATACGTACTCGAAGATGACGTAGTTTCTGTACGGAGTCATATGCATCCGACACCAACGGAAGAACGCACCGAGGGAACATTCATTGGAGCGCTTCAGTTTTCCAAAGGAACAATTGGAAGCATTACGTGTTCATTTGAAGTTTCATTTGGTCGTTCGATATTCGAAATTGTTGGCACAGAAGGAACTGCGGCGCTAACCGATTTTACATTGAGCGACCGTGATGTTAAAATCGTCATAACCGGCGGAAAGAATGGCGCGCCCGAGCCTCCTGACGTTGAAAGAATTTTTGTGCCAAATCTTTACGAACGGGAATTCACCTTGTTTTCGGATGCCATTCTTGATAACATCGAATCCCCAATTCCAGGAGAAGAGGGATTAAAGAATCAACTCGTTCTCGACGAAGGAATCAAAGTGTAAAGAGTTGATCTCAACCATACATTTTGTTAAGCTTTGTCATACAATTTAAAAGCACAGAAACAAATGCCGATAGCTCGCTAATTAGCTATTTGCTTATTGCCATAGTCCAACGAATGGTATAAAATTTCACTATATTTCTATGCTTAATTTTCTTGACCGATTGTAGATTTGCTTCCAATTCGGTGCGCTTGACAACACTTCCTAATTTCGGTACTTTGGAAATGAAATGAGTAGTAAACAAAGAAATATTGCAATTTTAGGCTCTACGGGTTCAATTGGTCGCAATAGTCTGGTTGTGCTTGGCGCATTGCCAGAACAATTTCGAGTTACATATCTTACGACCAATGTAAACATCGATCTTCTAGAGGATCAAATTTCCAGGTTTCACCCTCGTGGCGTGGTTGTCTTAGATGAACAGCAAGCGCAACGTCTTCGTCAACGGGTTAGCAATGTAGAAGTACTATCTGGTGTCAAGGGACTTCTTGAAGTAGTACGTCGGGATGATGTTGATATCGTGCTCAATGCTCTTGTTGGTTTTGCAGGACTCAAGCCAACGGTCGAAGCAATACAACATCGAAAACAAATAGCGCTTGCCAATAAGGAGACGCTCGTTGTTGCTGGCGCAATTGTAACAGCTCTTGCAAAAGAGTACAATGTTCGGATTCTGCCTATCGATAGCGAACATAGCGCTATTTTTCAATGCCTTGTTGGAGAGGATAGAACACAGCTTAAGCGAATTATCCTTACAGCCTCGGGTGGACCATTTCTCAACACGCCAATTGAAAAATTTCATGGTATTACTGTTGAAGAAGCGCTGAAGCATCCAAACTGGAAAATGGGAAATAAAATAACGATTGATTCTGCAACGCTGATGAATAAAGGTCTGGAAGTAATCGAAGCATACTGGCTGTTTGGAATTCCTACCGAGAACATCGATGTTGTTATTCATCCACAATCTATTATCCATTCGATGGTTGAATTCATCGATGGTTCGATTAAAGCACAGATAGGTTTGCCAGATATGAAAATTCCAATTCAATATGCCCTTACCTATCCGGAGAGAATGCCGCTGAATGTACCGCATGTCAATTTTCCAAAACTTCATGCAATGACGTTCTTCGAACCTGATCGAACGAAGTTCCGCTGCCTTCAACTTGCCTATGATGCGCTTTCCATTGGCGGCACAGCGCCTGCAGTGATGAACGCTGCCAATGAAATTGCAGTGCAGGCTTTTTTAGAGAGGAAAATTTCATTCGATACAATCCCTCAATTGATAGAGCAAGCAATGGCAGCCCAAGCCAACCACCGTACGCTAGAAATTGAAAATACCATTGAAGCCGATATTGCCACACGTAAATTTGTGAGAACTTTAGTGTAAATTTTTTTATTACTGTTAAAAAGAGAAAGAAAGATTCTATGGAAATTGTAAGCATGATTTTTTATTTCATTATTACTATTGGAGTTCTTGTACTTGTTCATGAATTCGGACATTTTATTACAGCAAAGCTCTTCAAAATGAGAGTCGAGACATTTAGCATTGGCTTTCCGCCTCGCGCCTTTGGGAAAAAGATTGGTGAAACAGATTATTGCGTTTCGTGGGTTCCAATTGGTGGATATGTAAAAATTTCTGGAATGATTGACGAGAGTCTCGATACAGAATTTCTAAATCGAGAGCCTCAACCTTGGGAATTTAGAGCGAAGCCGCTCTGGCAACAAGCAATCGTACTCTCTGCAGGAGTACTGATGAATGTGATTCTCGCTATCATAATTTTCTGGGGGATAATTTTTTATCAGGGACGCGTAATTTATCCTGTAACTGAAATTGGATACATCAAACCAAACAGTGTAGCAGAAAAAGTTGGTTTCCAGGTACACGATAAAATCATTTCTATTAATAATAAACCGGTAAACAAATGGGATGATATCGAAAATCTCTTATTTACTGAAAATCTTGCTCCGACTCTCGAAATACAATTCATTCGAGGAAATGAACCACAAGTAATAAAAATTCCGCAAGCAGAGATTCCCAATATGGTCGATGAACGATTAGGAATTATGCCTGTAGGACTTGTGCCAGTGATAGGAGTTGTGGACAATGGAAAACCCGCTGCAAAAGCAGGAATGGCGGCAGGTGATACAATCCTTGCCGTTAACGGGAATCCAGTTCACTTTAGTGCGCTATCAGAGATAATCCAAAAGAATGCAGGGAAAGAAATTACAATCACGTGGAAACATCAGAACGAAATTAAGGAAGCTAAGGTTACCCCTACCGAAGAAGGCAGAATTGGCGTTATGCTGGAGATGGGATATACAGGACCGCAAGTTCACGAAAACTATGGCTTGATCGAAGCTCTTCCGATCAGTATCCGAGAAGTGTATGGAACAACGAAGCTCTTTTTAGTCAATATATCTCAAATTATTGTAGGAAAAGTATCGTTCTCCAAATCAGTCGGCGGACCAATCAAAATTGCTCAGTTAGCAAACCGCTCAGCAGAAAGCGGAGCTGTATCATTCCTTGGATTTGTAGCATTGCTCAGTGTAAGTTTGGCGTTGTTGAATATCTTACCGTTTCCCGGTCTCGACGGTGGGCATTTGATGTTTGTACTATTCGAAGCAATTTTCAGACGTCCTGTACCTGACAAAGTCAAAATTGTTCTTCAACAAGTTGGAATTACGCTTTTACTTGTGTTAATGATATTTGTCATCTATAATGATATTGTGAATTTTTGATACATCTCACATACGTGATCTTTCTCAAGGGGAAATAGAATGTTGAATACTACTTTAAAGATGCATTTATAAATTATATAAGGAGGTTTCCTATGGTTCACGCCAAAAGTTTTGGAAGACTGAACACACTTCTGTGTGGGATTTTCTTGTTGTGTTTCAATGGCTTGGTTGCTCAAGAGGTAATGCCTATTAATGTTATCAATAAGGTAGACATTACCATTAATGCACCTGACTATCAAATGGCTTATCTTGCAGACTTCATTGATGTCCGCTCTCAAAAGTTAAGTCCAACCATTTCAGGCGTTTCAATTGATATTGATGTAGTTGACCCTGCTGGTGGAACAGGCGATCTGTTTGTGGAAGCAGAAGTAATCGTTCAATTGCAAGGCGATCCAAGCAGCGATGTACTAGTCCGAGGAAGAACGAATAAATTCAAAGTGCCAGGGCATCGTACGTTATCGGCACGCGATTTTGCTAATGAGTCTGCTACACAAGACATTAAGGTGCTTCATGATGATTTCTACTATGAGAACACAAAACTGAGAAAACGTCTTGAAGATCTTGCGCAGACGACAGTAACTATACCACCTGGCATGTACAAAGTGGTAATGAGAGCAAAAAATTCCCGCGGCAATGTGTTAGGCTCGGCAGAAAAAACAATCGTTATTAGTCAAAGTAATGTCGAGGAAACCATAGTTGAAGTTATCGAACCAACTCAAGGGAGTGTGCTCTCGACCTTAACTCCCACCTTCGTATGGACGACAACTGCAAATGAAGTTATTGTTCGCGTGTACGAAGTTGGACAGGGACATCGTTCGATGCAAGACGCTGTTTCTGCAGCCCATCCATGCCTTGTGCGAAAAGTAACAGGAACAACAACGCTTATCTATCCAGCTGATGCCGAACGAAAATTAGAATATGAAAAAGCCTATGTCGTTCAAGCGAGCGCACTGGTAACAACGAATCGCGGTGTTGTTGAACGCCCAAGTAAGCCAATTCTCTTCCGAATTACCAACGATCGAATCGGTGGAATTCTGGATAAATTCTTTAGCAGTCAACCTTCGGAGGCGGCCTCAACATACACTCAACTTCGATCAGAACCGTCGAATTGGGTTCCATGGCAATCTTATGGAGTTATGATGCTCGATGGTAAAATTATCACAGCGGAAGACCTTGAAACGCTCTTGACATCATTGAGTCAGCAACAAGGTGCGAATATTTCTATCAGTATTGAGAACCGATAGAGGAGGGCATGACAATGAAAAAGCTAAACATGTTATTTTTGATGATTATAATTTCCCCATGGTTGGTTCTTGGACAAAGCAATCAGAAAGAAACAAAGGATATCACTGCGTACATTGTCAAAGTAATTCGCGATGTTGATATGCGTGCGCCTTCAAAGAGCTGGGAAAAAGCTGTTCCATTGAGTCAATTGAAATCAGGGTATGAAATAAAGACAGATAAAAACTCTCTTGTAATGATTCTCTTTGCCGATCAATCGAAATTGATTGTTCGAGAGAAATCTATTGTTACAATTCGTGGCGAAGTGCAAGGAAAACAGATTATAAATCGCGAAGTTCATATGGCTCAAGGAAATCTCTTATTCAATGTTAAGAAGGCTGAAACAGAACAATTTCGTTTTTCTACTCCAATATCTGTTGCTTCGATACGTGGGACACAAGGGAGTTTGAGAACAAGTGGAAGTGAAGATAATCTTATTATCAGAGAAGGATTAGCTGAATTTACAAACCTATTAAGCGGGCGAAGAATGAATGTAGGCAGTGGACAAAGAGGTACCGCTGATACGTCTGGCAATTTACAGGTAGACGCCGCAAGCGAGGATGAACTGTCGGACATCGATCAAGGCCAGAATATTCAAGAAGAACAGCCTGACAAAGGAGAAGGGCAGCAATCGACTCTGCCGGGGGTAAATTTCAGTAAACTCAAATCTACACAAGATGCATTTGTAAAAATAAACCTCGATCAAATTAAGGTTGTCAACGCTGCTGCTGTCCATTTCTATCATCGGAAAATGAATGAGCCAGAATTTATTGATATGCCGCTCACTATTGCGGGTAGACAAGCAACAGGAAAAATTGAAGGGAAGTATATTCAATATCCGAAACTTGAATACTATTTGGTTTTCACGTTAGCGGACGGTTCAACGATGACAATGCCAGAAGGAGGTTCAACAACTCCTGCGGCTGTCAATGTAGAGCCAATTCATCATGAATTGCGAATTCCAGGGCAAACTGGATCTCTTCAAAAGAAAGTACTCATAATCAAATGGGATGAATAAGCTCTGTGAAAATCTAAAATGAAAGAATGATAAACGGCGGATGATTACATCTTAGAGGCGCCCGCCGTTTTATTTGTGTGCGGAATATTTTCCAAAAAAATTTCAACAATATTTTGTGGGGTGCATATGCTTTTCAAGGTATGGAAGTACTTTTCTATTCTCTTATTTTGTGTTGTTTGTTTACAGAGCGATGCGCTTTATGCGCAGGGGAGCGCTTACATAAGCGAAGTACGAACATCGCAAGCAAAAGAACACGAACCTCTTTCCGTGAGCATTCGTTTGACACAAAGCGCTCAAGTTCAAAAAGCGCAATTGTTCGTTCGTGGATTCGGTGAAAGCGAATTCAAGGAACTCGAGATGTTCCTTTCTGGACGTGTTGCTGTTGCGACAGTTCCTTCTAAACTGGTTACTGCTCCTTTTATTGAATACTATATTATGATTCAAATGCCGGATAAAGTAGCATTCTATCCAGCAGAAAATCCTGAAGGGAATCCATTAAGAATTACCGTAGAAACGGTTGACCCAAAAGATGCAGAAATTAAAATGTTAAGCCCTGAACAGGGAGAAACCGTTGCAGCAGAAGATTTAGTTGTTGCAGTCTCATTGCTCTATACTTCCGATGCAGTCGACACAAAAAGAACACGTTTATACCTTGATGGAATTGACGTTACCTCCAGCGTAATTATTTCTGATGAGGTGATCCTCTTCAATCCAACTGCAACGGGTAAACAATTAGAGTTGGGCGCGCACTCTATTACTATTCAACTTTATGATACGACTGGAAAACCGTACTATACAAAAACAACATCTTTCAATCTTTCGACTGCTACCGCTCTGGAAGAGAGAGAACGTTCGTTTCAGTACAATGGCAGCGCTCAGTTAGAAGTTCGCAACGAATACATTGACGAGAATTCGACAACGTTTATTCGTGGCGATATTCAGGCAAACGGCTCGGCAAAACTCTATTCAGGGAGTCTTGATCTTCATCTTACAAACGAAGATAAATCTACTCTTCAACCACAAAATCGTTATCTTGCCTCTTTTCAAGCATCAAAGTATGCAAAGGTTCAACTTGGGGATGCCTATCCGGTATTTCCTTCGCTCTTTGTCAGTGGAAAGCGTGTACGTGGAGTTTCAGGTTCATTAGCGCTTGGCTTTTTCAATCTCGATATGAGCTGGGGGCATACTGAACGAAAGATCGAGGGCAAGGTTATCGGCGACACAACGTATGTTGATTCATCTACAGCTGCGAGTCGCCCGAAGGAGTCGCTTCCTATCAGTGGTTTAACCTATAGACTCTTTGAACCTGGAACATTTACACGCTCTTTCTTAGCAGTTCGTCCGAGCTTTGGAAGTGGAGAAAAATTCCAGATAGGTTTTAATTTTGTAAAAGCAAAGGATGACATCAATTCTATTCGTTATGGTGTTTATCCGCATGAAAATATTGTTGCAGGAACCGATTTTGTTGTTGCATTCGATAACCAGCGTATACGATGGACTACGCAAGTTGCTATGAGTCTCTTGAATAATGATATTACCAGTGGAAACCTTTCCGATGCGGCGATTGATTCCATTAGCGGAGTTTATGATACAACAAGAACTCCTTCGGAGCTCAAGGATGCTAAAAAAGACGCAGACGACTTGAAAAAAATTGCATCAATTGGAAGATCAATCATTACTATCAATGAATACCTCTCGCCACTCGATCCAATTAGCCATCTGCCTTCAACTGCAGTAGAGTCTGAACTTTCGCTTAACTATTTTAACAACTACGTACGTCTCTTTGCATTTCGGCGCGGAATATCATACGTTTCTTTTGGTAATGATTTCGTTCAGACCGATGTGGAAGGAATAAATCTTTCTGATAGGATTCGATTGTTGAAAAATAAATTGCTCTTAAGTGTTGCGTATGAAATGAAATCCAATAATACTCTCCACGATGAATCCGTTCCCACGACAGACTTTAACACACTCTCAACATCAGCTACAGTTTTTCCCGGCAGACGTTTACCATCCTTTACGCTTGGATATGGATTCTATACAAGAAAAAATGACGTTGATCTTTCAGAATATTATCGACTAAACAAACCACTGCTCAGAGAAAGTCGCCTCCCTGCTGATTCTGCAACTGCGGCGCTCTATCGTTCTCTCTATGTGTTTGCTCCTGATGATAAAATGTTGAATACCGCCGATGAAATTACAAACCGATACTACATTGGAATGAATTACGATTTTTCTTTTTATGGCAGGCAAACGTTCACCGTAACGGCGTCTATTGCTCAGAAGACCGATAAAACCTTCTATCATCGCGACCAGGATAATCTGAATGTTTCTG
The DNA here is from genome assembly GCA_035390885.1 of Bacteroidota bacterium. GTDB lineage: Bacteria > Bacteroidota > Ignavibacteria > UBA10030 > UBA10030 > JAOAFT01. The sequence continues at coordinate 28,982 of DAOOUW010000004.1, read as the reverse complement.
CATCTCTTACTTCTCTTTACAAAATTCCACTTCAAACAACAATTGGACTTGCCATCAGTCAGAATACTAGCTACCTCGCCCAACAGGATTCCGTTGGAGCTTATCTTCCAACGAAGATAGAAATGCCTTTCGATTATCAATCACTTACTCTCAGCGCTCGATATCGTTTGTTCGAAAATACATTGAACATTATTGGAACTTACTCTCCATCATTTGGGGATTTCCGTCGAACGCTTATTCAATGTGGCGCTGAGTATGAACCAATTGAACATCATTTTGTAACTGCAGAGTTTTCATTCCTTCATTATCCCGGAAGGCCAACCGATATTGTTGCAGGAATTATCTATCGATTTCTTTTTTAACATTTTACCAGTCCATTAAGAGGAAAGCTTACTATGACAGCATACGACTTTAAGAAAAAAATTCTCCCGCAGTTCATTAAAATTATTGTTGGCCTTGGACTTGGGGCGATAGTGCTTCTTCTCTGTGAAGGATGGATCGTCGATATTCCATTCTTAAACGATATAGATTTACTGACAATTGATTTACGATATCAAAGTAGATATAATAAAATTGGAAGTGAACGCGATCTTAAAAATAGAGGCGATGTAGTCATTGTCGGAATCTCAGATGATGATTTAAAAGGAATGGTTGAACCTTTTCCTTTTCCGCGCGATTACTACGCTCATGTCGTTGAGAATTTAAACGCCGCAGGCGCTCGTGTGATTGTATTTGATATAACGTTTGAATCACCCGGAAAAACAGCCTATGGCGATAGTGTTTTCCGGGCAACGCTACAACGATTCCCGAATGTTGTACTTGCAACAAAAGTTGAGACTCAAACAGCAATTCAAAAAGCCCTTGTACGTTCAACGGAACCATCGTATGATAATATTTTCTTCAATGATGCAAAAAATATTGGGGTCGTGAATATCCATAAAGACCGCGATGACATCTGCCGATCATATTTTCCAATGCTCGATGTACGAGGTTGGCTCACGCCAACTCTTGCATTTGCCGCTCTTAACACGGCATATAATCTTCCCCCTCTTTCTTGCCCTTCTATCACGCCGGAACATTTTGTATTTCGTGATCGAACCATCCCAAAATATGATGAAACAAGTTTTCTCCTCAATTACTATGGTCCAGTACAAACCTTCCGTTATGTTCCATTTTCTCAAGTCATCGATGATTCTTCTTTTCAAACAAAAGACGAACTGGAATTAGGAGAATCAATTGATGCATTTGATGAGGGAATGAAACAGTTGTTCAAGAATAAGATTGTTATCATTGGCTCATTGATGGCCGAAGAACGCGACTACCATAACGTCCCACTGTATGTGGAAGAAGGTGGGAAGAAAAACTATACGATGCATGGAGTAGAAATCCATGCAACAGCTATTCAGAACGTTATTGATAATTCTTTTATTAAGAAAATGGATGCAACAACCGAGAGAATCATTGTTCTCGTACTGGGACTTTTTTCATTTCTTGGTTTTGTCGCTCTAAAACAGATACGGACACGTCGGGTTTGGTTGATTGAAATTGGAACATTCATTGCTGTTCTCCTCCTCATTGGCGTCGTCGTTGAAATTTCACTCCTTGTCTTTACATCCTCACAAATTCTCATGAATGTTGTTAATCCATCTCTTACAATTGTATTCGCATACGTCGGAGCCGTAGTGTACCAATATTTAATTGAACGAGAACAGAAAGCTCTTATTAAACATGTTTTTAGCCACTATATCAATCCAGCAGTTGTCAATGAATTGGTTGCAAATCCAGAGAAGGCAAAGCTGGGAGGTGATCGACGAGAACTCACAGTCTTTTTTACAGATATTGCAAATTTCACAAACATTGCTGAACCGTACCACAACAAACCAGAACAATTGGTAGAAATTCTCAATGAATACCTCGATGAAATGACCCGGATTATACTCAAATATGATGGTACACTCGATAAATATGAAGGCGATGCAATCATGGCATTTTGGGGAGCGCCGTTGCCTCAAGATGACCATGCTTTGAGGGCTTGTATGGCGGCGATAGAAATGCAACATAGATTAGCGCACCTGAGAATGAAATGGGCAAAAGAGCGCCGCCCTCCGATTGAATCAAGAATTGGAATTAACACAGGAGTGATGATTGTTGGGAATATGGGCGGCAGGGACCGCTTCGATTACACCGTGATTGGCGATAGCGTTAATCTTGCATCACGGTTGGAAGGCGCAAATAAACAGTACCAATCGAAAATTATGATTAGTGAATTTACCTACGACCATGTGAGAGGCAAAATTACGGTTCGGGAATTAGATCTAATTCAAGTAAAAGGGAAATCCCAACCTGTGAAGGTATTCGAAGCTCTTGGACCTTCGCCAATGGAAATGACTCCACAACAAAAAGAGTCATTAGAATTATATCACGAAGGTCTACGATTATATCGTGAGCGAAAATGGGACGAGGCAATTGCCTACATGGAACAAGCGCTGGCGCTTGATAAAACATGTTATGTCGCTCAGCTCTACATCGAGCGCGCACAACTCTATAAAATTACTCCGCCGCCCGATGATTGGAATGGCGTATTCATTATGACGATGAAATGAGAACAGCGAAATTCTGTTGCAAATTCACAATGATGATGGAAACAAAAGAGAAAAATTTTTCGCACCCAAAATATTACTGTCTTGGATGAAAAGTGCGATGTACCTCTTTCAAATATTCACGATCGATATGAGTATAAATTTGAGTTGTCGAAATATCAGTGTGTCCTAACATTTCCTGCACAGCGCGTAAATCAGCTCCACCTTCTAGCAAGTGTGTTGCAAATGAATGGCGAAATGTGTGTGGATGAACTTCTTTTTCGATTCCAGCTGCTTTAGAATATTTTTGAACTAACCGGAAAACCATCGAACGTGTAAGTTTGGTCCCACGTACACTGAGAAATAAATAATCCCCCGATTTATTTTTCGATACAAATTGAAGCCGACTTTCTTTTTGATACCGTTGAATCCATTCTAAAGCAGAGCGTCCAATTGGTACAAAACGTTCCTTTGACCCCTTCCCAAAAACCAAAAGAAATCCATCGTTAATGAGTAAATCGGCTTGCTTGATATTTATCGCCTCCGAAACACGCACGCCTGTGGCATAGAGCGTTTCAAAGAGCGCTCGATCTCGAATACCTAAAGGAGTCGTAATATCTGGTTGCTGTAGAATCCAGTCTATTTCTGAAATTGTTAATACAGATGGTAAGGTTTTTGCTAATTTAGGCGCATCGATGAGTTCTATTGGGTTGTCTGAAAGAATCCCTTCCCCTAGTAGATATTTGTAAAAACTTCTCAAAGTAGAAAGCATCCGTGCCTGAGAACGTGGAGAGAGATATTGACTCTTAAGATGGTCGAAGAAAGATGCAATAATTTCTGGTGTGCTATTCCGTGCATCGTTAACTGAACGACGTCCAAGAAAAGTTATAAAATGCGAAAGGTCGAACGAGTAAGATTGAAGCGTATGAAGTGAAACGTTTTTTTCTAACTTTAGAAAAAGTAAAAACTGTTCTTTCTCTACCTCAAGAGGAGAAGAAACAGAACTCTGCTGGTGAATCTTTTTTTGCATATCACAATACTTGGAGCTTTCCCACTATTGTAGAAATTACTTTGCATCTTTTGTCTTTGGAACTTCAATATCGAAAGCCTGGTCAAGGTGTGTAATTTTCAACAGCGACAAAATTTTTTTCTGGACGCCGATAATCTTTACTTTCCCTCCATTTGCCCGCATCTTTCGTTCGGCAATGAGCAGTGCGCTCAATCCACTGCTATCGCAAAACTCAACATCTGATAAATCAATATGGAGTTCTTTTGTTTGTGGTTTGCAGAGAATGAGAAATTCTCCCTTTAATTCCGGAGAAATATTGGAGTCGAGCCGTTTCTCTTTCAACTTGAAAAGTACAGAAGATCCATTTTGTTTTGTTTCGTACTTCATACTTCTTTCCTCCTCACCTAAAACATATCAAGACATTTAAGGAAATTTCTATACGTTGCAACCGTATTGGTTGTTCCATGAGTCTGTACCTGTAAATTATAAAAGTGATCGCTATACGGTTTTACAAATCCAATACGAAGCGGAGCATTCGATGTCTTACACAAATATGCGCTGGGCAAATGCAAACCGAGATTAAGATCAATCACTACATCAAAAGTATTCAAAAGAAGTTTCGATTGCAAGCGTCGACGAGGAATATAGTACCGTGAAATATCATCATTCGTATAGAGAAATGTTTTTACGGGAGGAGCAGGGGCGAGGTGGAACAGGAGGTCTTCGCGAATAAACAATGTAAGGCGCTCATAGGAGAAGCGATGGAGGAGGTAACGAATAAGGGATGAAGTGGCTTCCGGTTCTATTGGAGTTTCTGGGAAGAGAATCAATACGCGTTGTGAATGTTCTAACGCTTCTGTAAAACGAAATGCACGGTCGGAATGATAAGACAATCGCAACCGTGCATACTGTAATCCTATTTTTGTACGGAGTACTTCAAACATGCATTTATTTGTTCTTGTATCGATCCTTTAGCGCTTCTAACATACGCTTAACAAAATTTTGGTCGAAGAAGTAATAGCGAACCTCAAGTCCTGCACGTAGAAAGCTATCATTTCCATTTGTATCATCGCCATTGTAGTATTTTGAGTTTGTATAGACGTATTCCCCTTTTATAGTAAGAGACCAGAATTCATTGATGAAATAGTCCAATCCTCCGCCGCCGCTATAGTGAACATCGAAAGTGTTTCCACTACGATATTTACCATCTTTCGTGTGTGGATCATAAAAAACAGCCGCAGCTCCACCAAAGATAAAAGGATTGAATGAACTGGAAGGCGCCATATCGAGACTCAAGTACCCTGCGCTGTACATATAATCTGTCGAGACAATATTCGATTTCCCAATTGGTTGCCAGCGTAATTTCCCCATACCAACATTTGCACGGATGCCAAGATATTGAATTGGAGAATAGAAGAGACTAGCTCCACCATCGCCTCCAAGTTTAGCCTCTGAGTTGCCATCCCCTAAAAAGTAGTCTGCACTGCCGGCTACTCCGATTCCAAGTTTTCCACTTCGCGTCTGGCAAAAGAGTGTTGTTGTGAAAAGCATTAATGCCAGTAGAATAATAGTACTACGTTGAAATGAGCGCATAGAAGTTCCTCCATGTATGGATGATTATACTATATCATATTTTGAAAGCATTTTCAAAAAATCATCTTCGTTCAGAATCGTTTTCTGCAGAGCCTTTGCCTTCTCTAATTTAGACCCCGCGTCTGTACCAACAATTACAAAATCCGTTTTACTACTAACAGAAGAAGCAACTTTACCTCCTAGAGCTTCAATTTTATTCTTTGCTTCTTCACGAGTCATTGATGCCAATGTTCCAGTCAACACAAACACTTTTCCACTCAATGCTGTGGACTGTGAGCGAGGGAGCTCTTTCTGCTCAAATTGAACGCCAGCTTTTCGAAGTCGCTCTACAATCGTGCTGTTATGTTTATTTTGAAAGAACCGAATAATGCTTTCAGCAATTTCAGATCCAATGCCAGGTACTGTCATTAAATCTTCTTTTGTAGCATTGATTAACTGATCTATTATACAAAATTTTTCAACAATTCGCTGTGCTACACTGGCTCCGACGTGTCGAATTCCTAATGCATAAAGAACACGGTGGAAAGGCTGCCGCTTACTCCGTTCGATGGCTTCCAATAAATTAGTTACTTTCTTTTTTCCCCACCGTTCTAACTGCTCTAATGTAGCACGTTTTGAGGATAAATCATAGAGGTCAGCGCAATTTTTTACAAGTTGGTTCTCTACAAGTTGGTCCACCACCGCCTCTCCAAGTCCTTCGATATCCATTGCTCCGCGACTTGCAAAGTGTTCTATCCGACCTTTTACTTGAGCTGGACAATCGCTGTTTTCACAATAATAATTAGCCTCGCCTTCTGGTCGATAGATAGGAGAAGAACAAACAGGGCAGGTTTTCGGAAATCGGTATGGACGAGTGTTCGGTGGACGTTTTTCTATCACAACAGCTGTTACTTTTGGAATAACATCGCCGCCTTTTTCAACAACAACCGTATCGGAAACGCGAATATCCAATTCTCGAATATAATCCTCATTATGAAGCGTTGCGCGAGAAACCGTCGTTCCGCCTAAAAAGACAGGTTCAAGCTCGGCAACGGGAGTAATTGTTCCTAACCGACCAACCTGAAGACGGATGGCTTTGAGCTGCGTTGTTGCCTTGCGGGATGCAAACTTGCAGGCAACTGCCCATCTTGGACTTTTTGCAATAGCTCCCAATTGTTCTTGTTGGCTGAGCGAATCTACTTTAGCAACAACTCCATCAATATCGAATGGAAGGTCATCGCGATGCTCTTCCCAATATTTCCAATACGCTTCAATGTCTTTGATGGTTGGGCATATTTTTGTTTGTTCACTTGTTGGAAAACCAAACTCTTTCAATAGTTGAAGGCATTCTGAGTGGTAAGAAACAGATATATCTCCACGTAAATAATATGCAATAAAATTTAAAGGACGCTGAGCAACAAGAGCAGGATCTTGAAGCTTCAAAGTTCCCGCAACGGAGTTCCTTGGATTTGCAAATGGTTTTTCACCAGCGAGTTGACGTTCTTCGTTCATTTGTTCGAAATCTTTCCGGTTCATATACGCTTCGCCGCGCACTTCCAGATAAGGAGGGGCAGGTTGTTTTGAACGTATACGCAATGGTATCGAACGGATAGTTTTCAAGTTCTGTGTGATATCATCTCCTTGAACTCCATCGCCGCGAGTTGCGCCAAGAGTAAAGATTCCATTTTCATAAGTCAAGCTAATTGCAATTCCATCGAATTTGAGCTCGCCCACATATCTGTAATCCTGTGTCCCTAAAAGTTCACGTACACGCCGATCAAAATCATATAACTCCTCGGCATTGTAGGTATTCGACAGACTCAACATCGGTACACGATGAACAACAGTTGGAAATTCTTTTAGAGGCTGTCCGCCAACGCGTTGAGTTGGAGAATCTGGTGTACGCAAATGTGGGTATGCTATCTCTAATTCTATGAGGCGATGCATGAGCTGGTCATATTCCTCGTCGGAAATAGTAGGCTCAGCGAGTACATAGTACCTGTAATCGTGCTCTCGAATAATGCGGCGTAACTCTTCTACTTCTTGTTCAACACTGGAAGGCATAGAAATTTTATTATTCCAATGATTGAAGTGATTTTGCAGTTAAGATTTTATTACGCACAATTGCTCCAGGCTTTCCAAGCATTCCAAGTTCTTTTCCATTGAGTTTGACTTTGGCAGCGCCGGCATTTCCAAGAGTAAGAGAAAAAGATTTTGCTGCCTTGAAGGTATGCTTTACATTTGGAGGAAAAAGATATTCTCTTGCGATTGAATCATCGATAAACATTCTCAACCAGAGCGAATCTGTTGTAATAATTTCTAGAACAAGGCTATCAGATATAGATGGAATGGTGGGTTGAGGCGTTTGTTTCACAATTGATTGAGGAGCTTTGCTCGTGGTAAGTTCCGCTTCTTTAACAACTTCTTCGAATGCAATCTCAGGTTGAATATCTGTTTGATTTTTATTTTTGGATAACAGGAACCAGACCATTGCAAACACGACAATGATGACAGCTATTATTTCGATGGACTTGCGAGCAGAATTTGTCAGACCGTTATTCTTGGGTGTTGCCGGTACCTGTTGTGTAGACGCTGTTGGGGAAGAAGATGATGTAGTCGAAGATTTTTGAATGTCAGAAGCTGCTTTGATTTCGTCGTATTGTTGCAATACAACAGCGGGGTCCAGCTGGACCATCACTGTGTATTCACGCAAAAATGCTCGAACATAAGTTGCTGGAAGTATATGAAACTGACCATTTTCCAACGCCTCTAAAAATTTTATATTTATTCGCGTTACAGTAGCTATATCCGCTAATGAAACTTCCTTAGCAAGCCGCTGTTGACGCAACATATTGCCAAATTCTTCAAATGTCATAAGCTCTTATCTTGTGGTATGAATTATTTCCTCCCCATTTCTTTAAAAATGGTAGTAATTATTTCTTCCACTTTCAAGCTGTAATATGTAGAAATAGAATTAACTTGCAAAATGAATAGTGAAAAAATACAAGAAACAACCAAATGTTGCAACAATGGAGACGGGAAACATGCACTAGAGTGGCAATCAATTGCTACAGCAAGAAATACTTCGGCAGATACGCGAAGCGCCATCGGAACATGTTCAATAAAAAGCGCTACCCGACACAAGACACAAATTCCCCTTGTAATTTCATAAAGGAACATTTACATTTGTAACGAATAACCTTTACATATAATAAACTTTAATCAATAGGAGGAATTATGCGACATTGTTCACGAATCCTTATTATCACTACAATTTTTACAGCAGCATTTGTCGTAACGGTACAGGCGCAAGATTTGCAGGAGCAAATTCAAAAACTTTCTCGAGATGCTGTGATAGGATATGTCTCCCCATTTCTTAACCATTTTTCTGCCGATCTTAATTCAGGCTATTACCATTCTGCGGATCTCCACAAGGTATTAGGATTTGATATTGGCGTGAAAGTCTCTCTTACGTTTGTAAAAGATGGAGATAAAACCTTTATCTACAACCTGCCAGAAACTTTTACAGTTCGAGCCAACGAAATCGATCCGAGTTATCCTTCAGTGCCAATTACATTTAGACGAGGAGTCGACTATCCAGAAACTATTACATTGAACACCGCTCTTGGTTCAAAAGAATCTACTCCACTAATGGTGAGTCGTAATTTCAAATTCGGAATTGGCAACGGAGATTCAATAACCATACCTGTCAACAAACAAATTTTTTCATTCCCTGGTGGATTTGATATCCCTTCAGTTCCGCTTCCTGTTCCTCAAGTTGCTATTGGATTGCCATTAGGATTTGAAGTGATTGGACGCTACATACCTCCAACAAAAATAGAAGATGCCGGTAAGTTGAGTTATTTTGGATTTGGCTTGCGCTATGACGTCGATCAGTGGATTCCTCTATGCCCAGTTGATATTGCGGTACATTTTACAACTCAGAAACTAACATTCAAATCAACTTCGGATAAAGATATTTTTACTGCAAAAGGTGTTGCCTATGGATTGGAAGCGAGCAAGAGTATTTTGTTTGTAACGCTCTATGGAGGATTCCAATTAGAAAAAGCTACAGCTACATTAAACGATTATGACTATCTTGATCCAGCAACAGGGAACACCGTAACTGTAAAAGGCTTTGATTTTACTGGAGATAATAAATCTCGTTTCAATGTGGGACTTCGATTTTCCTTATTTATTCTCGATATCAATGCAGAATATAGCTTTGCAAAAGTTCCTGTAGCAACACTTGGCGCAGGTATTTCCATCCGATAATAAGATTTCTTCTAAAAAGGCTGGCAGATTTATCCCAGCCTTTTTAATTTCTCCCAAAAGTTTCGTATCTTATAGATGCCTCCATTAAAAGAGGCATTTATTTTTTATCGTAGGTTTGTTGATTTACTCTCAGTACTTTCTGCAGAAGTGGAGAGGCTGAGATATTTTTTTAGGTATAAGATACAATGATTACAAGAGATCAAATTCGAAATATTGCAATTATAGCGCATGTTGACCACGGAAAGACAACGCTTGTTGATTATATGCTTCGTCAAACAGGAACATTTCGTGCAAACCAAAACGTTGGCGCTCGCGTGATGGATTCCAACGAGTTAGAACGAGAACGAGGAATCACAATTCTGGCAAAAAATACCGCTGTCCTTTATACACACCCAATAACTGGAGTCGAGTATAAAATTAATATTGTCGATACGCCAGGGCATTCTGATTTTTCGGGCGAAGTTGAACGGACATTGAAAATGGTAGACGGAGTTCTCCTCCTTGTCGATGCCGCTGAAGGACCGCTCCCAGGAACAAAGTTCGTTCTAAAGAAATCGCTAGAACTCAATCTTCATCCGATTGTTATTATCAACAAAATCGATCGAAAAGATGCTCGTCCCCACGAAGTACTCGATGAGATTTTTGAATTGTTTCTTTCGCTTGGCGCAACAGACAAACAATTAGATTTCCCTACGCTTTACTGCATTGCAAAGCAAGGAATCGCAAAACGGGAATTGGAAGATAAAAACTCTTCGCTCGAACCGCTTTTTGAAACCATTATCGAACGAATTCCAGCGCCAGATGGCGATATCGATGCGCCATTTCAAATGCTTGTAACAACCATTGATTATAATGACTATCTCGGTAGGCTCGGTATTGGAAAAGTAAACCGTGGCGCCATTCGGCTTGGATCGCCAATGAAAGTCGTTCATCGCGATGGCACAATCGAAGATGCTCGCGTAACAAAGATTTATACTTTTTACGGTTTAGAGCGACTCGAAGTTGAAGAAGCTGGAACAGGCGACATTATCGCTATCGCTGGGATGGAAGATGTTGATATTGGCGAGACGATTGCCGATGCTGTCGATCCCAGTCCTTTGCCATTTGTTTCGATTGAAGAACCGACGCTCTCGATGAATTTTGTCGTCAACAATTCCCCTTTAGCTGGATTGGAAGGAAAATATGTTACAACACGGCATCTTGGCGAACGATTAGCGCGTGAACTTCGCTCGAACGTCAGCTTGCGAGTGGAATTAACAGATTCGCCGGATGTCTTTAAGTTGAGCGGACGAGGCGAACTTCATCTCAGTATTTTAATTGAAACGATGCGACGTGAAGGATATGAATTTCAAGTCTCGCGCCCCGAGGTAATTTATAAACGCATCGATGACATTGTGTGTGAACCGTATGAGCAGGTTATCATTGATGTGCCGGATGAGTTCGTCGGCGTAACGATGGAAAATATTGGCTCACGTCGAGGCGAGTTACGCAACATGATCCAAAACAAAGGAAACACACGATTAGAATTTCTGGTACCAGCACGAGGCTTGATTGGCTTCCGTTCTGAATTTCTTACACAAACAAAAGGCACCGGCATTCTCCATCAAACATTCTATAGCTATGAACCACACAAGGGTGATATTTCTACACGCTCACGAGGCGCGCTCGTTGCGCTTGAAGATGGCACAGCGGTGCCGTACGCAATGTGGAAACTTCAGGATCGATGTACGTTCTTCATCGAGCCAGGAACGCAAGTCTATGCAGGAATGATTGTTGGTGAAAATTCCCGCGAGTACGACATGGTCGTCAATGTGTGCCGAACAAAACAACTGACGAATATGCGAGCATCGGGCTCAGATGAAGCTGTACGGCTTGAACCGCCGCGACTTCTGACGCTAGAACAAGCAATCGAATGGATTGCCGATGACGAATTAGTGGAAGTTACTCCGAAATCAATTCGCTTACGAAAGAAAATACTCGACCACAACGATCGAAACCGATATTCCCGAAAACAGGCAGAAACAATCGAAGCATAGGTTCGCTCATCATTCGTAGCAGTGAACGATAGGGTAAAAAGAATTGTAGTGGAATAGAAACATTTCTATGCTGGATGAGCTTTTACAACAACTGCAATCTACCTCGACATTTTCAAAATTCGAGAATGAGCTTCGCCAGCTCACTTCAACCAATCCTATTACTATTTCTGGAATACGCGGTTCTCTTCTTTCCCTGTTTACTGCTTCCCTTCATCAACAGTACCGTGGCGTTGTTCTTGTAGTTACATCAGAGAAAGATCGAGCGGAAGAAATCTACGATGATTGTACACGAATCCTCGATGATTCTTCCGTACGCTTATACGTTGCGCCGCCAAACCATAAATCTTACCAATTAGATATTACAGCGCTGATTGCTAAAATCGAATCACTCCTTGCACTCTCGCAATCATCGAACATTTTACTAATTGCATCGGCGGAGGCTCTCACTGCGCGCTTGCCATCGCCGGAACAATTTACTTCGCACATCATCAAGATTTCTGCTCAACATGAATATCCTTTTCAAGATTTGCTGTCGCAACTGAATGATTTTGGATTCGAAAAAAAAGATTTTGTGGAAGAGTACGGCGACTATGCTGTACGAGGTGGAATTGTGGATGTGTTCCCTTTCATTGGCGAACATCCAATTCGATTGGAATTTTGGGGAGATACAATTGAATCAATTCGGGAGTTCGATGTTGTTTCCCAGCGTTCCATTCGTGAGCTTTCGGCAGCCGTCTTTGTTCCCGATATTTCGAACCTTACCGATGAGCGCGGAAATCAACCAACTTCCATTTTTGATTATTTGCCATCGAACACTCTTTTATTCATTGATGGACCTGTGCTTTGTCAAAAAGAAGTCGAAGAGCTGCAGCTTGAGGGATATGCATCCACTTTTTCATGGGAAGCGCTTGAGGAAAGTATATCACAGCGCCCTCGCATTCTTCACACTTCCTTCGAACAAGGATCGAATGGAAGCATTCAATTTGGTTCATCACAGCATCCGCCAATTCAAGGAAGCATTCGGCGACTCATCGAACAAATTCGGCATTACAACGAGCAGCAGTACAATGTATTGATCCTTGCAGATTCAAACGACGAAGCGCAACGTCTCGAAGAGTTAATCGAAGAAGAAGTTACAAATCCATCTTACAATGAAGATTCTCAACGACTGAATGGATCTGCTCAACTGCAATATAAAATTCATTCCGAAGCGCTTCACCATGGATTTATTTTTCCTGATGTCAGACTTGCTATTTTCACCGAGCACGAAATTTTTGGTAGGCGGAAGCAGCGCAAACTTTCCTCTCGAAAGCGGTTCCATGGAATTTCTCAAAAGGAACTGGTACAACTTCGGCGCGGGGATTTTGTTGTGCATCAAGACTATGGAATTGGGAAGTTTGCGGGGCTTCAAAAATTGCGCATCAATGGCGTCGAAACAGAAGTAATGAAACTTCTCTACGATGGACGAGACACATTGTATGTCAATCTTAACTCCTTAAACAGAGTTCAGAAGTATTCATCGCAGGAAGGGCATGTTCCGAAGCTGTCGAAACTTGGCACACCGGATTGGAATCGGTTGAAGGCGCATGCACGCAAAAAGATTAAAGACATTGCCCGCGATCTTATCTTGCTCTATGCAAAACGAAAGCATGAATCAGGATTTGCCTGCGCGCCAGATGCACACTGGCAAAAAGAACTCGAAGCTTCCTTCATCTATGAAGATACGCCCGATCAGGCTCGTACAACGGAAGAAGTAAAAAGAGATATGGAAAATCCATCGCCAATGGATCGACTTATTTGTGGCGATGTTGGGTTTGGGAAAACCGAGATTGCCGTGCGTGCAGCGTTCAAGGCTGTAATGAACAACAAACAAGTCGCCGTGCTGGTGCCAACGACAATTCTTGCTCAACAACATTATCAAACATTTCGCGAGCGTGTCGAGCGGTACTCGGTTCGTGTTGAAATGATTAATAGATTCAGAACCAGGAAAGAGCAAAATGCTATTCTCGAAGCGTTGAAGGCTGGTTCTATTGATATTCTAATCGGAACGCATCGGTTGCTTTCGAAGGATGTTCAATTCAAAGACCTCGGGCTTCTCATTATTGATGAAGAACATCGCTTTGGCGTTGCAGCCAAAGAAAAATTACGACAGATGCGAGCAACGGTGGATACATTGACCTTAACGGCAACGCCCATTCCTCGCACGTTACAATTTTCGCTTCTTGGCGCGCGAGATCTTTCTCTCATTACAACTCCGCCCAAAAATCGACTTCCTATCCAAACAGAAATCGCAGAGTTTGATACGAATCTCATTCGTGAGGCAATACTAAAAGAATTGCATCGCGGCGGGCAGGTATACTTTGTTCACGACCGTGTACAGAATATTGAAAACGTACAACAGATGCTTCAAGCGTTAGTGCCGACCGCTCGCTATCGAATTGCCCATGGACAAATGAAAGGACATGAACTTGAACATACAATGCTCGATTTCTTTGATAAGAAATTTGATGTATTGATTTGCACAAAAATTATCGAGTCGGGAATTGATATTCCAAGCGTCAATACAATTATTATCAACCGTGCAGACCGATTTGGTTTAGCCGAATTGTACCAGTTGCGTGGACGCGTCGGTCGTTCGAATGTTCAGGCGTACGCATATCTTCTCACGCCGCCGTTCTCGGTATTACCACATCAAACACTCCGTAAATTGCAGGCGCTGGAAGAGTTTACTGAGCTTGGTTCAGGTTTTAACCTGGCAATGCGAGATCTAGAAATTCGTGGGGCGGGTAATTTGCTTGGCTCTGAGCAATCGGGTTTTATTATGGAAATGGGATTCGAAATGTACCAGCGCATCGTTGATGAAGCGGTGCAGGAATTAAAAGAGAAAGAATTTTCCGATCTCTTTCCGGAACAGCGTACCGTTGGAAAGAAAAATTTGCCGGATACAGTGATTGAAGTTGATGTAGATGCGTACATTCCAGAAATCTATATAGAACATGATTCCGAACGGCTCGATGTCTATCGAAGGTTGTATCGAGTTTCTACAAATGGCGAGTTACAGAATCTTCGTGCAGAGCTGCGCGATCGCTTTGGTGAATATCCTGAAGAGGTAGAACATCTTTTCAAAGTCGTTGAAATTCGAAAAAGCGCTGCAGCTCTTGGATTTATAAAGGTAGAGCTTCAAGGCGATACCGTTACGCTTCATTTTCCACCATCAGATGTTACAACTTTTTATGAAGGTGAATCTGCGCCATTTCAACAATTGATGAAGAAAATTCCGGAACTAAAATCGTATCGCTGCACACTCAAGCAAAACGGGAAACAATTGTATCTTGTTACGCATATTCCTCATCGCGCATCGCCGAGTGAACGGCTTGAAGAAATGGAATCATTCCTTGCAACGTTAAAAGAAGGAATCGTGATCTAATCAGTTTGATCGGATTGCTGGATATGTTCTACAATGATTGACGTAGAAAAAGTTTAATATATCACAACTTTATTTGGAATTCCCTAACATAATAGCCGATACACTATCGGCAGAAACTCCGAGAGATAGTAATTTATTCTTCTCTACCAATGCGGCTTTAGCATTTCCACTCGCCACCAAAGCTCTCAATTTCTTTATTCTTACATCAATAACAGCAGGGAAATATTGTAAGATATATTCATAATCGGAAATTGCATTTTCATACGATCCTGATTTTGTGTACGCATCGCCTCGAAGCACATAAGCAAAAACGTTTTGCGGATTCAGTGTAATAACAGATGAAAAATCTTCGATTGCTTTCTCAAAATTGCCTGTGTTCAAGTATAATAATCCTCGATTATAATAAAATTCTTCGTCAAAAGGATCGAACGATATTGCAATGTTAAAATTTGCCAGCGCGTCATCGGCTTTTCCTTCTTCTGCAAGCGCTGTTCCGAGATTACAATATCCTTCTGCAAATCGAGGACTCATCTGGACAACTCTCGACCATAACGAAGTACTTGTTTTCCATACATCTATTTGCTGTCGAGTTCCAATTCCCCAATAGACAAAAGTTCCAAAAATCAATCCGATGATTATCCATATCCATTGACGATTGCGATATGATTCCCAGAGTTTAAAAAGCGCATATCCAACGATGAGCATAATTCCAAACAAAGGCACATAGCTAAAGCGATCTGCGACGTATGCTTTTCCAACTGGAATGAATTGGGAAACAGGAAGTAACGATAGAACGTAAAATAAGAATCCAAATACAATAAAACGCTGAGATCGAAAATAACGATAGAGTACATATACAATGATACCAACAACAAGCGGAGAGAGCCAGAATAATAGTGGATAACTTTCCCCAACAATTTCAGGGTATGGATGCATTGGGACCAAATTGAGTGGGACAAAAAATTTCAGGCAGTAAAAAATTATATTGTAGGAAACAAGAAAAATCGATTTGATGATATTGAATGAGGGATCTTTCGGAGAAGCTCCACTTGAGTACTGTGCAAAAATAGCGATGATACCGAAAATAAGCGAGAGAGCAAGTAGGGGTAGAACGTTTATGACTTGCTCTTTTGTAATTTTTCCATCTTCGTAGTAATCATAGAGTAGGAAAAGTAGCGGAAGCGTTACAGCCATTGCTTTCGAAAGTAATGAACAGAAAAAGAGCAGAAGAGTTGCTAAGTAGAGTAAAGATTTTTTCGAAGAACGGAAACGAATGTAGCACAAGAATGAAAGCAACATAAAGAATGTAGAAAGTACATCCTTCCGTTCTGCAATCCATGCTACCGATTCGACACGCAGGGGATGAATGCCGAAAACCAATCCGACAAATAAAGCAATGAGGATATTCTTTGAAATGTATTGTGTCAGCAGCGAAATAAAAAAGACGTTCAATGAATGGAGTAAAATATTCGTGAGGTGAAAATAATACGGCGACAGACCAAACAGCTTATACTCAATTGCGTATGAACATAATACCAACGGGTGATAATGATTCACAGAATAGGAAGTAAACATTTTTGCAATTCCATTCCATGACAAATCTCGAATGATAGGATTTTGTGTTACAAGGAAATTATCATCCCAATTTGTAAATGAGCATTGTGTCGCCGGAAAGAAAACAAAAAATGTTATAAGAGCAGCAAATCCTGCAATGAGATATTTTGTTATTTGTTGATTTGATTGAATCTGCAAAATTTGATGGCTCAAGGTTTTCTTCCGGATTTGTTTTCATCAATAATAGAAAAAAATAAAATCATATACTGAAAAAAATTGTAAAGGAACATTCTGTTCTCTACATAAGCTTTTATAAGCAGACTTTTATACTGGATATACCCTAAATAGGGTATTAAATATCGATGTAAATACAATTTCTAAGAAAAATTCACCCATTCGGGTGATTGTATTGCAGAAGATGAAAGTTTTAATTGTTCTCAACCTTGCTGAACAATTTAGGCAAAGGGCAAATCACTACACATTCTCTCATCCTCCCGGGGGAAGGATGTGAAGAATGAGTTGCCCAATGACAAAAAGCAGGCAAGGAGAAAATACCACACTGCATCTACGGGCAAGCCAATACTACCTACGGCTTGCCCGTTTTTTTATCAGAGAGAATAAAGCATAATTTTTATCCAAAATTGCTCAGAAAAATGAAAGTAGCAAAAAAATAACATAGATACGGGGCTACAGAATTTTTCTCGTACAGATTTTGTGTCTCTTCTCAGAGACAATTTGTTTTTATTGAAGAAGTTTAACCCAGATTATGCAATAACGGTAGCAATAGAAGTATAAGATGAAGTAAAACAATAAAATTGGCGAAAGAAAAGGAAACCAAAATGGTGGGTTCGATACGGACTGATATCCACCTCAGCCACCGTCAGAGAATCGGTTGCCGAGGTGCCGTAAGGCGTATCGAGGCAACAATCTTTTTCGCAAAATCATTTACTTGAAATAGTTTGTGTATTATTAGAGCTTAAGTTATTGGCTGATGAGTTCAGAAATTTTGAATTCATCTAAAAATATTTTATGCCGATTTGGATCGTAATTAACGCCGCCTATGATAATCATAAGAGAATCAGAATTCGGGGAATACAGATTCAGTTCGTCGCGCAATGTATCAATGACATGCCTCCATTGTGCATCAGTATTCATTAACAAACTGAATCCATTGACTGAATCATTCAATGCAATTTCAACTGAAAGCAATGTTCCACCTTCCCCTTTTGCCCAAAAGTCAAACACCAGAATTCTTTGATTCACGATTGATTGATTTTTCAAAATTCGAAAGATATAGGGTCCACTAATCGAATCATTTTCAATACACAAAGAATATTTGCTTGAATTATCTGGCACATCAGTCGAGAATGAAAAATACTTATTATATGAACTATCATAATATGACCAGCCGCGCAAAGAGCCCATACCATTTTCTTCAAATGAATCATAGAATAGTACATTAACAGAACTGTTATTTGCTCCATCCGTTGCTATAGGATTATCGTCCTTTTTTGAACAATTCAACGAAGTTAACAAAACCAGCAGAGAACACAGATAGACAAGTTTTTTCATACAATAACTTTCTATTTACAAACATCTGTTATAAAATTATCCATTTACTAATACAAAATTTGCTATTGTGGTTATCGCTCAGGTTTTGATTTACTTGCTTCGGCATACACGCAAGCCTTGATCGGGACCTTTGCCATTGGCTTCAAAACCACCTAGATAAGACAATTCGCAGCAGAATTCAGCTCCAAGCCATCCGCCGCCTTTCCAAATCTTTCTTATAGGCTCATCGTCATTACTTTTATACCATTCCCAACACCATTCCCGTACATTCCCTGACATATCGTAAAGACCTAACTCATTGGGTTTTTTAATACCAACAGGATTCGTTTTATTGTGATTTTGTTCTATCACAGGCCATGACCAATATTCTGTTAAAAATTTATCTCCTGAATTTCTCCAATACCAAGCAACTTCATTTATATCATTGCTTCCGCTGTATAGATAATTTTTACTCAACTGACCTCCACTTGCAGCATATTCCCACTCTATTTCTGTAGGCAGTCGGTATCCATTTGCTCCCGAATTGATTGTTACAATCCACTTCACATCATCGAAATCATTATCATTACCTGGATCTTTTTTATTCTTCTCAATTTGATAGTAAGGTTTTAACTCCTCTTTTTGACTCCTTCGATTGCAATACTCAATACAATCATACCAACTTACCATTTCTACTGGCAGGTTATCGCCTTTGAATTGTGATGGATTATTCCCCATTACCTCAATCCATTCTTTTTGAGTTATCTCGTATTTACCAATATAGAAATTCGACACCGATACATTTTTTCCGTAGTAGTTTGATCTATTGTTCTTAAAAGTACCGCCTTTAACCAATATAAAATGTTCAGGAACTTTTTGCGAACATCCATTACCAAGAATCATTATTGTCAGTAAAAATAAATTTAACCAACCTCTCATTGAAACGACGCCTTTAATAATTAAGAAAAGATAAACGATACGATGTTCTCTAGTGCAATTTTTATAATACAGAAAGCCTTTCGTTTAATTGAGAAAAAATCATGATAAAAATTTCTGGCTTGAGTTGATTTATTTTGTATTCAAAAATAACCTCTATTTGAGGTTACAAAATTATTTTGGGTTCTTCAAGATTTACAGAATTTCAAAGCGCTTATTACCAGCGCAGTATTGTTTATATTTTTACTCTTCTGAATTGTTTAGTGAAACAGAAAAGGCCGGCGGCTTTGAAAACCGGCCGGCCTTATAAAGATAACAAATGATCAAAAGAGTTTTTTCAATACATAGAACCGTACCTATCACCACACGGTTGCATTGATATATCCACTTTTACCACCCCACGCCTCCAATGCAAATATCATGTAATTGTAACTTCCAAAGCCCTGTCCGCCTTTACTCTTCCAATTGTTAATATGGTTGGACATAGTTACTGTGCGGTTCGAACCAGTTGACGCGCCGCCCCAGGTATCTTTGTATTGCCAAAATGTTGCAGTGCCTATAATAGAGGGTGCATTGACTCGCTGCTGCTTATAAACGCTGTAAGAATGTCCATCGCTGGTTACAGAATTTATATATGTTCCGCCTGTTACAGAGCCTTTCTCCGCAACGTAATATTCAATAAGAGGATTTGTCGTCCACCCATAGACACCAACAAAATTATAGCTTCCACTTAGAGCGCCGATGTTATAGTTGACATTTCTAGCAGAGCCTGGATTCCAACCTTTACCGCCAACTACATCGGTTACATTGCTATAACTAATAGCAAAATTGCCGGCATACGTGCCTGCACTGGGGAATGTTATGCTTGCTGATCCACCTTCCCGATATAAGGACCAGAAGTAACCATGGTCCCATCCTGTACCGGCAGTCTTTTTTAGTGAAGTTACTGATAATTCATTCTGAGTGTCTTCAGTTGCTATTGGTTCAGTCGGTTGTTGGCATCCCCCAACAATAACCATTGCTATCGTCAGTATTGTTAATGTACATATTGATATTTTATGCAGTTTCATATAATAATACCACCCTTCCTTCTTTAAAGTAAATATGTTTGTGATTTTAAAAATTACTCTACAAAAAAAGAAATTATACAAAGAGGAATTTTAGGTGGACTTAAACAATGCAAAGTTAATGGCTGCGCATAGTGAACGTAGCGTATACCACTAAGACTTCTTGAGCTAAGGTTAAATTGCATAAATGCAACCTTTCGTTACGGCAGATAACGAAACTATATCCCTCGGCTAAAGCTATCAGAAAAGCCACAAGAACAGATGATGGAGACCCTTCTCCAATCTAAAGAAGTACAGAGGAAAAAGTTCTGGTTTGCCTCCTGACCAACTCTTGAAACACACGGAAGATTCTATTGAAGCAACTAATGTTCATAGAAATAGCAATTCATTCTATTGTTAAGGCGCTTATTTATTGCGCCACATTTTGATGAGGTGAAAAACAACACTATTCAATGCTTCGGTAAGGGAAAGGAAAGGCCTTTTTGTGAAGTTGCGATCAGAATTTAAAGCAAGTTGCTGAACGTACTCTTTACTATACTTAAGGCTCATACTCATTGAGATCCTAATTTTGCAATGAACTCAATTTATTTATATAGCAAACTCATTTATCAATTATTAAAAAACCTTATAGGATTATAATAATTTTTTAAGTAGAATAAAAGCACTTCGAAAAAATTTGTTAATCAAAGTATTCATTAAAACAGCATAAGAAGAATTTTTTATCTGGACAATCTCTGTGGAATTCCCACGCAGATTTCGCGGATTTTTGCAGAGATAATTCAAGAAAAAAGAGCGACCATTTTTAAGAAAATCTACCAGCATTGGACAATTTTTCTTAAAGGATAGATAAAAATGGTAAAAAATTTATATCTGAATCTATGGCCTTCTTTCCATATCGCTTTTTATCAAATCTTCTAAATTATAGATCGGCCGTTCTATATTGTAAGGAATTGGCAAGCCATTAAATTGCTGAAAATAAAGCAGGCATGCATCTTTCCATACCTGAGCATTTACGCATTGTTCTCGAAGTTTTCTCTGAACATGTACAAATCGTTCTGTATCTACGTAAGACTGAACTTTATCCCATGTTTTTTGAAATTCACGTACCTGATTTACTCCTTCATTATAATGATAGCATAGTTCATTCCATAGGGTACGGCCACTGTTCATTACATAATTCCATGGTAAATGATGGAACCACAATAAATAAATGTCAGGACAGGTTTTAGGATTGGAAAATATTGATTGTAGCGGTTCATGATACTGACTTACGGCATTGCTGCCAGTTTCTGTTCGATTGAAGCCGATGCCAAAGGAATCAGCTTGATGATAGTAGGGCGGCGTCCAATCTTTTCTTACTCCCTCAGGTGCCCACCAGGGACCGGGTCCATAATGATGATCAGGCGCAAAAATATGATGTAATCCCAGAGGCATCATATAATTGACGGCGGCTTCACGACTCTCGAGCATCATCTGCTTTACTGGCTGTAGAAAATTCAAGTTCCAATCGGCAAACATTATTGAATTATCTTCACTGTTTTTCTCGATACTTTGTCCAAAAGTCAGTTTTAGCCACTCATCAGCAATTTGTTCGCTTGTCAGACAATTGTTCCATGCCAAACGGCCGAAGGCGTACCAATTTGCTTGAGCAAAAAGATGACCGCACCAATTTGTATCTAATCCAATGTTCGATACTCCTGCAATTGCAGTATATTTTTGTGGAAAGAGGCTTCCATCGGTGCAACGAGCAACGATACTTCCTTTGCCTGCTTGATAAGTATCGCTTTGCAGAAATTCCTCCCACATCGTTGCAAGAAATACCAGATGAACGGATTGCCCAAGATATTCCTGAGTAATTTGAAGTTCTGGCATGACAGAAGTTTTTTTCATTCCACCAAAAAGTGGACTGAATGGTTCTCGAGGTTGAAAATCAACAGGTCCATTTTTTACCTGAATAATAACATTGTCTCGAAACTGTCCATCGAATGGCATAAATTCCAGATATGCTTGTTTCGCTCTATCTTCACTTGAAGGATTATACACAAAAGCTCGCCACATGACAATTCCACCAAAAGGATGAAGTGCGTCGGCGATCATATTTGCTCCATCCACATGGGTGCGACCAAAATCTTGCGGACCAGGTTGTCCTTCACTATTCGCTTTTACTAAAAATCCACCAAAATCTGGGATCAAACTATAAATTTCTTGAACTTTGACTTTCCACCATTTTCTAACTTCGGGTTCCAATGGATCAGAAGTTTTTAATTTCCCAAGTACAGCCGGGGAAGCAAAATTGACGGAAAGATATGTCTTGATTCCATACGGTCGCAGAACATCTGCGATAGCTTTGACTCTCTTAAGATAATCATTTGATAAAACCGAGGGCGAAGCATTTACGTTATTAAGAACTGCGCCATTTATTCCTATAGATGCGTTCGCACGAGCATATTCCTGCCACAATCGCTTATCAGTCTCAGTAACCACAAAAGCATTCTCACCTTTACGCCAGAAAATAGAATTCCCTGAATAACCTCGTTCCATAGAACCATCAAGATTATTCCAATGATTTAATAATCGTCGTTCGTATGAGGGATTGCAAACTTCTTCGCATATTGGTTTACCTGTTTGCTGACGACGCAATAATTCATAAACTCCGTATAAAGCGCCAATTTCAGTATTTGCCTGAATTTGATTGGCGCTAATTCTGAAACCATCTCCTTTAATGGCTTTATCATTTTTAATGACAAGCCGTACCGTTGCATTTGCTTCTCCCTGCCAGCATTGCTGTAGTTCCTGTTTTGCAATTTGAAGTGTCGGTGATTTTTCGGAACATATTACATTCACCTGAGCGGTACTCTTGTTACGTAACCAGAGGTTGTGCCCATTTTCTGCATCGAGAGAAAAAGGGAACAATGTTAAGATTATTAAACCAATCGTTACTTCGATTTTGTAGGAAAGATTTTTCATTTGAGATTCCTTTATAAATTATTGTTCAAAATTTAAGGCATGAAAATCTTGGTCGGGCGCTGGTATTTCAATTCCGCTCATCATTCTCCCCAAATCAAAAAAAGACTCCTTCGAAAGATGCAAAAAACGAAAACCATCTATCATTTATAACTATTTACAACAAGAAAAACAAAGTTACCATTTTTCTGTTTTTTTATCTACTAAAAATCGAGGGCATGAAAATTATAATATATCTGGCAAATCATCAATGTTCTTTTAATCTATTAGCTTCCTTTAAGAAAAAATCTGTCATCATTTTATAATATTTCTCATCAAATAAGCCAGGTCCATGTTGACCACCGGGTACTATAACAAGTTGACTTGGTACTTTAGCCTTTTGCAGCGCATTAAAGAACAATTGACTTTGACAGAGAGGAACTAATGGATCAGCATCACCATGAAGGATAAGAAAAGGTGGATCGTTTGTGTCAATGTAGGTAATAGGATTAGCAAGTGCACATTTATCGAGATTTTCCTCAATTGGTCCACCAATTAAAATAGCTTCAGGGGATTTAGCATCCTTACTTCTTTTACAAGAATCCATTACTGAGATTGCAATAGGTCCGAACCAATCCACAACAGCATTGACTGCACTACTATAGGTCGTGTACTGGCCAACATTGCCTTCGATGTCGAGAGTTACTGAACCAACTGTATATTGCTTAACTCCTCCGGATGTGCCAGCAAGAGATGCAAGATGCCCACCAGATGAAAATCCGGTAATGCCAATAAACGAAGTGTCAATTTGATATTTTGCCGCATTAGCTCTTATAAATCTTATGACAGCTTTAATATCATTAATTTGTGCGGGGAATTTTGCATCCATACTCGAACGATGATTCGGCGTTACAATAGCAAAACCTGCATCAAGAAGCGGTTTGCCCAAAGAGGGAAGTGCCATTTCTTTCGAGTTATTACTAAACCAGGCACTGCCGTATATTACGACAACAACTGGATAAGTCGGTTTTTCAGTTTGAGGTAAATAAATATCCAGTTTATGGTAGACCTTTTCATCACCACCATAATTCAGATCTTTCCAGCTCTTTGAGTATTGCTGACCAAAACAATTGGTAAAGATCATTAGAGAAAAAATAAAAATCGAAATTTGTTTCATAGTTTATCTCCTAAAATTTAATTTTTCAATAAAATCTACTCTGAAACTTTTTTCACGCCGACTTTGATTTGCGTAAATGAATGGGGCGGAAATGAATATGAAATATTATTCCCTTCCACTTTGATTTCTTTTATTACTGGTTTGTATTGCTCTTGCTTATCGAACGCGAAAGGCGCATCGAGCGACTCACTGTTTAAAACACTTGCTTCAGCTTTCCCGGTAAAAATGCCTGAAACGCTTTTGATTTCAGTTGCAATGGATTTCGTTTTATGTCGGTTGACAACATTAATAAATACAGTGTGAGTTTCTTTATTGTACACGGTTGAGACATCGAGATAAGGGATGCCTTTATACTTTTCGGTATTAAAGGTATCGCACTGCACATACGTATCAATAGAATTGCCATAACAATTATTCGAGAATAACTTGAATGTATAAAATAACGGCGTTTTATAGCTACCTTTATCTTTATCCATACTTAACAGTGAAGTAAGCATAGTAAAATTAGTCATCTTAACAATATCGGCATGACGAATAAAAGAGTTGAAGCTTTGTGCTATTGGGAGTACTGACAGAAAATTTCTAGACATTATACCCCATTCATCAAAAGAGATATAAATAGGATTTGTATAATTTTTCATAGTCTTCACTGCTTCTATAGTTGCTGCGGTTACGCATATTTTCTCTTCAAAATCAATCGCACTTTGTCCCATATAGGTATAATAATCTGGCGAATTTTCCCAGTAGCGATGAATCGAAATATAATTTACCATATCACCAAGACCTTCGAGTACTTTCCTATTCCATTCTACCCATTTACCCGTACTTTCATAATAAGACGATCCAGAAGCGACTAATTTGATAGTTTTATCAACCGATCTCATTGCTTTTGCTGCTTCTCTTGCAATCTTGACGTAATCATCAGCATTTTTGTGGCCTAATTCCCATGGTTCTCCATCGACCTCGTTTCCGAGATCCCATATTTTAATATTGTAAGGTGCAGGATGTCCATTTTTTGCACGCAAATCTGAGTAATAGGTTCCTTTTGGGAAATTACAGTATTCAACCCAGTAACAAGCATCTTGTATTGTAGCAAGTCCGAGATTTACGCATATTACGTTTTCACTGCCAATGGATTGATTCAAAGCTATCCACTCATCTGTGCCTACATGATTATTGTCAATCCCGCTCCATGCAAGATTGATTCGAGCGGGTCGCTGATTCTTAGGCCCAATGCCATCCTGCCAGTTGTATGCCATTACATAATTCCCACCCGGCCAACGCATATTGGTGATTTTCAACTCTCTCATTGCTTCGATATAATCTTTCCTGAATCCATTTTCATCCGCAAGAGGTGAGGCTGGATCATATAAATTTCCATACATAGTGTTGAAGCTTGCAGTGTCCGGTAATCCCATCCTCTTACCACTAAATTGAATTGGTTCCATAAAGACACCATAGATTTTAGGATCTATTTCACCTATTGATCTATCAACATCAATTTTAATTTTTGCCGTCTGAGCGAATGTTGATAATGGGATAAGTACGAGTAAAAGAAAAAATAGTTTTTTCATGATTTGACTCCTTGTTGATGATTATTTATTAAATCCAAATTATTATTAATCTAAATTATGAATTAGAAGCAAGAAAAAAATATTTCTAACAAGAAACACAATTTATTAATGCGCTTGTTCTTTTCTCTTGAAAGAAAAGAACCAAAAGTTCAAGACTAAAGAAAAATATGAGTAAAACTTTGGCTCACTCCGCTGCACAAAATAAACTCTCCCGCTTTCAACTTAGTCGAAAGCGGGGTCAAACAGAATTTTGTGCTGAGGCTTCGTTCGCCTCGTTTTACGTACCATATTTTTCTAAGGTCGGATTTACCTAAAAAATAATCTGTTCCTCAGTACGCCTTATCGGCTACTCGGCAACGGAAGTCTTAACGAAGGTTGAGTTGAGCAATGGTCCATCTTGAAGCCACAGATTTGGTTATATTTCGCTTCTCCTTTTTTCTTGCTGTTATCTTTATTGTATAAACTGGGTTAATATTCAATACATTGTTCAGTCCATGTAGGACCATTGATATAAAACATTCCATGAACAAAGTACACAGGTTCAATCCCCAATTGAGGGGTTTGCTCCCAATCTTTGAGAGTTCGACAGTACGGATAAGGACGTTTATCGTACATAATGTAATGACAAGAACTCCACAACTTCCCATCCGGTCCTTCAAATAAAGCATTATGTCCAGTTTCACAGTATGGATCTTCACTGTCATTGAATTTCAAATCTGCATAACCGCCGCTAAGGGCAAGTTCATAACGATATCCTTTTTTACGAGTGCCGAAGATCGGTTCGCGCGATGCTAGTTCCCATGGTCCGAGCGGACTTTTTGATTTTAGTAATCCTACTTCATACCCACGAGTCCATGAAGAAAAAAACATAAAATAAATGCCATCTCTTTTTACTACGAAGGGACCTTCAATGCCTCCAATCATCCAATCTGGATTACCGGGTGATCTTTTATCAAGAAACTTCTGAACGTTTCCAATCACTTTACCTGTCGATAGATCTATTTTTGCTTGAAAAAGTCCGTCTCCACTGCAGTAAAGATAAGTCTGCCCATCATCATCTTCGAATAAAGTTGCATCGTTATTATATCGAGGCGTTAAGGGACCGTTGACGAGTTTATAAGGTCCTGTGACTTCGTCAGATGAAAACAACCATATACTATGGGTTTTCATTCCCTTCGGATCATCTTCAGTAACTTTTCCGCTGTTCACCGTCAGCCAGTATTTATTTTGAATGTAGTGAATCTCGGGCGCCCAGAATCGTCCGTTATAAGGACATTCCGGGGGCAGTTTACTAGCATCGATAAGCCACGAATGGTGCCTCCAATTTACAAGATCATCTGATACCAATAATCTTACGCCGGGATTTGGTCCAGTCCAAATTGGCATCGAGGTTCCGGTACAATACCATTTACTCCCTACCTTAATAATGCAATGATCCCGCATAGCTATAGCGGTATCTCTCGTTATCGGGTTGGTATAAAAAAAATTTGTATATCAGCGCCTTTGTATGAGGTACTATTATTCGGATTTACCTGTGCAAAACATGATGTTGAGAAAAATAATAAATTCCAAAACGAGATCAGCTTAAAATTCAAAATTATATTCTCCTAAGAGCGCTATTCAAAGCTAATCCAGTCTATTTCGGCTCGATTATTATCTTTTAAGATGACAACGAGATTTTGAACACCCGATTTTAGTTTGGATACAGGTGCAGTAATAATATTCCATTTATTTCCATCAGGAATTTTCACCTCCGCGACAATGGGTCCTGCTACGCTATTCATTCTTATTTGTACAGTACCGCCATTTTCTGAAAGAGCTTTTACTATTACTGATTTAAACTTATTATTTCCAAAATCGACACTATTATATTTTATCCACGCGTTTGCACGATCGAGTATTGCTTTCCATCCCTCAAAGGTATTAAGGGAATCGTTGAAAGCTATTGATGCGCCTTCTTTGCTTATATCGCTATATCTATCAATCTGAATTCTTTGAGATGCGGCAGTAATTCCAACTCCTCGTAATGTTGGACTTACTTTTTGAATAGTACCATCTTCCTGAAAGAATAAGCTGTCAATTCTAACGGATCTATTCTTATCAAATTGTGGGGATAAATCATTATGATGGTAGAAAAGATACCATTGATTTTTAAACTCGATAATTGAATGGTGATTAGTCCAACATCCTGTAGGAGATTCATCCATTATCACGCCTGTAAATTTAAAAGGTCCCAGCGGATTGGTACCCATCGCGTATTCAAGTCTTTCGATGGTTCTCTGAACGTGAGGATACGTCATATAATAAATGCCATTCCTTTGGAATAAATATGGACCTTCCTTAAGTCCTTTTTCTGGCAAACCTTTTATCATTTGTGGCTCAGAAGCAAGTTCAATCATGTTCTCTTTTAATTTTGCCCCATAAATATTTCCCATCGACCAATACAGATATGCTTGACCATCTTTATCAATAAACACATTAGGATCAACACCATGGACATTTTTAATTGGTTCGGGTTGTGGGGTAAACGGACCTTCTGGGTATTCCGCAATTGCAACACCAATGGCAAATCCACGACCAAAGCTTGTATCTTTGGCTCGAGCAGGAAAATAGAAGTAATACTTCCCATCTTTTTCAATACAATCAGGCGCCCACATACTGTAGGATGTAGAATCCACCCAAGGAACTTTATTCTGACTCACGATAATCCCATGGTCAGTCCATTCAGTTAGATTCTCAGAAGAAAACACATGATAATCTTCCATACAAAACCAATCGTCTCTACATCTCCCATTCCCAGGCGGTATATCATGGGATGGATATAAATATACTTTACCATTGAAGACCCGAGCAGAAGGATCGGCTGTAAATTGATTACGAATGATAGGATTTTGCGCTATTACATCATTTGTTATTATAACAATCAAGCTGACAAGAAATAAATATAGCTTTCGATTTTCCATAGATTGACCATTTATTAAATATTGTTTCGGGTTTCATCTTTTACTAAATACAGTTTATTGACAAATATAAGAATAGGAAATATTATTAGCAGAGTAAGGGGTACTGTTTTCGTAATGTTTTCATATATACTTTAACAATCCTGATAAAACCAGCTCAATGGTTATTTATTATGCGATGGTAAAGTTACAATAACAAATCCACCGTCTGGCTTCATTGTAATATCAAAAGAACGTGTAAGTTTGATGTTTGTTTTTATCCATTCGTTTGCATTTTCAGCATCAGTAATAAGAGTACCTCTGGCAGTTTTATTGATAAAAG
>DAOOUW010000003.1:0-79196 GCA_035390885.1 Bacteroidota bacterium | reverse complement strand
ACAAGTCCTTGCAGGTACTCTGAGTTATCGTCGGGCGATGTAGAAGAAGATAAAGCCAGTACTTTATAATGATGCCGGACACTGATGTTCTGGGAATCGAGAAGTTCAATAATTAATTCTCCGCGTGCATTGTAGATGTAAGAGTCATTGTTCCTTGAACGATAGAAGGCGAAAAATTTTGGTTTGATTCTGTAATACACGTATAAGCTGAAATTGGAAGAATCGGCTGGCATCCATTGAATGGCATCGAAGGTAACTTCGCTTCTTAACTGGTCTTGAGGGGAATTCGGCGGTCGTCGTGAAGGTTGCGCAGTTCCGATGTAAAAAACCAAAAACAAAAGAGTCGTAAAAGTACAAGAACGTTTCATTACATTTATCCTTCTTTCATTAAAAAATAAAGAGAATGGAAAGGAAAAACAATAAAACTTTCACTTTGTTAAAGAAAAAGAAAGGTTCATCCATCCATTACTACATTTGAATATCGCTTGAAAATTCTTTTAATTTAGACAAATAAGAATTTAGAAGGATTACATTATGATTCGATATTTAACAGCGGGAGAATCGCATGGGAAGGCATTGGTCGGAATTATCGAAGGAATTCCAGCCGGCGTTCCACTTACTGCGGATGATATTAATAATCAGCTTCGGCGTCGACAGCAAGGATATGGCAGAGGTGGAAGGATGACCATAGAATCCGATGCGGTAGAAATTCTTTCTGGAGTGCGATATGGTAAGACGATCGGTTCGCCAATTGCACTGCTTATTCGTAATAAAGATTGGGAAAATTGGAAGGAAATTATGGCGGTGGAAAATTCTCGAACTCGTTCAGAAGCAATTACAATTCCTCGACCAGGACATGCGGATTATGCTGGTGCGATGAAATATGGTTTTGATGATATTCGAAATGTTATCGATCGTTCCAGCGCTCGTGAAACAGCAATGCGAGTTGCGTTGTGCACTGTTGCACGACGATTCCTTGAAGAGTGTTCAATCAAGATTGGTAGTTATGTGGTAAGTATTGGAACAGCAGGAGTCCCTAACAGTGAAATGCTTAGCAGCATCCTGAAAAAATTAAACAATGATCCAATCGCTCTTGCACATCATGCCGATGCTTCTCAAGTACGAATGATTGACAAAACTGCAGAAGCAAAAGCTATTGCTCTTATTAAGCGTGCAAAGAAACAAGGCGATACGCTCGGCGGAGAATTCGAAGCGCTTGTATCGGGGGCGCCAATTGGATTAGGTTCCTACGTACAATGGGATAGACGATTGACAGGACAGTTAGCACAAGCTCTTATGTCTATTCAAGCAATCAAAGGAGTTGAATTTGGAGAAGGCTTTGCTTCAGCCAAAAAATTTGGTTCGGAAGTGCACGATGAATTTCAGATGAAGCAAGGGAAAATTATCCGTCGGACAAATCGGGCAGGTGGATTCGAGGGAGGAATGACGAACGGCGAAATGATTGTGATGCGCGCTGCGATGAAACCAATTTCGACATTAGCGCACCCGCTTCGTTCCATCGATCTTAAAACACTAAAGCAAGTGCAATCGCGTTACGAGCGTTCCGATGTCTGTGCAGTTCCTGCCGCTTCTGTTGTAGGTGAAGCAGTCGTAGCAGTTCCGATTGCGAATGCTCTCCTTGAAAAATTTGGTGGCGATTCACTCAGGGAAGTGCGCTCAAGATTGCAACGGGAAATCAAGCAGAAATAATTTTTGCTTATTAAAAGTGCAAAGGAGTCATATCGTAGAAGATACAGTGGCTGTGTAAAGTAATTTTTACTGGTTTTATTAGTTTTTTGCTTGCCTTGATTCTCTGTCGTGATTATGCTATATTTTTATCAATAGAAATGAAAATTCATTACGTTTTGTTGGAATATCTTGGCACGACTGAAAGGAGGTGCCGGTCTTCAGTACATTCGAAAAAACTATTGGTTCTAATGGAAAATTAAGCCGAAAGGTTCTGGTGTTAAATAATAATTATGAACCTCTCAGTATTTGTAATGTGAAAAAAGCTTTAATACTCTTATATCTGGGCAAAGCAGAATTGATTGCAGCCTGTGATGGGAAGTTTCTCCATTCTGTCTCTACTAAAATGCCATATCCAAGTATTGTTCGGTTAGCGACCTATGTGCATGTGCCGCATAAAACGATTGTGCTTTCAAGAAAAAATGTTCTACGGCGTGATGGACACCGATGTCAATACTGTGGACGAGCGGATGTTACATTGACAGTTGATCATATCATTCCTCGTTCCAGGGGAGGAAAAGAGACGTGGGATAATCTTGTTGCTGCTTGCGTCTATTGCAACAATAAAAAAGGAGATCGCACGCCATCCGAAGCAAATATGAAGTTACTCCGAAAACCTATCCGACCAAACCACGTCATGTTCATTCGACATTTTGTCAACGTTGTTGATGAAGAATGGAAACCATACCTCTTTATGAATTGAGTGTGGATAGGAACGTTGAAAGGTTTTTAAGAATTCATTCGATGTAGAAAGTGTAAGACACTATAGAACTTGTCTAATTTGAGGAGATACAGTAACTGATGACGAGAAAAAAAATAATACTTAGCGGAATGCGTCCAACTGGAAAATTACATTTAGGACACTTAACTGGAGCGCTTGAAAATTGGGTTGCTTTGCAAGGCGAATATCAAAATTACCATCTTATTGCAGATTACCATGCTTTAACAACAAATCCTGATACATCAGGTATTTATCAAAATTCAATTGATATGCTGATTGATTGGCTTTCCGTTGGACTTGATCCAAAGCAAAGTCCAATGTTCCGTCAATCTCAAATTAAAGAGCACACTGAATTGTTCTTGATTTTCTCGATGCTTATTACAACGTCGCGTCTGGAGCGAAATCCAACGCTCAAGGAACAAGTTCGTGATCTGGAAATGGATACAATCGTCTATGGGCATTTGGGGTATCCGGTTTTGCAAGCGGCTGATATTTTAATTTACAAAGGTGAAGTTGTTCCAGTTGGCGAAGATCAATTGCCGCATATAGAAATCACTCGCGAACTCGCTCGCCGTTTTAATGCTCAATATTGTCCCGATAATCCAGTGTTCCCTGAACCTGAAGCGAAAATCACTAAGTTCTCACGCCTTCCAGGACTTGATGGCAAACGAATGAGTAAGTCTGTTGGCAATACAATTTTGCTTTCGGATTCGCCTGAAGCGGTTGAACAAAAACTTCGCGCCGCTGTTACCGATCCCCAAAAAATTCGGAGAGGAGACCCAGGACGCCCGGATATTTGCCTTGTCTTTTCATATCATACAAAATTCAATCCGCATGAAGTTCAGCAAATTCGTACCGATTGTGAGAATGGTAAACTTGGCTGTGTCGATTGTAAAAAGATGTGCGCACGGAAGATCAATGAAACGCTATCGCCATACAGAGTGAAGAGATCGTACTATGAATCCCATCTTGATGAAGTAAAGGATATTTTAATTGATGGAGAAACGAAAGCTCGCGCTGTTGCCGGGCAAACAATGACAGAAGTTCGAAGTGCAATGAAATTAGGATAGTTCATCGAAGAGAGAATGTTTACAATAAAACTACAAGATTTTGAAGGTCCGCTTGACCTTCTCCTCTTTTTCATTAAACGCGATGAATTGGATATCTATGATATTCCAATTGCGCGCATTACACAGGAATTTCTGGAGTACCTCCATTATGTGCAAGAGCTCGACCTTGAGATTGCCGGTGAATTTCTTGCAATGGCTGCCGAACTCATGGAAATTAAAGTGAAGATGCTATTGCCTCCTGAACAAGGTGAAGATGAGGAAGAAATCGATCCTCGCGCTAATTTAGTACAACGACTTGTAGAGTATAAGCGGTTTAAAGAAGTGGCTCTCAAAATGCAGCGGTTGGAAGAAGAGCAGTTTAAAGTATATTCGCGAGGCTACCAGGATGCTGATCCCTACACTCTCGAAGAGGAAGATGGTGAAGATTTGATTCGTGATGTTACATTCTTTGATCTCATTGCTTCGTTTCAATTTGCGATGGAACGCGTACCAAAACGTTTTGTACATGAGGTTATTCGTATTAATGTCACGATAGAAGAACAACTTGCATATTTGGAGGATTTCTTTTCGCGACGCTCCGAAGCAACCTTCTATGAAATTGTCAAAGATTTTACGGATAAAATTCGTATTGTTGTTACATTCCTTGCTTTGCTTGAATTTATCCGAACAAAAAAGGTAATTGTGAGGCAACCAATCCCCTTTGGCGAAGTTTCAATTATTAGAAATATAAATGAGAGTATTGTTACTCCATTGGAAAGTTAATGGTCGAAGAAATAACAACATCACAAGCGGAAGAGTTGAAAGTTCCTACCACGCTAAAGGCGCTCATAGAAGCTCTCATCTTTGCAGCAAAGGAACCTTTATCTATTAATCAAATCCGAACGATTTTTCAGATGGATGAAGGAAACCGTGGTGAACAACGGCAAATTGACACGGAGACGATCCGCAAAATTGTGGAAGAACTGAACAGCGAATATGAAAAATCTGATAGGCCGTATCGAATTGTAAGTATCGCTGGCGGTTACCAATTTGCAACGCGCTCTGAGTACGCGGAGTGGTTGGGAAGACTTCACAAAGAACAAGGGCGACGGAAACTTTCACAATCCGGAGTCGAAACGCTTGCAATTATTGCCTACAAGCAACCAATCACAAAAGCTGAAATCGAAAAAATTCGCGGCGTCAACTGCGACTATGTTCTGAAAACATTGCTGGAGAAAGAATTGATTGCTATCACAGGTAGAGCGGAAACGGTTGGCAGGCCACTTCTCTACGGAACAACGAAAGAATTTTTGAAGCACTTTGGATTGAATGATGTTACCGATTTGCCTCGTCCGCGAGAGATCGAAGAAATTCTTGGCGAAAGTCAATTCGAGACGGAACGTCGTATGCTCGAAGCTCAAGCAGGCGCTGAAGCAATGAAGAAAGAACAGGAAGAATTTAAATCTCGACTGCCTCATATTCCAAAGAAAAAAGCCGAGCTTGAACAAAAAGGAGCTCAGATTTTTACACGAAAGCGTATTCGCGAAATTCGCATTCTCCATAGAACCGAAAATGAGAACTCTCCTCAAGAACAGATTGATTTTTCTGAAGGGACTAATTCAGCGGTACCGTTATCTTCCGAACCTGAGACATCAGAGAATACAACAAAGGATATTCAAGCAGGGAATACAGGAGAAAATAATATTTCCCAAATTCAAAATGCGGCTATAGAACAAAATGAAACAAATGTTTCGGATACGCATTCAGAAGACAATAACGAGGCTCTCAGTTCAAGCGTGTTAGCAGAAAAAAATATTCCTGATAATTTAGATGTTAAAGAGCAGGAACAATTAACGACTTCAGAGCCGATTGGATTAGAGGGAACAGTCGAAAATGCTTTTGAAAATAACGTATCCAATGAATACGCCGTTCCAGAAATTTCACAACCTTCAGAACCCGATAAACAAAAATCCCGATGGAAAGTATGGAAAGAAAAAATTCAAGGCTTCATAAAGAAAATATTCGATTAAATCGATTCCTTGCAATGGCAGGTGTTGCATCGCGG
Source organism: Bacteroidota bacterium (assembly GCA_035390885.1). GTDB lineage: Bacteria > Bacteroidota > Ignavibacteria > UBA10030 > UBA10030 > JAOAFT01. The sequence continues at coordinate 73,615 of DAOOUW010000003.1, read as the reverse complement.
AGGAAATGCGATGAGTTAATAAGCAGCGGCGTAGTGCGAGTGAATGGAAAAGTTGTAACTGAATTAGGCGTCAAGATCGATCCCGAAAATGATAAGGTTACGGTTAACGGAAAACCGGTAGCAAGCGTTGAAAAGAAAATTTATATCTTAATGAATAAACCAAAAGATGCCATAACGACAATGCAGGATGAGCGAGGAAGAACAACGGTAATGGATTATCTAAAAACTAAATATCGCGTATATCCTGTCGGACGATTGGATCGGAATACCACCGGAGTTCTTCTCTTTACGAACGATGGCGATTTTGCGAATGCTTTACTTCATCCAAAATATAAAATTGAAAAAATGTATCGCGTTACACTCGATAAACAAATCACAGATGAAGCTCTAAGGCGATTGAAGAGAGGCGTTCATTTAGAAGATGGAATTGCTAAAGCTCTTTCAGCCGATATTATTCAAGGCTCTAAACGAAGAAAAGTACTCATCACTATTTGCGAAGGAAGAAATAGGGAAGTACGTCGTATGTTCGAAGCTCTCGGTTACGATGTAAAACAATTGGACAGAGCTGGTTTTGCAGGATTGACTCCGATTGGCGTGCCGCGTGGGAAATGGCGTTTCCTTACAAACGAGGAAGTGAAACGAATCTATTCTTTGACTAATATACAATAAACAATAAAAGACAAAGCAAATTTCAATGGAACTACATCGGTCAAGCGGTATTCTATTACATCTTTCATCTTTGCCAGGAATGTTTGGTATCGGCGATGTCGGCGGTTCTGCATATCATTTTGTAGATTGGCTTGTTGACGCTGGACAGTCGTTGTGGCAATTGTTGCCGTTGTGTCCAATTGGATATGGCAATTCTCCGTATATGGCGCTTTCAGCTTTTGCGACAGAGCCGCTATTCATTGATTTGGTGGAGCTTAAAGAGCAAGGCTGGCTTTCGGAATCTGATTTACAATTTTCTGAAAATAATCCTCATCAAGTGGACTATGAGCGAGTTACCTCGGTTAAGATGAATCTTCTTAGAAAAGCCTCACAAAATTTTCGTATACAACGTACCTCGCTTCACTATAGCTTTGAAGAATTCTGTTCAAGGGAATCTTACTGGCTCGAAGATTATTCTCTTTTTCAATCGTTGAATGAACAATACGAAGGAATCGAATGGACTTCGTGGGAGTCTTCGCTTGTTCGGCGTGAGAAGAGCGCTTTAGAAAAAGCTACGAAGGAATTTCAGCAGCAGATTGATTTCCATAAATTCATACAATGGAATTTCTTTCGTCAATTCAAAAAATTAAAAAGCTATGCAAACGAACGAGGGATACAAATTATTGGCGATCTTCCCATTTTTGTTGCACACCATAGCGCTGATGTTTGGGCAAATCAACATCTATTTTATTTAGATGAAGATGGTAATCCAACTTTTGTCGCGGGTGTTCCACCAGATTACTTTAGTAACACAGGACAGCGCTGGGGAAATCCATTGTATCGTTGGGATGTGATGGAATCCAGTGGTTATGCATGGTGGATTTCAAGATTCAAGAAAGTTCTTGAATTGTATGATATTATTCGAATCGATCATTTTAGAGGTTTTGAATCCTACTGGGAAATTCCCGCTGAAGAAGAAACTGCGGTCAATGGCGTGTGGAGAAAAGGACCCGGTGAAAAATTTTTTAAGGCTGTTCAACAGCAATGCAAATCTCTGCAAATTATTGCAGAAGATCTTGGAATCATAACAAAAGAAGTTCATGCCTTACGAAAGAAACTTGGCTATCCTGGTATGCGCGTTCTTCAATTTGCTTTTGGCGGAGGGACCGATAATGAATATTTACCGCACCGCTACGAACGCAATACGATTGTTTATACCGGAACGCACGACAATGATACAACTCGAGGATGGTACAGTAAAGCTTCTGAACATGAACGAGATTTTGTACGAAGATATTGCCAGACCGATGGACATGAAATTCACTGGGATCTCATCCGTCTTGCACTGATGTCGATTGCTGATTTTGCTCTCATTCCTTTTCAGGATGTGCTTGGACTGGATTCCTCTGCACGAATGAATACACCTGGCACAGTCGAGGGGAATTGGCGTTGGCGATTTAGTTGGGATCAAGTTCCGCCGTACTTAGGAAATCGATTATGTGAATTGAGCGGACTCTATGAACGATGCGCTCCCTCAAAACTTCATCTTTTGTAAAACTAATTTATGAAGAAATATAATGAATGAACAAATACACGATAACTCAGAGCAACAAGAATTAAACGACCTAATGCTTCGGCGCCGTGAGGAATTGCAACGGCTCCTTGAAATGAACGTCAATCCATACGCTTATGAATTTCCTCGTAATGCGTTTTCGCATGAGATCATTGAATCATACAATGAGAATGAGCCGCCAAGAACTGTCGCTGTGGCTGGACGAATTATGTCGCTCCGTCGAATGGGAAAAGCATCGTTCTGCCACATTCAGGATTCACATGGGAAAATCCAAATTTATCTCAAGAAGGATGACATTGGACAAATGTACGATGCGTTCAAACTTATGGATATTGGCGATATTATTGGCGTCGAAGGATTTGTCTTCCGTACGAAGATGGGAGAAATAACAATCCACGCTCAAAAATTGGAGTTACTTGCAAAATCTCTCCGTCCACTGCCGGTTGTAAAAGAAAAATTAGACGAGCACGGAAATAAAATTGTTTACGATCCTTTTTCTGATAAAGAGCTTCGATATCGTCAGCGGTATGTTGACCTTATTGTGAATCCAGATGTTCGTCAGGTTTTTTTGAAGCGAGCTAAAATCATCAATGCTATTCGCAAGTTCTGTGATGAACGCGGCTATCTCGAGGTTGAGACGCCAATTCTTCAGCCGTTGTATGGAGGAGCATCTGCACGCCCGTTCATCACGCATCACAATGCTCTCGATATTGATTTATTTCTACGTATTGCCGATGAGCTTTACCTCAAGCGCTTGATTGTTGGCGGCTTCGATGGCGTCTATGAAATTGGAAAGGATTTCCGTAACGAAGGAATGGATAGAGCCCATAATCCAGAGTTTACAATGTTTGAGGTGTACGTTGCATATAAAGATTATCAATGGATGATGTCTTTTGTAGAAGAACTTATTTCAACTGTTGCTCTTGCAGTCAACGGATCGACGCGTGTAAATATCAATGGACGTGAAATAGATTTTACGCCGCCATGGAAACGCTTTTCAATGTTCGAAGCAATCAAAGAATTTACCGGGAAGAATATAGAAGGCGCGTCGGAAAATGAATTGAGAGCAATTGTAAAAGAACTCAACATTGAAGTTGAACCATCAGCGGGCAGTGGAACGATTATCGATGAAATTTTCAGCGAGAAAGTCGAACCTCTGCTTCTTCAGCCGACATTTATCACAGATTATCCAATAGAAATGTCGCCGCTGGCGAAGAAACATCGAACAAAACCTGGCGTTGTCGAGCGCTTTGAACTTATCGTCAATGGGAAAGAACTCTGTAATGCTTTTTCTGAATTAAATGATCCGATCGACCAACGTGCACGATTTGAGGAGCAAATGAAATTACGAGCGCGAGGCGACATGGAAGCTCAAGTACTCGACGAAGATTACATTCGAGCGTTGGAATATGGAATGCCGCCTACCGCAGGTCTTGGAATTGGAGTCGACCGTCTGACGATGTTATTAACGAACCAGGAATCAATACGGGATGTTATTTTATTTCCACAAATGAAGCCTGAATAATTTCCTATCAATGAAGAGAGTTTTATAAGGAATTAGCTTCTTATCCATTTATTATTTAAAATGAAAAACAACGTGTAAGTTTTTGGTATTGTTTTTGAAACAAAAAGGGCAGTTGGGCAAAACAATACAAGGGAGATGACTATGACGAACGACGCCGAAAAAAAACGGCAAAGGAACATAAGTTTTTCTTTCATAAGGAACTATGCTATGAAAAAAAGATTTTCACTGATTACAGTTTCGATACTAATGCTTCTGTGTCTTATGCTCGGCGCAGGCATTGGAAAATTATTTTCAGCTGATTCAATTTACAATCAGATTAAAAAGTTTGGCGATATTCTCAGCTTTATCGATAAGAATTATGTCGATGAAGTTAACACCGGAAAACTGACAGAAGCTGCAATCGTCGGGATGCTCGATTCTCTCGATCCCCATTCAGTCTACATTCCGCCAAAACAGTATGAAAAAGTTGTTGAAGAATTTAAAGGTAAATTTGAAGGCGTCGGAATAGCATTCCGGGTCATCAATGATACTATAACTGTGATTGAGCCAATTGCTGGAGGTCCATCTGCTCGTATGGGAATTCTTTCGAATGATCGCATTGTAAAGATCAATGATTCTTCATCAATAAAATTTACCGACGATATGGTGATGAAAAGTTTACGTGGACCGAAAGGAACTAAAGTTAAAGTTACCATTCGTCGTCCGGGTGTGGATCAATTACTTGATTTTGAAATTATTCGAGACGTTATTTCAATTTACAGTATCGATGCCGCATTGATGCTGGATGAAAACGTGGGATATATTCGTGTCAATCAGTTTAAGGAAACTACACACGAAGAATTTGAAAATGCAATGCGTAAACTTTCTTCGCAAGGAATGAAAAAACTTGTTCTTGATCTTCGGGATAATGGCGGTGGATATCTTGAGGAGGCTTACTTGATGGCTGACCAGTTCCTCTCTGGTGGAACAGCGAACAAACCTCGTACGATTGTCTATACAAAAGGACGCCGTCCTGAATTTGAAGAAAGTTACTATGCACAATCGGGAGATCCTTATGAGTCGATTCCTCTTATTCTGCTCGTCAATAATGCATCCGCAAGCGCAAGCGAGATTGTTGCTGGCGCAATACAGGATTGGGATCGAGGATTGATTGTTGGAGAAGTAACATTTGGGAAAGGACTCGTGCAGCGTCAAATTCCGTTGAGCGATGGTTCGGCGTTTCGTCTTACTGTAGCGCGGTACTACACGCCAAGCGGCAGACTCATTCAAAGGCCTTATGAAGGAAAGGACAAGATGCAATACCAACTCGAAGCTTTCCAGCGTGATGAAGAGGAAGGAGAGAATATTTCTCATACTCACGATGAAAAAGCGGATTCAACCGTTCCGAAGTTTAAGACATTTGGTGGACGTACCGTCGTTGGTGGCGGAGGAATTACGCCGGATTATATTGTTAAATCAGGGAATGTTACCGGACTTGTCCAGACGATATTTCGCCGAAACATATTTTATGATTTTTCGAAATCCTATGTCGAAGGTCCTGGCGCATCGCTTCGCCAAAAATATGGAAAAGATGTAGAAGCGTTTAAGAAACAATTTACAGTTTCCAATGAGATGTTGAATGATTTTAGGAAAATGGTTGAAGCCAAAGAAATTAAAATTGACGAAAAAGAATACGAAAAAGATAAAGCGCTTATTAAATCATGGATAAAAGCACATATAGCGCAATGGTTATTTGGTTTTGAAGGATATATTTCGGTGATTTTAGATGTCGATACTCAAATGCAAAAAGCGCTAACATTATTCCCTGAAGCAGAAAAAATGGCGAAACTATCCAATGGTAAACAGTAAATCATTCCTTGAATTTATAAATACTGAGTGTTCTTTTGCGACAGAAATGAGAACAATCTTCTTTAAACTTTTGAAGAAGATATCATTCCAATTAGGAGCGGCTGTTGCTATATTTTTTGGAATGCTTGGTATTGTCTTTTCTGCAGAAGCTAAATCGTCAGTCCAAAACCCAGAATCGATGCTGCAGGTAGGAGAGGAATTGGAGTACAGCGTTCATTATTCTTTGTTTAACATTGGAACAATTCGGCTAAAGATTCTTGATCGAACCGTTCACAATGGAAAAGTAGCATATCGGGCTGCTGCGTACATTGATTCAAATCCATCCTTATCGTGGCTTGTTAATCTCCACGTGCACTTCTTTACTCTTATGGATAAAGATGTATTTTCTTACGAGTGGAGTGGAGAAGATAGTTCCAATAAAGAAATATCTTATCAGCGAATGATTTTTGATTACCATTCACAAAAAATGTATTTCGAAAAAGGAAAGAAAACGAAAAATGGTTCTCTTCACCCGTACGAAAGGGATACAGTTTTGATTAGTCAGAAATCTCAAGATGGCTTGTCCTTGTTTTACTTCGCACGTGCAAATGTGCATCAACAAGCTGATACGACGGTTCCAACTTGTATTGAAAATAGCGAACGAAAAACTGATTTCCATTTCTTTAATGAATCCAAAAAAGTAAAAATTGATGAAGTTGATTATCCTATTGATTGTGTCCATTTCCGCGGCGTGGCAGATTTTACAGGAATCTTTGGATTGTCTGGTGGATTTGAAGGTTGGTTTAGTAACGATTGCGCTGCAGTACCAATTACCGCTCGGCTAAAGGTCATATTGGGGAGTGTTCGAGTTGAACTTCGGAAGTGGAATAGGGAAAATTGGGAACCACCACGCTGGAGTAAGTAATGGTTACTCTTCAACCTTATTGCAATAAAAGTCCACAAATTCATTCGAGCGTTTTTCTTGCTGATGGTGTACGGATTATTGGTGATGTTAAGATAGAACGAAATTGTAGCGTCTGGTTCAATTCGGTGTTAAGAGGGGATATCAATAGCATTTACATTGGTGAGGGTACAAACATTCAAGACCTTTCAATGCTTCATGTGACGCAGGATAAGTACCCTGTCCAAATTGGCTCGTACAATACTATTGGACATGGAGCAATTCTTCACGGTTGCAAAATTGGTAATTACTCGTTAATCGGAATGGGATCAATTATACTTGATGGAGCGACCATTGGAAATAATGTGATTATAGCCGCGGGTACAGTGGTGTTAGAAAAATTTGAAGTACCAGATAACGTACTCATTGCTGGCGTTCCAGGTACTATAAAAAGGCAATTGACAGAAGATGAGAAGCAATCAATTATTCAATCATCTCAACATTATATTGATTATGCTAGCGCTATAAGACAAGGAAAGGGAGTGTAATTATGATGACGCTAACGTTTTGGGGTGTTCGAGGATCAATTCCAACTCCAGGGAAACATACAGTTCGATATGGAGGCAACACTCCTTCCATAGAGTTGCGTTTAGATGGTGATCGCCTTATTATTTTAGATGCAGGGACTGGTATTAGAAATTTTGGCGATGATCTTATCAATAAAGGAGAATCGGTCAACGGTTATTTGCTCATCTCCCATCCACACTGGGATCATATTCAAGGCTTTCCATTTTTTAAACCGGCATTTATTCCTGGTAATGAACTAACTATTATTGGTACTGAACGGCCAGAAAAATCTTTAAGTGAAATTATTGCCGAACAAATGAATAGAATTTATTTTCCGGTTCAGCTCCACGATCTAAAAGCTAACATCAATTTTATACCAATCAAAGAAGAAGGTGAGTTAAAAATTTACGATGCAACTGCTAAAATGATTTTTGTGAATCATCCTGGTTTTACTGTTGGATATCGGTTGGAGTATAAGGGAAAGACGTTGGTCTATATTAGCGATAATGAGCCGTTCGATCGAGCTGTAGCGGAATCACTTACGAACTTTGAACATAAAGTGAAAGAAAAATTTCTTACCTCTTCAGGAGATCCTAATCAAAGGATTTTTGACTTCTGCAATTCTGCAGATGTTCTCATCCACGATACAACCTATACTCCAGAAGAATATTATGATCGTGTGGGTTGGGGACATTCCGACTATCTCTTTACGCTCCGCGTTGCTGCAGAAGCAAACGTAAAACGGCTCTTTCTTTTTCACCACGACCAAAATCATAGCGATGATAAAGTTGATGAAATATTGAAAAAGTGTAAAAAAGAGATCAAGAGCCGTGGATATAAATTTGAATGTGAAGCTGCTATTGAAAATACGACAATTACCATTTGAGCTTTTTATTCTCTGTTGAAGAATAAGAGGGAATAGCTTACCGTAGTAAATTTGGGATATACTTAAAAAAATTATATAGTGCAGAGAAGAACCTCATTCCCAGAAATTAAGAAGATGTGATAAAGATCACATGATGTTTTTGGCTCAAAAATTTTTGTTATGGCAATTGATTTTTTCCATTTTGAATATTATAATAAAAACAGCGTTCGGTACCCCACACCGTACGCAATTATAGTCGCTGGGTTTAAAACCTCCCCTCGCCCAGCGACTTTTTTATTTATTCCATAGTTAATTCAGAAACATTTAAAAGGCAAAGAGCCCAGCCACCAACTGGGCTCTTTCTATCTGTGGGGGAGGCTGACCCACAGATGTTTTGGGGGGAACTGCGGGGAGAATTATTTTGCTAACATCATCTTCTGCGTTACACTGTGCCCATCGACAAGAAGCTGAGCGAAGTAAATACCCGATGCAAGATTTCGCCTGCTTTCTAAAGCATTCCATCGTTCAGTGTACTCGCCAGCGTTATGATCTTTATCAACTAAACACTCGATTTCCCGTCCTTGAATATCATAGACCGTTAATTTCACGTGTGCAGGTTTCTTTAAGACGTAGCTAATCCGTGTTTCTGGGTTAAAGGGATTGGGATAGTTTGGAACCAATTCGAAGAAATCTTCTTCTTCCTGCGCTATTGGTTTTGCATTATTCCAGCGAATATTTTCGACATCAACGGATACTTTCTCTGCTTTTGGATTTGCTACTTTAACATTGACAAGCGCAATAGCGCTTTCATCACTGTAGTCTGTTTCGGCGAAGGCGAGTTCGAGAAGCATGCCAGCGCCTGCTTCAAAGAGCGTCTGACTAAGGCTGACAATCACAACGTTGACAACCGTATCATTGACAATGTAGGACGCAACGGTCCAATCGGAAGAAACAGTACGCTCGGAGCGTTCTGGTTTCTGAAGGACGAGATTAGATGAAGCTTGAATGGTAAATTGTAATCCAGCGACTGGTTCAACGTTCTTAAGGATGACGGCAGCTTTTGTCGAGGATGTTTTGGTAATGGTTAGAGTATTATCGCCAGCAAAAGTAATTGCTGTTCCAACGATGATTGCTATTGCTATTGTTAATATCCGTTTCATTGTCGTTCCCTTTCACTCTTTCTATAAGAGATTGATTCATTCAACGTGCCAAAAAAATCATAGTCTAAGCGATAATAGTAAAAGCGCTAACTCTTGTAATTTCAATGAATTATGGAATTTGATACAACAGGGATTTCCGTCTCCATGGCGAAGTTCTTTGTAACTTCTACAAGAGGGATAAAAATGTTGGAATATGCAGAAGTCTTGTACCCGGATTATGCTATAACGTTAACAGTAGAGGTATAAGATGAAGTAAAATAATGAAATAGGCGAAAGAAAAAATAACCAAAATGGTGGCTTCGATACGAGCTATCGCTCTACTCAGCCACCGTCAGAGAATCGGTTGCCGAGTAGCTCGGAGAGCGTATCGAGGCAACGGCTCTCCATTTTTGGGAAAACCGACCTAAGAAAAATATGGTATGTAAAACAAGGCGAACGAAGCATCCGCACAAAATTCTGTTTGAGGCTCGCGCTTTCAGCGAGACAAGTTAATTTTGTGCAACGAAGTGAGCCAATGTTTTATCCATATTTTTTTGAATCTTAAACTCAAACTATGAACTAATGATAATTCAATTGATGTAAATTTTTCCTGTGCACATTTTGGGTAACCTTTTGTTCGTTTTCTTTCAAGAGAAAAGAACAAACACCTTGATAAATTGCATCTCTTGTTAGAAATATTTTTTCTTGTTTCTAACTGCATAATTAGAGCTAAAGGAAACGAAATTTGAATTTATATCATATTTCTACGGATGACAATAATGGTTGCATCGTCATCCGATTCATTTTTTCCTGTAAAGACGAGAGCGCTTTGATAGAGATGTTCGGCAAGTTGTTCGTCATTTCTATTCTCGACGAATTTTTTTGGTAATTGCTCTTCGCTGTAATCAGTACCATTACTAGCGGAAGCTTCTGTAATTCCATCGGTAAGCAAAAGAAGAGTATCTCCTTTTTCCATCGAGAAAGAATAATCTGTATACTGTGTCGTTGGATTATGACCAATAGGAGCCGCGCCATGATCAATTTCTTGCGGAACATCTTTTGACGCGGAGAGAAGTAAAGCCGGTACGTGTGCGGCGCTTCCATACACAACATCTTTGGAGCGATGATGGAGTTGAGCAATTGCGAGAGTACAAAGTACGTCGACTGTTTTCTCATCATTGCAAAGTATAGAATTGAGCTGAGTGAGGATAAAAGCTGGAGTAACTTTCTGAGAATCAATATTCGCAAGCGTACGAATAGTAGAGCGCACGTAGGCAATGTAAGCTTGAGCAAACATCCATGCTTTCCACTGCTTTCCCATCACATCGCCAATAACAACAAATGTCGTATCATTGGAGATGGTGATATAATCAAAGAAGTCGCCGCCAGGGGTATCACGGTAAGCATGGTATGCTTGCAAAATCGAGTAGCCGGGGACGTTCGGCGGTGTTTTAGGAAGTAATTGCAAATTCGTCGAGAGCGACGCTTCAGCCAATGCGTCAATTGCTGCTTGCTGCTCAAGCTGGCGTTTTTTTATGGCGAGTTCGATCTTCTTGCGAAGTACCGCTGCATTGACATTTTTCTGAATGTAATCGTCGGCATCTAAATCCAACCCATATATTGTTTCTGAAATTGATGTGTGTCCAGTGAGGAAAAAAAATGGTATGAGTGCAAACTCAGGGTTCTGAAGGAGAATTCTTCGGAACTCGAAACCATCCATAATTGGCATTTCAACATCACAAAGAATTACATCCGGTTTTTTTGATTCCATTAGAGCAAGAGCTTCGTTCCCATTTTTCGCTTCGAGAACATTGTAACCCTCACTGATCAGGAGCATGCGAAGGCCTAGCCGTACATTTTCGTCATCGTCAATAATTAAAATCTGTCTATTCATATCAATAATCTAAAATGAAAATTTCTTCTACCTTAATATTTTTTACTTTCCATAAATTCCCAAAGCGATGGAAGAGCATTCTTATGGGTGTAGAATGCAAGCGATTTGTACTCTATGTACGACGAGTGAATCATCATATATCCTTTTCCTGGTCCTTCCCAAGCTGTGTGCCAGGAATCTTTTGCAAGGTACCAGTCGTTTCCGTTTTTCTGTGTGTAGCCAACAATATGCATCAAATGGTCATCGGTAGTTTCTCCATTGGCAAACATTCGGTCGCGTTCGCTTGCTTTTTGTTTCCAATCTATTCTGGTTGCATTCGGTACAACGCACCATTGTTTCGTTTCGATATACGATGGTTCAGTGATGTCGGCGTCGATAACAACAGTGAATCCATTTACAACCGCTTCACGAATTGCTCCCAAGAAAAATTCTATCGGCGCATTGAAGTAACGAGCGCTGTGCTTCCAATTATCTGGTACCTTTAATTCAATAAATTGAAAATAAGGAGCATATCCAAACGACGTTACTGCAACGTACGCATTCCACGGCAATCCTACAACAGAATCACGAAATAAAATTGGCGTGTATATGTTCCCTTCATAGTTAAAATGAGATGGCGGCGCGCCTAGATATCTTTTTAGAATATTTTCAACCTGAGTTAGTACCTTTGCCGTATCTTGCTCATTGTTTTTTATTGCATCGGTCAGTAAGGAATCAATCTGTTCGTAAAGATGCGTATGAACATAGCATGTTGTTGACGATTTCTTGCCTTCGTATGCGCTTGCAGGTACAATTCCGTGCGTGGATACTATATCCATAACGCCAGTAAATAAATCTCCCGATGAAAAATGCTCTGGAGAATGATTTGTAAGAATCGAGCGACATTTTTCGAGCAGCCGATAATACACGAAGTACATTACCGATAATTGAACAGGAGGTTTGCCAAGTCGCATCATTTCCGATTCAAGGAACGATGTTGTCGCAAAGCTCCAGCAAACAAGCGTCGAGTCTTGATTCATTGGAGGAAAATGTGGAAGCGTACGGAATTCGCTTACAGAGATATCCCCCGTGTGTTCTTGTGGTAGTTGCCTTGCAAAGAGAGGATTGCAGGCAAAAAATACGAGGATGAAGAAGAAAAGAACTTTTTTCATAGTACCCCATAATCTTTTGCAGGTAAAGTAACAAGTCGAACAATAGTTTGCAAGTAAAAAAATCACAAGCGCCAGCGCAAACTCTGTATGGTAATCTTAATGGACGGCACGCAATGGAAAAATCGCAAGTTCTCTCCATTGTTCAGGAGTTTCATTGATCGACCAGAGCGCAAGAGAATTTATTGTTCCTTCCAATGGCAATATTTGTTGAAGTACTTTCTTTACATTTTCTTTTTCCTGCTGCGGTATAGCGCCATAGATGAGACTAAGGTGTGGAAAATAATTGTCAGGTTCATTTAAAGACAAAATTCTTTTTGCGCAGTTGTGAAGATTGTATAAATCATCGCTCTGGTTTGGAAGAAGATAAAGACAGCGGTACACAGAATCGGATTCACCAATTTTATCGAAGCAAATATCAAAAGAAGAAAACGAATTTGCCAGTGCCTTACAATGTGCTTTCAATTGTTCTTTATCTCCAACTTTGACGCTTAATATCGTAATGTGTGGAGGAAACAATGTCGTGTTATATCGGTGGCTCAATGTATGAAGAATGGATTTCAGCCGGCCTGCAAGAGGTTCGGCTGAAATTGCCCACAGAGCATAACCCTCAAGAGGCGTAAGGACGTTGAACTCACTATGTCCTGAAATTGTTGGCGTCATCGAATAGTAATTAACAAAAGTCGCCGCAACATTCAAGCGAATAAAAAATAGAATTGCACAGCTATAGAAAAAGCGGTATATTTTTCAAAAATGGATACTATAAAAAACGTGGGAAAGACAATCGTCATTGCAAACCAGAAAGGCGGAGTTGGAAAAACAACAACCGCAATTAATTTAGCCGCATCGCTTGCTGCTGCGGAAAAGCAAGTTCTGCTTGTTGATAATGATCCGCAGGCAAATACGACAAGTGGAGTTGGTTCGGTGGGACCAAAAGGTAAAACAATGTACGAGGTACTCATTGGCGACATCACGGCATCGGAGGCAATTCAGCCAACACAAATGCCGTTCCTTTCTCTTATTCCTGCAAACATCAATCTAGTTGGAGCGGAAGTTGAATTAGTTGAGAAAGATTCACGCGAACAACTTCTTTCAACGGCGCTACGCGAGATTCGCGATCGTTTCGACTTTATTATTATTGATTGTCCACCATCGCTTGGATTGCTTACGCTCAATGCGCTCACCGCGGCAGATTCTGTTTTAATTCCTGTCCAGTGCGAATACTTTGCACTGGAAGGGCTGGGACAATTATTCAATACAATCAATATGGTGAAGCGAGAATTAAATCCGAATCTTGATATCGAAGGCGTTCTTTTGACAATGTACGACTCACGGCTGCGGCTCTCCAATCAAATTGTTGATGAAGTGAAGCGGTACTTTGGGAAAAAAGTTTTCAATACGATTATTTCGCGCAACATTAGACTGAGCGAAGCGCCAAGTTTTGGGAAGCCGATTATTCTCTACGATGCAATTTGCACTGGAACACGCCACTATATGGAGCTGGCAAAAGAAGTTTTAGCGAATAATAAATTCTTTGCCCTCGATTCAGTAATTCATGAGAGGGTTCAATAACAGCTATGAATGTGCCAAAGAAATCAGTTTTAGGTCGCGGGCTCGATGCTCTCATTCCCAAATCACAGCTTCCAGAAATCAATATCCATGATTCCACTCTGAAGCGAGATACGGGTGAGAATGGTATTATCGCAACAATCGAACTCGAGAGAATTCAGCCGAATCCATTTCAACCCCGAACAGATTTTGACCAGTCATCGCTGGAAGAATTAGCAAATTCAATACGAGAGAAAGGAATTATTCAACCTGTAACCGTGCGCCGAATAAGCAGCGGCTATCAGTTGATATCGGGCGAACGACGACTTCGCGCTGCACAGATGGCTCGTCTAAAAGCTATTCCGGCATATATCATCAACATAGCAACAGACGAGGAAATGCTGGAACTTGCTCTCGTGGAAAATATTCAGCGAGAGTTACTCAATCCGATGGAAATCGCCGTTGCATACCAACGTCTCATTGATGAGTGCCACTTATCGCAGGATGAAATTGCGAAACGCGTTGGGAAAGATCGGACAACAGTAACGAATTTTCTTCGCTTATTGAAGCTTCCGCAGAAAATTCAGGAAGGGCTTCGTAAAAATAAAATTACAACTGGACATGCTCGCGCTCTTATCAATCTTCCAAACGAACGGACTCAACTTCGTCTTTATGAAAAAATTGTAGCGGAAGGGCTCTCGGTCCGTAAAGTTGAAGATCTTGTACGAAATATTGGAAAGCATAACGCAAAGAGTGGTTCGCAGGCTCATCGAACAGAAAATGGCGGAGAGTTAGAGCACCTTGAAGGACAACTTCGAGAGCTTCTAGGAACAAAAGTTCGCGTTCAAAACAAAGGCGATGGAAAAGGCGAGATCATTATCGAATTCTATTCGCTCGATGATTTTGAACGACTCTTTGAATTATTTTCTGCAGGGAACAAACGCCAATAAAAAAGATAATGATCTCAACCTTAAGAGGATAAAAAACAGAATGTCGCTTAGAGTTATCTTTACACCGAATGCACCGCCCGCGGTAGGTCCATATTCACAGGCTATTCTTGTTGATAATAAGTTTCTGTACACTGCAGGTCAAATTCCGCTTCATCCGCAAACAAACACGATCGTTGGCTCTACAATTAAAGAACAAACAGAACAGGCGCTCCACAATCTTGGAGAAATTCTAGCGGCTGGAGGATCGTCGTTCAAAAATGTTATCAAAACAACTGTTTTCTTACAAGATATGAATGATTTTGCAGCGATGAACGAAGTGTATGCAAAATACTTCGATACGTTAGCGCCAGCTCGCTCGACGGTTGAGGTCTCTCGTCTTCCAAAAGATGCGCTCGTTGAAATAGAAGTTGTAGCAATTGTTGAATAATCGTGAAGCGCTTACTACGATACACAATTCTTTTTGCCATTTTGTGCTTTGAATTTTCATCCTCTCTCTTGAGTCAGGATGCAATTTATCATTTAGAAATCGTTTCGGACTCAATCAAAGCAACACAGCCGCAACAAGTTTCGCCTGTTCTTCGTCAACCGAAATCCGGTAAGCTTGCAATTGCGCTTTCCGCCGCTCTTCCGGGAGCCGGTCAGGTATATGCAAAGCGATATTATACGATTCCAATTATCTGGGGATGCGGCGCTTTCTTTTACTCGCAGTATCACAAAGCAGATTCATATTATAAAGATTTCAGAGAGCAATACCGACTTTCCGTAGAACAGGATACGATTTCACACATCGGGAATACTTTTTACAAGAGTACACGCGATTACTACCACGACAAACGAGATGAGTTTACACTCTACCTTGCTCTTACCTATATCCTTAATATTGTCGATGCTTACGTCGGCGCAACGCTGTACGACTTCGATGTTTCTACTCAACTGAATGGGGGCGTTACGCTTCGCTACCGTATTCCATTGCGGTAGAGCGTACAATCCAACAAATTTTCCGGGTATCTTTGACAAGTAGAAGAGAAGAAATAGGGGAAGCGAAAGCTTCTACCCAAAATTAAGTTTTTGAAACTTGCAGAGTGTTGCCTCGATACGCCTTACGGCTACTCGGCAACCGAAATCCCGACGACGGCTGAGGTGAGCGATAGCTCATATCGAAGCCACTATTCTATTGGCATTATTCAACAAAATAAGAATTAGGCGAGCGCTTCTTTTACTGCCGTCTCCAGCTGTTCCTTTGTAAATGGTTTTGTAATGTATGTTTTGACTTTTAACTGACGAGCGCTTCGGAGGAAAAATTCATCTTCCATAGAACTAATGAGAATGAGCGGAAGATTTTTGAGAGATTCTCCATATTCTCCATTTCGAACTTTTTCAAAAAATGTAAAACCGCTCATCACGCCAGTACCGAGATTTACGTCGCTAATAATAAGCGATGGCGGGGTTTTTTGAATTTCGACAATAGCGCTTTCCGCATTGACGCTTGTAATAACCGTTTTGTACGTGCGTTTGAGAATATGATCGATGTACATTCGAATCGCGGGATCATCATCAATGGCAATAATAACCGCTGTTTCGTCTGGAAGTCCAAGCTCTTTCGTAATTCGTTTTACAATTGATAAATGTTCATCTTCATTGATGTGGAAGAGTTCTCGTAGATTCTTCAAATGGAGTTGATCTTCCTCGGTTTGTTGTGGAGCTTGATAGAGCAAGCGCACCGCTTCGATGTATGCTCGAACCTGAACTTCTCGTTCTATTGTCATATGTTCAGTATCGCTAATGCCAAGGGAAATTTTAAGCGATTGGAGGATCGAAGATTGTATATCTCCTGAAACGTGCATTTCCATCAAAAGAGTCATAATCGATTTGTATACATCGAGTGAGTGTTGTTTCTCTTTTTCACGCTCGCGTTCGATGATGAGTCTTCGTTCTTCTTCGAATTTCTGAATGAGCTGTTCCTGTGTGCGTTGTTGCTCTTCCTTCATACGAGCAAATGCTTCTTCCTGAATTTTCTTTCGTTCCGCCTCAGCTTCTTCATACTGCTTTTTGTATGCCAGGAGCTTCGCTTCATACTCCTCTTTAAGCTTCTTTGTAGACAGCTCAACCGAGGCGGATTGCGCTGGCGCCGCCATTGTCGCAAGAAGTCTTTTCTCTAAATCCTCGATGCGCTGGAGGGTTTCTTTTTCGATAGCGGAGAGATCTTTACTTGTCTCTTGTTTTACTTCGCTTACCGACGCTTGCCGGGCGCGTTCTTCGAGTACTTCTTCTTTTCTGGCTGCAGTGCGTCGCTTCTCGGCGTCAACTTCCTGCTGACGAT
Source organism: Bacteroidota bacterium (assembly GCA_035390885.1). Lineage (GTDB taxonomy): Bacteria > Bacteroidota > Ignavibacteria > UBA10030 > UBA10030 > JAOAFT01. Next base: position 56,710 of record DAOOUW010000003.1, on the reverse strand, counting down.
AGAAATCTTTCAAGCGGCGTTTCACTTCCGCATCAATTTTTTCCGCCGCTTTTTGTTCCGCTTCTTTCATCACCCGTTCACGGTCGCGTTCCATCATCATTACGAGAATACGCTCTTCGTACGCTCGCGCATAGATGTTTTTGATGTCGAACTCATATACCTGGCGAATTTTTTCAAGCGCGCCCTCGAGATTCTTTGCTTTCACATCTTCATCGACTTGATGCAATAAAGCAGAAATACGTCTTAATTTTTCTTCCTGACTAAGGTCCTGTACAGCCATAAAATTCCTTTACATAAATTGTATCTATTTCCCCATCCGTTGCAGCTCGTTAAGCTTTGTCAAATAATCAACCGCTTCCTGACGAGCAGGATCGATGCCAATTGCATTGTTGAAGTACTCACGAGCTTTTTGATAGTTCTTCGCGTTCTGATAGGCGAGTCCAAGCTGTAGATTTGCTTTGTAGCTTTTGGGGTTTAGCATCAAAGCTTGCTCATAGTGCTGAATCGCTTTAGCCAGATCGCCATCTCCCATATATGCCATGCCAAGGTTGAAATGGATTTCCCAGAAATTGTTTCCTTTTGCAAGAGCGGTGTTCATTACATCAATCATCGGTTTGTAGTTTCCAAGTTTTAAATAACTATTATAGCACTCACGATATGCGGAAAGGTACATCGTATCGAGTTCGTATGCGCGCTGGAAGTAAAAGATCGCTCTATTGATATCGCCGGTGCGTGCATAAAATTTTCCAAAGAGGAAAAAACCATACGCAAAGTCCGGGGCAACTAACGTAACCTGCCGATAGCGTTCTGTTGCGCCGTTGACATCTCGCTTTGCCTCGGCTTGCTGAGCTTCCTTGAGGAGCGACAGAATATCCGATGAAAGAGATGTTTGTCTGTTTCGAATTGCAACTCGTAATGCATCGAATCGAGTTGTGAGTTCTTGTTCGTAACACGTTCGGAAAATCGTGAAAACTTCATTTTGCGCATCCACCCAATTTCCACTATAGTAATCATTGACTGCTTTTAGCATCGAATAGTATGGAAGAGGGAAGGAAGCTGTATCATTTCTCAGGTTCGGAAGGAACTCAACAGGAAAGATTGGCAAGTGCATCTGGAATCGTTCGTTGCAAACTCTGATGAAAGTCTCATAGGATTCGGTCAAATTGTTCTTGACTAATCGCTGCCGAAGCTCATCCGGAATATTGACCTGAAGCGAAGTAATAGTTGTATCCTCAAAAGGAAGAGAAGAGAACGCATACGCCAACGTTTCAATGATATACTGATAGAGATACCCATTTTTTCCTAAAGATGAGCTATTGAGAATCCAACGTATTGTCTCTTCATCCCAAACATGTTGAAGTGAATCTCGCACCGTTGAAATTTGTATTAACGATTCTCGAGCTTTCGAGAGAACAGGAACAACAGGTGGATCTAATGAGCTGATATTCCATTGCGGCCTCGGGAGAGAGTCAAGAATATACTGCAATGATGGTTTGTAATTATCAAGTTGACTGATGACGTTCTTATAGTTTCCCGTAATATTTTCGGATTGCATGAGAGATTGAAAAGAACTCCATACTCCATCGTGGATTTTTTCAAAAGCCGAAACTCGCAGCGTTTTGATACTATCATACTGCGGGAAAATATTAAATGATTGGTTGGAGACAATTTGATCGTAGTACCAAATTGCTTCCCGATACCTCGATGCTTGTTCCTCGTTCCGAGCTCTGTCCAGATTAGATATAAGGATCGAGTATCCGGGCCAATATTCCTGCGGCACGGTAAATTCAACTTGATTTACTTTTTCGATAAGTGTGCATTGAAAAAGGAATACTTGATGGATTTTTAGCGATTTAGAAAATCCAAGCAACGCAGCGCCGTTTCCGATTGTAAGGAGTGAACTTTTCCACTCGATTGGAAATACTTTTCCATCCTGATATATTGAAACTTTCGAGAGCTCTTCTGTAAGGAATGCTTCATCTAACTTCCAATCGCCAAAAGGAGTTACAAAGAAATAGTAATATGCGCCGCTATTGACATTGTCAGAAGTAATTGGAGCTTGTGGTTCTTGAGAGGAAAGTTGTATGTGAACAACGCGAGGTCCTCCCATTCCTAAAAATCCTGATTTTTCTTTTATCGTTAATTGCGCCGATGGAACTTGTGAAATAGCATTTGAAAAACAAAGGGCGAGCAACCCCACGCATACACATTTGAATTTCATACTTCGCCTCAACATAATTTACTTAATATAACTGATCCACGTTGTTTGGAATTTAGAAAAACACTGCTGTAGAAGCAATAATATCAAGGAGGAAAATTTACTTAGATAAATTAAATTTTTTCTACATACGGAGATGAATACTCAAGTGTTCGGAAACCGCTTGAATATCCTTAGATGGAATAGATTAACTTAAGCGCTGTTCATTACGTCATGGAATGTGTGAAAGCAAAGTCATTTCTGAAAGAAAGGGGTGGAAAGCGCTAAAAACCAAGCCTGCTACTTTTGCCGGATCTGCACACTGCCAATGCCAGATTGCACTCGTACAGTAATAAAGGGCTCGGAATAATTTAAGTTTCGCGTCAAAAAAATGCCTGAGGAGGGTTTGTCAAAGTTTCCATCAACGTGAGCGCTGGAAAGCCAATGGTCTTCGCAATATATTTTTACAGGAATGGAGGGTGGAAATAGCAGTGATACTGAACCAACGCCGACTTCAACAGAAACATCGCCGGATTGACGGAGCGTACCGTCAAACTCCAAAGAATATGAACCGACGCCGCCCTGAAAATCGAGCGTTCTAAAATTAAGATTTGCAAGATGTTTCCCAACAAATTTTCCAACGCCGCATTCAATAGTAATGTTCTCTGCGAAAATTTTGTTCGGCGTCGAGGTATACAGCTCAACATTACTTGCACCAACGGAAAGCTCCAGAGATTTAATATATAGTTTTGAAAGATCGATATTGCACTCTCCAGCGCCTATCTCAATTTTCATTTCTACTGGAATCGATTCAGCAATGTTGAGGGTTAGCCGCCGATAGTCCTTCTTCTTTTTCGAGTCATTCTTAAAGAGTTTCATTTCATCCTTCAATTTGATTCTTAAAACTCCTGTTGTGCCATCTAACGAATACGTCATGCTCAATTTCTGAGAGAGTTCGGCGGATTCTTCATAATCAATGACAGCGATCTTTTCGCTGGGACCAGATTTGATGTACAACTCGCCAACCGCGACTTCGAGCTCGATGCGAAGACGTTTCTCTTTCGAAAAAGGGTACTCTCTATGCCGTGTTTCTACAAGTGCAAAAACATTTGCGCCGTTAAGAATGATGAGTATAAGTATAGTAAATATCTGTTTCATATTGTGTCGAGGATTCTTTGCTTACTTTTTGCTTACGATTGAGGAAGTGAAAAGTTTCATTCATAATGACGTATTTTATGCTTGAGTTGTTTGTAGAGCATTTCACGCGCACGAAAGATGTGGGCTTTTACCGTTCCCAGTGGTTCATCGAGAGCCTTTGCAATTTCTGAATATTCCATTTCCTCCACATGACGCATGTAAATAACCTGCCGATACTTCGGCGGGAGAGATTCCATTGCTTCTTCGAGCATTTTCGAACGTTGATTCGAAATGAGAAGTTGGTCCGGCCTTAAGTCGGTATCGGGAAGCTCGAATGTATATTCTTCATCTTCTGTTTCAAATGGCGTATTGATGGAAAATGTGTGGAGTTTCTTCTTTCGCAAGTAGTCGATGGAATTGTTTGCAGCAATCTTAAAAAGCCAAGTCGAGAATGCGAATTCCTCGTTGTAATTCTGAATGGATGTGAACGCTTTAATGAAAGCCTCCTGTACTAAATCGTCAACTTCTTCCCTTCTGTTCACAAGCCGTGCGACAAAATGCGTGAGCGCTCCGTGATACTTAAGTCTCAGTTCCTTGAATGCATTCTGATTCCCTTGCTTAGCAAGCCTTACAAGCCGAATTTCCTCACGCCGATTTTCTGACTTCTGACTTTCATCAAACGATAGAGATACGTTTGGCGGCTTCGATGTTTGTTGACGATGTGATTTCTGTTGTTTTGTCATAACAATTTGATTTATACTTTTGGAAATGGTAGTGAAATTTACTGATAGGAGCAAGAAACCAGCGCGGCGAAAAATTCCTACCAATGATGTTTAAGAAAGAAGTTTCTTGTATCTTACATCATCGAAATTCAAACATTCAATGAAAGACGCTTATGGAAGAATTGCTCAAATTTGCTCACGAACTTTTTGATACATACGAATCCTATTCGAACCATTCGATTACAACATCTCGCTTTACTCAAAGCGATATGCTCGGCTGGCTTCAACAGTATGATGGTTCTAATTTTTTATCTAAAAAAATTGTTGGCGCATCTGCAGAAGGTCGTACAATCCATTGTTACTCGCTTGGTAATGGAGCAACCAAAGTACTGCTGTGGTCTCAGATGCATGGAGATGAACCAACAGCAACAATGGCTTTGGTAGATATTTTGGGTTGGTTTCATCAACACGCTGAACATCCTGTTGCAAAGTTGATTTTGGAAAAGCTATCGCTCTCTATGATTCCGATGCTCAATCCCGATGGCGCAGAACGATTTACACGAAGGACAGCGTATCACATTGATATGAATCGCGATGCGCTTGCATTGCAAACACCGGAAGCTCGGATTCTCAAACGAGTCAGAGATGAAATCGAACCGATGTTTGGCTTCAATCTACACGATCAGGATCCGCGCCTAACTGTAGGCAATACAAAAAAGATTGCAGCTTTCGCCTTTCTTGCACCCGCCATCAATGAGCGGCGTTCTGATAACGAAGTGAGGATTCGCGCAAAACATCTTGCTTCATTGCTGGCAACTATTGTTGGTACGTTTGCTCCTCATTCCATTGCTCGATGGGACGACACCTACGAACCGCGAGCCTTCGGAGATAGTATTCAACGTTGGGGGACGAGTACTGTTCTTGTTGAATCAGGAGGATGGAAAGGCGATCCTGATAAATTCGCCATCAGGAAACTTAACGCGGTAAGTATTCTTACCGGTCTCTATGCTATTGCAACTGGAGCATATCAACAAGCGCCGTTAGAGATTTACGAAAAAATTCCATTCAACACCCAGTATGGATTTGATGTGCTTATCCGAAATGCTCTCTTTATGCCGAAGGGCATCACCGTTCCAGTTCGAGTCGACGTTGGCATAAATGTCGAGATAGCGCAACAGGGAGTTTCAGATTCATATCGCAGGATTGCTCGTATTATGGATGTTGGCGATCTTTCTACTTATACTGCATTCGAAGAAATTGACGGTTCATCATCGATGCTCGATGAACGTTACATTTATCCTGATTTTTCATTTCCAGCAGAGGATGTTCCCTTATTGCTCAAGAAACAGAAAACGAATAGCTAATATTGTTGAACAATGCAGGAACTTTTAAAAATGTTCAAATGTTAGGAATAGAAAAGGAGAAGATTATGTTTGAACAAAGAAGCTCGCGCAAAGTTGGACTCGTTGGCACTGGTATGGTTGGATCATCCTTTGCGTATGCGTTAATGCAGCGAGGAATTGCAGGTGAATTAGTACTGGTGAACGATGTTGTCGACCGTGCTATCGGCGAAATGATGGACCTCAATCATGGATTGTCTTTTACCAAACCGATGAGAATCATCGCGGGAGATTACCCTGACCTTGCAGGAGCAAATGTGGTGGTGGTAACAGCTGGTACAGCGCAACGGCCCGGTGAATCAAGACTTAACCTTCTGACTCGTAACGCAGAAATTTTTCGTTCGATTGTACCAAAAATTGTACGTTACAATCCTGAGGGAATCATTCTCATTGCAACGAATCCCGTTGATATATTGACTTACATTTCTCTGAAAGAATCGAAGCTCCCGCCGGCAAAAGTAATTGGTTCTGGAACGATTCTCGACACTTCTCGGTTTCGATTTTTACTAGGACAGTACTACGGCGTCGATCCACGAAGCGTGCATGCATATATCGTTGGCGAACATGGCGATAGTGAAATTCCCCTATGGAGCTTAGCAAACATCGGCGGCGTACGGTTACAGGAATTTGCTCCTCTCAAACACAAAAAATATAATCACGAAGATATGAATGCTCTCTTTGTTAGTGTGAGAGACGCAGCGTATGAAATTATTAAACGCAAAGGAGCAACGTACTATGCTATTGGATTAGGATTGCTCTCGATTGTCGAAGCAATACTTGGAAATTACCGCTCGGTGCTTTCTGTATCGACGCTAATGACGGGTCAATATGGCGTAACCGATATGTGTCTGAGTCTTCCTTGTGTTGTCGGCGCAAACGGTATCGAAGAAGTCCTCACATTGCCAATGAGTAAAGAAGAGGAAGAAGGATTCTGCCAATCTGCTGAAAAGCTCAAAAGCACGTTCGCTTCCTTGCCATAGTTTGTGAGTTGATGATAAGAAATTACAGTAAAGGCTGAGGCGCTGTAAGGCGTGATGAGGCAACAGTCTTTGTGAATTTCTAATGCATAATTTGGGTTGAAAGAGGATCCATCATCGTACCTTTACTATAGTTTATAACTTAACGACACAATCCCAAAAATACTTTGCTGGATTCCGCTTAAGAGATAGGTTCCGCTCCCTATCACCTGTTCTGCGACGTATGTATTGATAGAAACATTCCCAAGTGAAATTCCAAGTCCAAGCGACAATGTTTGTTCTTGAGCAGAAAGTCCATACGCAGGAACAAAGGGAAGTTCAACCGTGGTCGAACTTTCCGTTGGATTCAAAGGAGGTGGCGGATCGGTATGCGTCGTTTGACATGTAAGTCGTTTGAAAAATCCTGTCCGTCCTGTTAGCCAAGGAGTAAGAGCATATTCCACCCCAGCCTGAAATGTAGGAAAGTTTAGAAATGATCGTGAGTAATGAGTTAATTGTGGAAGATTTCCATTTTTTGTTGTTGCATCATTTGTAAGAGAAATGTACTGGAATGAAATTCCACCGCTTACTAATCCTTTTGAAAAATGATGGAGCGCCCCGCACCCAAATTCAACTTTCTTTTTCCAGTATTCATTTGGGTAAGGCACACTGAGATAGATTATTGGAGAGTAAGAAAGCTCAGGATTGTACTTAAAATATTCCCCACATACATAGGGAATAACTATCAAAGTTGGAGATATGTTGAACAAGAAACGAGTCGAGAGCGCCATTTCATACCCATTACTTGAAAAGGAAGACGACAGAAGAGGAGCTTGAGGCATAGTATTATGATAATCTGCAGTCGCTCTGTTCAATCGTAAACATCCTGAGAAGTCACCGGTTATCTTATGAGAAAGAGGTAAAAGAACGCCGCCTTTGATCCCGTACTGTTCAAGAGATACTGAGCAAGTTTTTTCTGCCGATACACTACCAGCTCCTTGATCATTTCTTCCCCAGTGAGAAAAGTAGAGCGAAATGCCTGCGGTAGCATTACTGAATTTCATTGCGCCTATTATTTAAAACGGCATTGTTGGTTCTGTCGTTTGCCAAACTGAGAGACCCTGCAGGTATGAATCAAGAGCAGCCTTCATGTAATCACAGGCAAGGAATGAACCACCGCTCTGATAGCCAATGGAATTTTCTGCAAACATCGGTCCTTCACGCATTCCAATGATACATCCCAACGTGAGCGAGCCAATATTGAAACTCGCTCCGAATGATTGATTGTTTGCACGGTATGCCGAACCGTTATTGAAATCGTTTCCGAGTTCAAGAAAAATTGAATTACTGTATTCTTTTAAGAATGCGGGATTGATGAGAACATCTGTTTGATCCAGCAGAAATGGATTTGTAGGACTTCCACCCAACGCAAGTGTGCGAGCAATTCCTCCTGATACAACCATCGTCGAATCAAGTGCAAATGCTGTTGTTGTAATAATAAATTGGAAAATAATAAAGATTCGTTTTTTCATTGCATCTCCAGAATTGTTACCGATGATTGTTCTAAACATAGATTCTTACATTAAGAGCCGCGCCTGTGCATCATTGACAGGCGCGGCTTAGAACTTAAGGTCGAGTTACAAACGAAAAAGTATACGATTGCTTCAAAGGCGAATCATATAAATCTCGTAGTGCAGTAGTAACAGTGATAGTATATTTTGTATTCGGAGCAAAGCTCGAAGATGGTGTAAAAATGATTGTCTGTGGATTTTCATAGTATGAATCTCCTCTATACGAGAACGATCCCTGGACTGGAGGCATAATTTGAATTGCATTTTGTGCATTACCAATCTTCACAAAGCTGTTAAATGTAAGATAGATGTTAGTAGTTGGCGACACAAACAATTGACCATTGCCTGGACTGACGGATTGAAGTGAAAAGGGCGCAGTCCGGAACCACGTTGTGTAATCTTTTCCTAATGGTATACCGTCTTTATCGAGCGCTTCTCCTCCGATACTGACTGTAATTGTTGTATCACTTAAGAATGGACCTCCTGGATAAATCACCATAACATTTTCCTCTGGCCACAAGAACATTGTATTCATCGAAGGTATTATACGAGTCGCCGCTTCCGTGGAAATCGGCTCCATACGACGTGGAAATGTTATTCGAATTCCAGAGTACGAAATTGGAGAAACATCAGCATCGCCAAGCATTGGCTCTGATTGAATTCCATAGATCGTTGTATAGGATTGTACTGTCTTAAATCGAAATACTAAAGGAAATCTCAGATGGTTTCCTGCCGTATCTTTTGCCTCTGTTGTAAGTGTTACTGTATAAGTGGTGTCAGGATAGCAGTCTTTTTTCGCCAGCACATACGTAAATGATGTTACTTTACTATAGGTCGTTATTGTTGCACCTGTTTCTGGACGATAAGCTTGCTCGGCAATTCCTCTAGTATAGAGCCCTGTATACGGTTGCCATGTATATTGCCCCCAAACGAATAATCCCTCGGCTGACGGCTCAATCGAAAATGCTTTCTCAACACTCTCACGATCCATTGGTTGAGTAAATGACATCGAAACAGTAATACGGCCATAACGCCAATCGTATACGATCTCCGCTTTATCTTCGGGATAGTAACTCGAAATAAGATCTGGAATTTTAGAAAGATCGATTTCGCCAATATACTGGATTGAGCCGCCTGCAACGACAATATTTTCTTTGACATAGTAACGGAAGTTATCCGATTTAATTGTAAGATTATAATTTCCAGCCCGTAAATCCCGAAAAGCAAAAGAACCATCAACTGGATTAATCAAAACAGAGTCCACCGGCGTAACTTGAGATACAATGACAATTGCTCCACTTTCTTTCTGTAACACCCTTCCAATGAGATCACCATGGAGCAAATCATTATGAAAAATTTGTTCGCCATCATATTTGTACTCGACGATTGTGTCTTCACAACCCCAGAAAAGGGATCCAATTGTCAATAAAATGATAATCTTCTTCATTGCTACCCTCCTTATTTTATGTCGTCATCATTTATACTATACAACGATTCTGACGATTGAATCACCTATAATATTTTTGACTTCAGGAAGAAGAATTTCCCAATTGTGAGCCAGCGTACAATTTATGTGCTTATCTTTGTAGATAATGGATTCAAAGGAGGAAAGAAAAATGAACAAAGGTGCATGTTACAACGCGATTGCTTTTTTGCTTCTTGCCTGTTTGTTGTGGAATTGCGATTCATCAGTGGAGCCAAATTCTCAAGTTGCTATTCCTATGACGATCGATCACTCCTGTACAAAATTATCGAACATTCCTTCAAAGTGGATCGACAGCGCACGTTCACAACTCAAAATTGCTTATGGACACACATCCCATGGAAGTCAGCTCATTACCGGGATGGAAGGATTAGTATCGTTCAAAGGCGATAAGTATGCTTTCAACTCAACGGGTGCAAATGGAGCGCTCTATTTGAAGGATCAACCATTTTCAGGAGCATCCGATTTAGGGAATCCCGATCGCAGTGCATGGGCGACTGCTACTCGGACCTATCTCAATAAACATTCTGAAATCAATGTTATCATTTGGTCCTGGTGTGGACAAGTTGATGGTACTGAAGAAGAAATTCAGGCATATCTTACTCTAATGTCTCAACTGGAACGCGATTACCCACAAGTCAAATTTGTTTATATGACTGGGCACTTGAATGGCACTGGCGAACAAGGGAATGTCAATCAACGGAATGAGCAAATTCGTTTATACTGTAAAACGAATAATAAAATATTGTACGATTTTGCCGACATTGAAAGTTACGATCCAGATGCGAAAGTAAACTATATGAAATTAGATGCAAATGATAATTGCGATTATGATAGCGACGGAAACGGCACGCTGGATAAAAATTGGGCTATTGACTGGCAAAACTCTCATACAAAAAACGTGGAATGGTACGAATGTTCTGCGGCTCATAGTCAATCACTCAATGCAAATCAGAAAGCTTACGCTGCATGGTGGCTGTGGGCGCGCTTAGCGGGTTGGAATGGTTTGTAGCAATAGAAAACTCGGCATTGAAATCGTATCTATCGGATGCTCGTTTGATAAATAACAATAGGCTTTCTTGGATATTCTGCTGCAATATTTTCTCATCTGAACATCTGCAATGGCAAGAACCTGTTGAACGCAGCTTATGCAATAAAGGTAGCGGTAAAGTTTAAGGTGAAGTAAAATAATAAAACAGGCGAAAGAAGGGAGAACCAAAATGGTGGCTCCGAGAACCTCAGCCACCGTCAGGGAATCGGTTGCTGAGATACTGTAAGGTTTATGGTTTATCGAGGCAATAATCTTTGCAAGTTTCTAATGCATAATCTGGTTTGAACAAATGTAGTTGTATTCTCTGTACCTATTTATTACATTCATAAATAATTTACGTGTTGAAGCTTATTTTTATAAAAGTGGAATATGGGAAAAAGAATCGTACTTGGAGTTGATATTGGCGGAACCAATACAAAACTTGGTTTTGTGGACAATGAGGGAAACATTCTGGCTCATACCTCAATTGCAACAAATGCTCACAATCCTGCGGATGAATTCTTCAATAGGCTTAATTCGGAAGCAGAGAAACTCCACCATGAATTGCCAAAAGATTTGGAATTAGTTGGTATTGGAATTGGATCTCCAAATGGAAATTACTTCAAGGGTACTATCGAGCATCCGCCAAACTTAAGCTGGGGATATGTCAATGTAGTTCAATTGTTACGACAGTGGTACGACATTCCAATTGCAATCACAAACGACGCCAATGCAGCAGCGTTAGGCGAAATGCAATTTGGCGCTGCAAAAGGAATGAAGCATTTTATCGAAATAACTCTGGGCACAGGACTTGGAAGTGGAATCGTCGTTGATGGCACTTTGGTCTATGGTCACGACGGATTTGCAGGAGAAATCGGTCATACCATCGTTGATCCAAATGGGCGTCTCTGCGGTTGCGGCAGGCAAGGATGTCTTGAAACATACGCTTCTGCAGGCGGCATTTGTCGCACTGTGGAGGAGTTGAAACAGCTTCGTTCAACACCGAGTGTGATACGTTCTATTCCAATTGAAGAACTTACGTCAAAAAAAGTGTTCGAGGCGGCAGAAGCCGGCGATGAGTTGGCAAGAGAAGCATTTGAGTTTACTGGAAAAATTCTTGGGATGAAACTTGCGGATAGTGTTGCTCATACAAGTCCGGAAGCGATTATTCTCTTTGGCGGAGTTGCGGAAGCAGGTGAATGGATTTTTGCCCCAACGCGACGGTGGCTCGAACATTTCCTGTTTCCAATTTTTAGGAATAAAGTTAAGTTGCTTCATTCAGGATTGCCTCGTGGCTCTGCCGCAATCCTTGGCTCAGCCGCACTAATCTGGAATGAAATACAAATGAAGCGTTAAGCCAATTTTCAGCGAAGGGATTCTATTCTTGCTTTTTCTGCTTCCTTCTATTAAATAGAGCACGCTGCCTTCGATAAGTACTGTTACCCACCGTCGAGAATTTGGTCGCCGAGTAGCTCGAAGAGCGTATCGAGGCAACAGGCAACTTTGTTTTTCATCCACGGGTGAACCTGTGAGTTGCAGAATGTTTCGCGGTGGCTTCGATACGGACTGCTGTTCTACTCAGCCACCGTCCAGAAATTGGTTGCTGATGTGCCGTAAAGCATAATTGAAGCAACCATCTTTGCAAATTTCTAATGCGTAATTTTTGGATTCAGAGCTACCAAAACTTATCTCAAAATCTCATTCAAGCGCCTATTACAAGTTTGGGAAAGATTAAAATTTCAGAAAGGTGAGTTTATCTTTTCAAATTTTATCTCCATATTCCACTGAAGTTATTCGATTCTTGGAAAAGATGAAATGAAAAAATTATCATTACAGAACAGAATATTTATTGGAAGCGTCGCTATTGCGGTATTAAGTCTCCTGGTTCTATGGTTTGTTGTGCGTCCTATTTATGAACGCCGTGTTCTTTCCGAGCGCATCACAATTATCCAGCAGGTCGAAGCCTATACAGTTGAAACGCTCGAGAAACAAATAGCGATGTGGATTCAAGCGACACGCGGTATTTCTCTCCATCTTCAAGAACAACCAAAAGATGGCGAGCAATTTATTTACCATACAATGCTTTTGCATCCGGAAATAATTCGCATTCGTATCTACTCTCAAGATTTGCCGGACAAACTCGAAAGTCAAAATACTCAGTACTCTTTAACGATTCCTGATTCTGTCGACAACTTCTTACTGCCGTCGTCGGATTCTTTAGTGAGCGTTGGATGGATTCCCCAGAGTTCGGTTGTTGTTACGCGCTCGAAGAGTTATCTTGCGGGCACAACTTTCTATACTGCGATATGGTGGCATGCGCCAGATTTTCATTCTGTTCTCCAGCGTCTTCCTTTAGGGGAAGAGTACAGAGTTATGCTTGCATCCGATTCTTGTCTTCTCTACGCATCGTGCGATACGGCAATGATGAAATATTTTTGTTCAGGTGAAACCCATGTCAATTCGTTACAGAAAGTCAAGATCGGGAAGCAGAAATGGTATGGAATGGCATCGATGTTCCGAACCGTTCCGTTGAAATTTATAGTTGTAGTGCCAGAATCCGAAGTGCGTGCGCCTGTGCGAGAACTACTCCTGCACTCATCAGTATTCGTTCTCTCTCTCTTTGTTATTCTCCTTATTGCTGGTTGGATTCTCTCCTATCAAATTAGTAAGCCAATTATACGCCTTGCAGAAGATGTTGAGAAGCTTGGTTCATTGGATTTCTCTCAGCCAATACGTGAAGTTGGGATGAAGAATTTACAGCGAATGGCAGAAACAATAGAACTCATGCGCCAGTCCTTACAACGGTATCAACAACTCAATGTCGAGCGGATCATTGTTGAAGAGTGGAAGAACAAACTTTTTATGATGCACAGCGATGATCTGATTGGATTGACCGATGCGGAAGGGAAATTTGTTTTCCGTAATGCTCGTTTTGATGAATTATGTACGACGCTGATGCCAGAAGGAGAAATAGTATCCAAAGAGGAATTTCTCTCGCGACCCGAAATTTCAAAGTCAAAGGAATCTGTAGAAGAAGATATTCAAGATAGGAATGTTATTGAGAGCAGGCAGGTAGAGTTGAAAATACATCTCCCAAATGATGAAGTGCACTACTATCGTCTCAACGATAGCATAATATCGAGAGACGCTCACCCGCTTGGTTCGTTGCTTATTCTCCACGACCTGACAAACGATCGAATTATCGATAAGATGAAGTCTGAAATGATGAATGTCATTGTGCACGAGATGAGAAGTCCAGTGGGGAGCATTGTGGGATTTGCCGAACTACTTTCCCACGATGAAGATGTTACGCCTGAAGAACGAAGAGAATTTCTGCAATATATTCTTCAAGGCGGAAATCATCTCCTTGCGCTTATCAATCGGTTTCTGGATATTTCGCGATTGGAATCGAGAAGCGTTGAATATCCTAAAGCGCCAACAGATATTGTTGCATTGGTGCAGAGTGTCATTGAAATGCTGGAGCCGCAGTTACGGGGGAAAAATCTTACGGTGGAAGTTGAAATTCGCGGTGCGATTCCGTATGCTACAGTTGTCCCTGATCTTATTCGTGAGGCGGTGATGAATTTGGTTACGAATGCAATTAAGTACGGCGATCAAAATCGTTCAATCCTAGTTCAGCTTTCCTTTGAGAATGGAGCGATTATTTTTTCTATTACAGATCATGGATACGGCATTCCTCTGGAAGCTCAAGAAAAATTATTTACAAAATTCTATCGTGTACGATCGAACAAAAAAGGAACGGAAGAAGTTGGAACAGGATTGGGACTCGCCTATGTCAAAGAAATTGTTACTTACCACGGCGGTACAATTTCTCTCGAATCGAATTCAGAGATAGGATGTAAATTTACTATTTCACTTCCAGTGGAAAGCGATCACGATAATGCGAAAAATGAGTAAGATTCTTTTTGCAATGTTGTGCTGTGTAGCGCTCAGAGTGAATGCTCAGGTATCGGAGCAAGTTTTCCGCGCACTCGATGTCGAGAAGAAAGCGCAGAAATGAGCGATTTCACCGGGCATTCGTTTATTCTGATATTTGGAGACACGGTTACTATAAAATTCGAATCAATCAAAGATCGGATGAACTTTGGTTCACATTCGTGGGAGGTAAAATGATGAAAATGCATAAAATCAAGATTTCAAATTTTGTGGTTCGTTCAGTTATACTTTTGATCCTGTCGCTATTTCCAATGCTGCTCTTTGGACAGGATGTTTACCTGTTTGTTGCCGGGAAGAAGGCAGTTGTACAACAGACTGGCGATGAAATTCATCAATACGATTTTCTTATCGAAGCGCCTGACAATGGAGGAGAAGGAATTCTGGAAATATTTGACGCCGCTATTGGTGGAAATGCCGATGTCAGAGGATACATCAACACTTCGACAACATTTCAACTTTTTGCACAAACTTCCGACGGTTCTCTGGAACTTCGGAAGAGCGTGACGACGGAAAGCGAAAGCAAATATCTTCAACGCTGGATTCCGCTCGATACGCTGACAGTCAACAATAAATGTAAAGCATGGCTTCTTCGAACAATCGGCGGCGATGGAGATGGCGTCAACGCATTTAAAATTCGCGTTGAGTCTCTCAGTGGAAACGAATCGTGGAAGCTCTATGCAAAAAATCTTCCCGTGTGTATCAATGGTCTTTCCGCGTATGAGGAAGCTCAATTTTGTCCTGCAACCAGAGATATGACGGCGCCTTTACAGTTGGTTGTAAAAGGCGCAGAAGGTTCTCAAGTGGTAGTAAGAGATAGCTATGGCAAATTTTCACATCTTCCTGTTGATAAAAATTTTCAGTTTGACCAGAGAGAAGAGAACGAATGGGGAATAGGAATTGCAGGTTCTGCAATCAGAGTTAATAATCTTGTCATAACAACGCAAAGCAGCGATCCGATTCTCTGGAACATCAATCCAATTGTTGTCCATATTCCGACCAAACCTAAAATTACAATAGAGCAAGTTCCCGATACAAGTTGTCTTCGAATGAAAATTCGACTCAATGAACAGACGCGAAAGCTGCTGGGAGAAGGCAATCCCAAATGGACTGTCGGAGTCGAACGTTATGAAGGGGATTCTATCGTCGTTGAATTTCCGAAGGCGGGAACTTACGCTGCTACGGTTATCCTTCCAACGCGAGGATTATATTTTCCAAAATATTGGGTGCACGATTTTTCTATTCACCTCAATGAGCCTCCTGTCGCTAAAATTTCTGTTGCGAAAGAAATTGTTTCGCCGAATGAAGTTGTAACTTTTTCTGCAACTCAATCATTCGATCCAGAACAGCAGCCGCTGAAATATGAATGGTTTGTCAATGGCGAGTACAGAGGGAATCAGCCATTTCTTCGCTTCTTCAGTGGTTCACCAGGAAAGTATGAAGTAAAGCTCGTTGTCTACGATGGTTCAACGAATTCACTCTGCAATAGTGGAACTGCGTTGAAGATGATTCGTGTTAATAGTCAACCGTATGGAGAGATACAGGGTAGTTCCGTTATTGCTCGCGCTACTTCAGCTTTCTTCTCGCTCCATGGCGCTTATGATCCAGATGGTGATTCTCTAACGATTCGTTGGGATGGAATTGGTATTATTGGCTCGCATACGGAAGAAGCAGTGCAGGTGTTACAGGAAGAGCCCGGTGTGTACATCCTCACAGCAACACTTTCAGATGGCACAGGCGCTACAAACGGATCGTACGCTACTTCATTTCGGTACAGGGTAAATGCAGAACCTCATCCGGCATTCACATTGCCATCGAAGGTTGCGCCTGGCGATGAAATTATCCTTTCTGCAAAGACATCATTCGACCCCGATAATCCAGTACTGAAATATTTTTGGAAAGTAAGCGATGGCTCTGAACTTTCAAGTCCTGTTGCAAGTCTTTCCTTCGAAGAACCGGGTACATACTCGGTATCTTTAATTGTTGATGATGGCGAGGGTGTAGAAAATTCTGTTCAAACTCTTACAAAAACCATTAAAGTCAATGCGCCTCCGGTTCCGGTTATCATTGCTCCAGAGAAATCGAATTCATCACTCATTCATTTCTCTGCAGAAAAATCGTGGGATGCAGATCAAGATCAACTTACGTACAGATGGAATTTTGGCGATGACAGTACAGCAGTTGGAAAAACGGTTTCTCATCTCTATCAGCGCAGTGGAACTTACACAGTAACTCTTACTGTCAACGATGGAAACAATCTTTCGAATAGTAGTCAGTTTGTACGTCATACAATTACAATCAATAAAAATCCGAAAGCAAATTTTGATGTACCTCCGCTCTGGGAACCACAAGTTCCATTGTTCGTTGATGGTTCACAAAGCGTTGATTCCGATGGTTCGATTGTTCTTTACCAATGGTTTATCAACGGCAAAGAAATTTCGAATGAATCAAAAACATCATTGGAATTTCCAGAGCCAGGGGACTATACTGTAACGCTTCAAGTAAAAGATAACTCTCAATTCGATGATGCAATAGGGGTTAAAACAGCGATGGTGCATGTTAATTTTCCGCCGAACGTGCGCTATACCTTTTCCCCATCCGTTCCTGAACCGAATGAGATTGTAACATTTGACGCTCGAGGAAGCAACGATCCTGAAGGCAAGCCAGTGATGGTTACATGGAAATTCCCTGATGACTCAACATTCCATGGAAGTTTTGTAAGGAAAAGATTTTCGACATCTGGAACAAAGTATGTACAAATCATCGTTGATGATGGAACAAAACTGAAGAATGGGGTTGTCGTAGAAGAAATTCCTGTGCTTGTTAATAATCCACCAATGCTTGTTACGAAGCAAACGATTCGTTCGAACGAGCGGCGTATTTTTCTTGATGCGTCTCAAAGCTACGATATTGATGGTCAGCCGCTAACGTTCGACTGGGTTCTTCCTGATGGGACGCATCGAAACGAAGCTTCATTTTGGTGGCAAGCTCCATCGGCTGGCACTCATGTTCTTACAGTAGGAGTGAACGATGGTCAGAACAAAACGAACTCGATTGTACGCCAAACAATTCGTGTAAATATTAATAGGCCGCCTGTAGCAATTGTTGATTCAAGTATTTCTACCTGTGTTGGACAGGTGGCGCTCTTCAACAGTTCAAAATGTTATGATCCGGATAATGACGCTATTACAACACATTGGGATTTTGGCGATAACGCTTTTTCCGACGAAACAAATCCTGCGCATACTTACACGGAACCCGGAATATATCTGGTCAAGCTAATGTTAAGCGATGGGATTGTAGAACATCCTCCTGTTGTTACAATTCCTGTGTTTGTGGAAACTTCTCCCCATGCGATTCAGAGTTTTTCAGATACAACGGTCTGCGCTAATGTTCCTCTTACCTTCGATGGCAGTCAAAGTGTTGCTCCGAAGAGTTCCATTGGTTTATTTACATGGGATTTTGGAGATGGAACGAGCGCTTTCGGTAAGACAGTTTCGCATGTTTATACAAAAGGAGGTGCTTACACAGCAACGTTGACTGTACTTGCAAATGGAAGCGGAAATTGTACACGTGTTCATCAAGCAACTTCGGTAGTGCATGTTGTGGAAGGACCAATTGCTGCATTTTCAATTCCATCGAATGTCAATATCAATGAGATCGTGGAACTCGATGGAACGCCGTCGACATATCAAGGGGCAATTCGTTCCGTACGATGGCTCATTGATGGACAGGATACAGTGTTTATGCGAGAAGGAATGGAAACTCAAATCCAATTTTCGAGGCCGGGTGTTTATTCAATTCAATTAGAACTCGAAATAGAATCCAGTTCCCCTTGCAGCGCTGCCACTGCTCAGCAACAACTGCAGGTCAATATTCCGCCTCGTTGTGAATGGAGTATTCCTTCTGATATAGCGCTCGGAGATGCGCTCGTGCTGGATGCATCAAGGTGCTCTGATTCTGATGGGAGCATTGTGAAGTATGAATGGCAGCTCGATGGGATTTATTATTCATCGAATTCGGTTGCGGCATGCGTACTACCAACGGCTGGTACACATACAATCTCCTTGACGATTCAAGATAATTCTGGAACAAGTTCAGGAATTGTGGAAGAGACAAAATCCTTATACGTAAATGCAAAGCCAGATGTAACGTTTGATATTTCAAATTCTTTCTATGAAGGTGAAGAGTATGAATTACAACCTGCGTCATTTGTGGATAGCGATGGCGATACGCTTTCCTTTATCTGGAAAATGAACGACGAGGCGCTTTCTTCGACTCGTGGCGTTTGGAATAAACAGGGAACGGTTCGAGTAACATTGGTTGCCGATGACAAAAGAGGTTTGCGGAATTCCATTGATTCCGTTTCCCGCATTGTGCAAATTCTACCCGTACAAAGACTCGAAGAAATTGATGTTCCAGTCAATTGGATTGTTGGAAGTGAGATAAAAATACAGGAAGTTACTGCAATACCGAACGTTGGTTTTATTAAAGATGCTGTGCTTGTTTCAGAAATTATTGTGGAAAAAGGAAGTCAAACTTTTACGCTTGGCTGGTCTCCGAAAGGAAAAATTCTCAAAGAACGAAATATCGAAGTTGTCGGATGGGAACCGTTAGCATTTATTGAAGAGCCTCAAGTAATGAAGCGCCAATGGAATCCGTCGAATCCTGCAATTGTGCTTACAGCGCCCAAATTAAATCGACCGGCAGACCAACCGATAAAAATTGAATGGTTTTCTGGGCAGATGATTATAGGGTATGGAAATTTTCTGGAAGTTCCTCTCCGTAGAGGAAATAATGTTTTTCGTGTTCGAGCAAATGACCAAAATGTGAAGAACTCTCTCCCGTGTGAGACAAATGTTGTAATTCTTTGTGAGTAGAGATGGCTGCTAAAGTTCGACAAATAAGAAATGCGCAAGAAGATCTGGAACTTATTCGTACCGCAAAACAAGGGGACGAGCAATCATTTACCAAAATCGTCAAGAAGTATGAGCCGTTAGTCTTCAGCTTTGCATACAAAGTGTGTCGCGATAGAGAGAAAGCTGAAGAAACTTTGCAGGATACCTTTGTGAATGTTTATCGGAAGCTTCATCAGTTCGATGGAAAGGCAAAGTTTTCGACGTGGCTCTACAGTATCGTTGTCAATAACTGTAAAATGAAACATCGAAAGACAAAATTAGCACAGGCATCCCATTCTCTCGATGGTAGCGAGATCTCTCTTGATCATCACACCGGTGAGATTCGGACGCTAGAATTGCAATCACATCGTGCTTCGCCTTTGGAATTAGTAATGGATGACGAACTTCAACGACGCCTTGATGAGGCTATTCGAAAATTACCGCTCGAATATCGAGTTGTATTTGTATTGCGCGATATCGAAGGGAAATCTTCTGAAGAGACTGCGAAGATACTGAAGCTCTCTGTTCCTGCGGTAAAATCCAGATTGCGTCGAGCTCGTCTTTTTCTTCGGGAACAATTGAAGGACTACATTGAAGTATGAAGAAGGAACAAACTCCCTGCTGTAAACAAGTTGCAGATTATCTTTGCACGCATTTAGATGAAAAACTAAGTTCACGCAACTGCAAAAAAGTTCGTGAACACATAGAAACGTGTTCAAATTGCGCTTCACTGTTACGGAGTTTAAAAATTATAATTACTCTCTATCAACAAGAACCGTATCCAGAGCTTTCCAGTTCAGAGCAAGATAAGCGTATTCAAAAAGTGTTGGAGTGTATTCAGGGTATGAAAAAATAATGGACCTTTAATTTTTTGCCACTGAGCGTAATGACAATGCGTTTAATAGTGTATTCCTGCATCTCGTCTCATTTAGCTTCCGTTTTATTGTTATACTTGCTAACTTCAATTTGAAAAAATAAAAAGTTCTTAAAACAACTTGACAAGAAGTTAAATGAAGTTTATATTTTAGCCGATTAGCGTGTAGATAAAAATTCAAAAAAGTTAGCGCCATTATTCTCTCACAATATTTGTAAAATCAAAAGTAGAGTGAGGACTTCATGATAAAAAAAATAAATAGAGTAACCATTATGATTTTTGCTGTGGTTACTATTGGTAGTATTGTTGTAGCTCAAGATATTAACTGGTCAACAAAAGAAACTATCCTCAAACAAATCATTCCTCCAACTTTTCCATCAAAAGATTTTGATGTAACGAAATACGGCGCCGTTGGCAATGGCAAAAAGGATTGCTCAAAAGCATTTGCAAAAGCGATCGAAGCATGTTCGAAAGCTGGCGGTGGTAGAGTAATTGTTCCTGCAGGCAAGTATCTTACAGGTCCGATTGTACTCAAGAGCAATGTCAATCTCCATATTATGAAAGATGCGGAGATTCTGTTTTTTACAGATCCGAAGAAATATTTACCTATAGTATTTTGCCGCTGGGAAGGTGTGGAATGTATGAATTATTCCCCCTTGATCTATGCAATGGAGCAGGAAAATATTGCAATTACTGGCGAAGGTGTTTTGAATGGACAAGCCTCCGATGCAAATTGGTGGCAGTGGAAAAATTTGCAAAGTCAGCGAGATGCTCGGAAAAAACTTTTTGAAATGGCTGAGCAAGGAGTTCCAGTAGAAAAAAGAGTGTGCGGCGAAGGCTCATATTTACGACCAAATTTCTTTGAGCCATATCGATGTAAGAATATTCTGGTTGAAGGAGTTACTTTTAAGGATTCCCCAATGTGGTTTCTGAATCCGGTGCTATGCACTAATGTCTCTTTTATTGATGTAAAAACGGTTGGCTTGGGTCCAAACAATGATGGAATCGATCCCGAATCATGTAAAGATGTTCTTATCAGAGGTTGTTACTTTAAGAATGGCGATGATTGCATTGCGATCAAATCTGGCAGAAATGCCGACGGGCGCAGAATCAATGTCCCTTGCGAAAATATAATTGTTGAGAATAGTACGATGAACGATGGGCATGGAGGTGTTTCCATCGGAAGTGAAATATCTGGCGGTGTGAGAAACGTCTTCATTGAAAACAATGTGATGGACAGTCCAAGTCTCGATCGTGCGTTAAGAATTAAGACGAATGCGATGCGCGGCGGCGTTGTTGAAAATGTGTTTATGAGAAATATCAAAGTTGGTCAAGTTGCTGAAGCTGTTATTAAAATTGATTTTTACTATGAAGAGGCTGATAAAGGTTCTTTTACGCCGATTGTCAGGAATGTTGATGTTCGAGATGTAGTTTGTGAGAAAAGCCATTATGGAATTTGGATACGGGCGTTTGGGTATTCCCCTGCGACGAATGTTCACATCGAGAATTGTAAATTCGATAATGTTGCCGAGCCAAATGTCATTGAGAATGTCAAAAATTTTGATTTGATCAACGTTGTTGTGAATACAAAAAAATAACTGTGGTGTAAGTCATTATTAACTTGTCATTAAGGAACTAAGGAGTACAAATGGCAAAACGAGTAATATACAGAATGCTCATACTTAGCGTGGCTCTGTGTTGCACGCTGAGTATTCTCTCTGCACAAACCGGAGGGAAAATATCAGGTGTTGTGAAGGATGCTCAAACTGGCGAGCCGCTCATTGGAGCGAATGTTGTAATTCGTGGAACGAGCCTTGGCGCAGCTTCTGACCTTGATGGAAATTATTTTATCTTGAATATTCCTGCTGGAAAATATGAAGTACAAGCTTCGATGATTGGATACGAGCGAGTCATTGTGCAGGATGTTATTGTAAATTCAGGACGTACGACGACGCTGAATTTTGATCTTAAACAGACAGCAATCGAGCAAGAAGCAATCGTTGTAGAAGCGACGCGTCCTGACGTCGAGCCAGAAAAAACATCGACGAGTGCAATCGTACGACCGGAGGATGTACAATCTCTTGCAGGTGTACGAGATGTTGGTGATGTTATTGGACTTGCCGCCGATGTTACAGACGGGCACTTTCGAGGTGGGCGTACAAACGAAGAGTTATACACTTTGCAAGGAATGGGCATTAATAACCCTCTAGATAACTCTAGTGCATTTTTGCCAATTGTTAGCGCGGTTGAAGAAATTGAAGTTATCACAAGCGGCTTCGACGCACAATATGGGAATGCTCAATCGGGCGTGGTAAACATTACAATGAAAGAAGGTAAGTCAGATAAATGGCGTTCACACTTTGAATCGCGAATGCGGTTGCCGGGTAAAAAACATTGGGGAGCAAATATTTTTGATGTTAAAGCGCAACCATATATGATGCTCCTTGCAGATGAAGAATTTTGGCTTGGGAAAAAGAACGATGGGAAAGCACTTTTTAAATGGGTGAATTCGCTTTTCGCAAATGATACTATGCTTACAGCTAGGGTAGGTAAAGCCGTTTGGGATCAGATTGTAGCTCGTGAAGGAGATGCTGATTATACAAAACGGATTGATTATGCAGTTGAAGGCGCTACAGGAGGACCGATTGACGAGGGAGTTACAATGTTTATGGCTTTCAGGTCGAATATAGAAAATCCTATACTTCCAACTCAACAACCTGACGAGCAAAGGCAAGTCATGGGAAATGTTGCATTCGATTTAGGTCAAGGTGCGGCGTTCAAAGTCAGCGGCGGCTATCAGTATGAATTTGAGAATTATTTCTCTGGAGGTACAGGTTTCTATGGCTGGATGTGGGATCGGATTCTTGGCATTCAATACCGTCAACGTATGAACCACCAGTTTGGTTTACGCTATACGAAAGCGCTTAGCGCTAAAACATTTTATGATATTAAACTTAATGGACTTCGTACAGAGTACCGTCTTGGTACAACTCCATGGTATGATACAATTATTCCCGACGCAATAAATGTTCAAACTGGAAGCGGTGTAATTTTCCGTACGGGTTCATTATTCTCTTTTGATGGTTTTACAAATAAGACGTTTTCCTACTTGGGAAATACACAGGGCAACTTCTCTAATGAAAGAACTGCAACCATATCGCTTGATGCTTCATTTACTAGCCAGGTCACAAATTCACACATGCTTAATGGCGGTATACAAGCAAATTACTATTTTTTGCGCGTTGATAATGTCTATAACATTCAGTCCATGGGCGGTATATCAAAAACAAAATATACTGGCGAACCTTGGGAAGCCGGAATTTATTTACAAGATAAGATGGAATTTGAAGGTATGATTGCAAAAGTTGGGTTGCGTTGGGATGTATGGAATTCTAATAACTATTACTACGAAAACTTCTTCAATCCATACTTTGTGGTAATTGATGAAGAGACAGGGAGAGGAATACAAGATCCTGACAATGCGCCGAAAACGAAAGCTAATCCTATTGGAAGATTACAACCACGTATTGGTATATCCTTCCCTGTTTCAGTTTCAACAGTATTCCATTTGAACTATGGTGTATTTCTTCAGAGACCTCCGTTTCAGTATATGATTGGCAACAGGGTGCAGGTAACGAGAGAAGGAGAATTTCCTTATATGATCGGTAATTCAACACTGAAACCGCAGTCAACCAATAGTTACGACGTCGGCATTATACAGGGACTGGGTGAAGGATTTACAGTGGATGTTAGTGGCTGGTACAAAGACGTAAAGAACTTAATTGAAGTTGCCACTATCGTTGATCAGATGCAATCAAATGTCTCATTTCAATCTTATTTTAATCGCGCCTATGCAGATATTCGCGGTTTCAGGGTTGTGCTAAGTAAAAAGCGCGGAGCTTTAACGGGATCGTTAAATTATCAATATAGCGTTGCTACGGGAAAAAGTGCATCACCAACAAATGCGCCTTGGGTGGTTACTCGGTATGACGATGGTACAAGTTCCACAGATTTACAAAAGGTTCCTGTTCGTGACGTATTGTTAAACTTCGATCGAACACACAATTTAATTGCTACACTCACGTATGCGACGGATGATAATTGGGGACCGAAGTTTGGGAGTATTTATCCATTTGGATCGACAGCATTTTCAGTAAGGAGTTTTGCACGCAGCGGTCGTCCCTACACCTCTTCCAAAGATCTTGGTGCTGTTAATGAGTATAGAAGTCCTGCTGAATACAATACCGATATGCGCATTTCAAAAACAATTACAAAATTCTTTGGAACAAAAGCTACTCTTTACTTTGAAGTGTTTAATTTGTTTGATAATAAGATTTATAACTATAATTATATTTTCTATAGTGAAAACAAGGTTGATGGTAATCAAATATTGCCCAACTTTGAATCGTATCCGCTTGAGAACATAACTCGTGGTGCACTCTATTGGGATAATTATCCAGGTGAGTCGGATGTAACATATCCGGTCGATCATTCATTTCTATTATATAGTAATTCACCACGCTCATACAATCTGGGTATAGCAATAGATTTTTAACAGTTCTATAAAATAATTTATGTAGGATAAGGATATGAAAAGAATTAACATAGTAATGATTTTATTGAGTATTTGTGCGATGTCAGCTTTTGCACAACAGAGCTTACGATATAAAACTCACGTAAGAAGCCTACTACGCCAAACTATGTATTATACCGGTGAAATAGGCAGGCCATTCAATGCGAGCAATGCACAAGAGGTAGGTATTACGAAGAAGACATCTTCGTGGGAATGGCCCCCTTCAGAAGGCAATATCTTTTTGGATAACTTTGAATATCTGGGACATCATAATTCGTTTGGCGCTGGTGTTCTTTTAAGTGCAACAATTGATGGACAAAAAGTGCGCCGAGCATGTGGTATTATGGGAGATGGAAGTGGTGGAACTATCCAGATTGAAGATGTATATGTTAAAGCCATTGGAATTTCACGTAAAGAGAATTATCCAATTCTTGAAGATGGGACATTAAATCCTAACTATGACCCAAATGAAGCTGAAGAGATTATTATTGCAAAATACCAAACAATTGAACCAATGAAGCTAGAAGTAAAACAGACAAGTCGTGCATGGGGGTATCGTGGTTATGATGCGTTTGTCATTATTGAATATGAAATTGTGAATATAGATACTATTGAATATCCTGATGGTTTTGTTGTCTTTGGGGCAGCAATTGCACCTTCAGCGTTTGGGATGGAAAGAAAATACGGTGGATTATGGCAAGAGGGTTCAAATACCACTCGTTCAAAAGAAATTTATGCACGCTATAATTTTACACGGTATTTATCTTATGTCCATACAAGAAATGGTTTCCCGGAAGAAAAGTATTTTAATGTGTGGTCTACAGAAGGAAATCGTGGAGGATTAAACGCGCCTCAAGCTGTTGGATATATGGTTTTGCATTATGATACGACGCAACTTCAACCACAATGGAGAACGTTATATAGCGGAACCGATAGTACTCGAGTTTGGGACGAACTTGGTAAATTCCGTCAGCCTTATGTTACGCAACAAATTCCAAATAGAAACCGGGCGCTTTACGACACTCAAATTGGAGCTATGTTAGATTTGTCGTTGAGTCGTCCATACTCAGCCTTCGATATGAAGGCTGGTTCAGCTGATTCTACTAGTTGGGCAAATTTTAATTATCCTTATGCATCAATCGATGCCGCAAAAAATCTAGAACTTATGAAGTATTGGCATGGGCGAGCAAAACCTCGTGCGTTGAGTAATGGTAATTATTCACAAACTACTCTCCATTATACATCATTTGGCCCATACGTATTTAAGCCAGGAGTACCAGTACGGTTTGCTATTGCTCAATTGGTTGGCTATGGACCTGGAACAGCTGCAGATACTGTGCTCCGTGATGCAGGTGGAGCTTCTACAGAGCCAAGCGGGCAGTCAACAGGTTGGTACAAGCCAGTTGTGAGTTGGTACGATTCAATAACTTACCCCGGCATTCATGCAAACTATCCCTATATGGGAAGCGCTTATTTAAAAAAATATCCACTACCCTGGTATGTGGCAGGACAGATTTCAACAGATGATCCAGAACCTGTAATTTCGTTACGTCAGGTTGCTGATCGTGCTATTCAGATTTATACTGGTCAGCCATATAAAAAATATGATACAGAACAATACAAAGCAGAAATATCACCGGCAAAAGGTGTATACCAAATTCCTTATATTCCACTTCCGAGTCCTATAATTGAAGTTCATAATCAGGCAGATTTTAAAAATATTATTGTGTGGTCAACAGCAGTAGAGGACTTTGAAAGCTCTACAGCGGTACAAGGGAGAATACGTTCAGGGTTTAGTCATTACTTAGTTCTTAAGTCTCCTGATGCACTCGGTCCATGGAAAGTTATTGATAGTATCACACGTCGTGCTCCACAATATTATAATATTGACGTTAATTATCCGGGATGTTATGTAGTACGAGATACCTCAAGCCTGATAAGTGAAAATTATTACTATGCAGTACTTACAGTCGACTCATTAGGTACAAAAAGCGGGTGGACAAATATTACATATCATGAAACACAAAAAGGCGCGGTCTCAAAATTGGGTAAAGTATATGTTGCCCCCAACCCCTTGATTGTTGCATCGAATTTTGGCGGCTCAACAAAGATGGGAGATATTCACGACAAGATATGTTTTTATGGACTGCCTTCGAGAAGTAACATTCGAATATTTTCATACAGTGGACAATTAGTTGGAACGATAGAGCATCGATCGGATACTTATTCAACGGAGTGGTTCCAGATTTCCCGCAACAACCAGCGTATAGCATCTGGCGTCTATTTCTTTGTTGTTGAAGATCTAGACACAGGCGATCGTGCACATGGTAAGTTTGTCATTATTCATTGATGGAAGGATGAAAAAGCAATGAAGAAGAGATCACAATTATTTATCGCACTTATTGCCCTCACCATTATTACCTCTACTTGTATGATGGCACAGAAGGTTGGCAGTACATCAATGCAGTTTTTTAAAGTTATGCCTGTCGCTAGAGCAAATGCAATGGGTGATGCATATACTGTCTTGGGAAGAGGTGCAGAAGCAATCTTTTGGAACCCCGCTGGCGTGGCTTATACTCAAGGGACAGAGTTGTCCATGACCTATCTCCAATGGATTTTCGATACCCAACAAGGGGCGATGTCGATATCACGCTCCTTCCGAGGTTTCGGTTCACTTGGTATTCAGTTGCAGTATATTGATTATGGTGAGATTGAGGAAGCAGTATGGGGGGATCCATATAAAAACGACTTAAATACACCGGGATTAACCGGGAGGACGTTCCGCCCCTATAGTTACGTCGTTGGCATCAGTTACGCTACCAAGATTACCGATAAGTTTTCAACTGGCCTTGGCGTTAAGTATGCAAGAGAATCGCTTTATGATAAGGATGAAATTGTAGTTGTAAGTGATGCTTCTGATACTGCTAAGGTAAAAACATGGGGTGAAGATGTGTTATTTGATTACGGTATTCATTATTTAACTGGGTTTCGATCTATAGAACTTGCAGCATCAGTGCAGAATTTTGGTCCAAATATTAAATATGCAAAAGAAAATCACCCAACGCCAATGATTTTCCGTATAGGAATTGCCGCAAACTTCATAGGACCCGATGCGTTGTTGTTAAAAAATGAGAAGAATAGAATGGGGGTTGAATTCGACCTCATACATCCAAATGATTATGATCAACAAATACATGTAGGTTTGGAATATGAATTTTCAAAGCTTGTTGCGTTACGATGCGGGTATAAATTCAATTATGATGCAGAAGGATTAACTGCAGGATTGGGTTTGAAGCAAGATATTGGAGGTATGCGCTTAGCGTTTGACTATAGCTTTGCAAGTCTAAAGTATCACCTTGGGAATGTCCAACGAATTAGCTTAGGAGTGGGATTCTAATGAAACGGAATAATTATATTTTTACGCTGATAATTATTGTGGCCAATATACTTATAAGCAATGAAGATATAATGGCTCAAGAAGGAACAGCTCTTCAAATGCAGGGTTTGAATTACAGGACAAATCAGTCAGTAGTGTCACGTGGAGCTGGTGGAATCTTGTTTGGAATTCAAAACGATCCATCGATTATGTTTCAAAGCCCGGCATTATTAACTACGGTCAAGGGTTTGCAAATTTCACTGGGCGGTTATCAACAGTACATTGATCAAAAGCAAGAAAAGCATTATGGTACATTGCAATCTCATGAACAATTTATGTTGCTTTTGGATGGAACGTTATTGGATCGGACAAAAATTCCTGATCGACCAAGCGCTTATTATGATTCTCTCATCCAAAAAGGGAAAACACCGACTCAAGCAGATTCAATTCAAAGGCCTTTTGATACTATAATGCCAAATTGGGATAGGTCGAAGAATGTTTCACTTCCTTTGCAAGCATTTATTACTGCGCCGTTCAAACTTGCCAATTATCACATTGTTGTTGGAATTGGGGCTGTCGAATATGCAAACTTGAATTGGTTTTACCAAAATAATAACACGCTTTCTCCAAACGTTCTTGATGTTGCGCATGGGATAAGCCAATGGCAAATGAGCTTATTGCCAACAGCCGATTCTACTGCAACACCAACAAAACGACCATTGCCGGTTCAATGGTATCAATATTCTCAATATAGAAATGGCTCTATCTATGGATATGGCGGCGCAATTTCAATAGAGATTTCGCCAAAATTTTCAGTGGGAATAAGTGGAATGTATCTAGATGGAGAAACAGATGACGAGGAAGTGTGTGTGGGTAGAGGTAGAGCGTTATTTTATTACAGCTCTATTCGATTAGATAAGGTCGGAATGACAAGTTGGAGAAAGGTCGGAAAATCAACCTATTCGGGGTACGATTTTACCATTAGCAGCACATATAAATCTCCATTTCTCACTGTTGGATTTACCTTAAAACCTCCTACCACAATTACACGTGATTATTCTTATACATTATGGAAAGATTCTACAATTACATCATATAACAATGGCAAGATTGATTCAGCCCATGCGGTAACTAATACCTCTATTCATGGGAAAGATAAGATGAAATTGCCATTTAGTGGCTCCATTGGTATTTCCGCTGCTTTAAGAAAAAACATTGTCCTTGGATTTGAATACGAAATACTTCCTTATGAGTCGGCAACCTATAATAACGATGTTTCCGATACCAATCCATGGCTTTCTTACTCGGTAATAAAGATTGGTGCAGAGTATGCACCTGTAAAATGGATGTCTCTGCGCGCAGGCGTTAGTGAGATTGGGGATGTATTTCAACCGGCGACTAATCCTTTGCGAGGAAAAAGTGTTCGATACCCTGTTTACTCCATTGGTTTAGGTGTTTCAGGTTTTGGTGCAACACTCAATGTTGCGTATGAATATTCTGATAGACGATATACAGATACATGGTCTAACTCAGCAAGCGTCAATAAGAAAATTGTTCAGAATTTGATAGTAAGTGTATCGTATATAATACCAACTTTTTGGGAATGATTACAATAAATATCAATTGTTTGGGAAATGATCTTCATTAATTAAGAAGGAAGTTATTCTATGAGAAAATTAGTTATTCTTCTATCGTTAATAATTCTTCCTGCCTTCGCGTTTTCTCAGTCAACGTTTAAAAATGTATCGTTGACGCTTGGAGGCGGGTTATCGGTACCATTCAGCGATAATGCAATGTCGAAATATTTTAACACGACAACGCTTTATAAATTCAATGATTGTTGGAACAATGGATTCAATCTTACAGCAGGATTCGAGTATGCATTTCTTCCTGAATTGACAGGACATTTGAAGGTCAGCTATAGCTCATTTTCTATCAATAAAAGTATGGTATTAAAGCAATTGCATTTACCTTCAGGCACGTATGTTCAGGATGCTGAATTTAACACTGTAGCTGCATATGTTGGCGCTCGGTATCGTTTCCCGTATGAACCAATCGAAAAAGTATATCCTTATGTTACCGCCAGCGCTGGTATTATGAATCTCGCAAGCGATAAAATTTATGTGCTTATAGATGCCAACTCAAACTATGTTGCATCATTTAAAAATAGCAATGTGGCCTGCGGAACGGCAGCGGTTGGCGTTGATATTATTGGCGGTGAAAACTCTGCAATGTTTATTCAGGTTGGCGTTGATGTCGCCAACACAGATGGCGGAACGCTTTACTATATTCCATTGACAGTAGGTTTCCGTGGAACCTTCTAACCTCAAATTCAATTTATATTTCCATTCAAAACGCACCCTTTGAGGTGCGTTTTGTGTAATTAGAACTAATGTAGATTGGAGGAAATTATGAATAGAATACCGAATATAAAATCAATTATCCTCAGCGTGCTGCTTATTTCACTCCTTTGTGCGTTTGTCGCTCAAGCTCCACAAAAAAATCATATCCGTATATTCCTTATCGGCGATTCAACGATGGCTGACAAACCATTAGTTGATAATCCAGAGCATGGATGGGGACAGATATTCCCGATGTTTTTTTCTAAGAACGTTACCGTGTACAACCATGCACGCAATGGCAGGAGTACAAAAAGTTTTATTGATGAAGGCAGATGGCAGGTAATCTACGACCAGTTGCAGCCTGGCGATTATGTCTTTATTCAATTTGGGCATAACGATGCAAAGAAGGAAGACCCAAATCGGTATGCGCCAGCGAGACCAGATTACAAAGAAAACCTGAGAAAGTTTATTCGAGAGTCTCGTGAAAAACAAGCCATTCCTATTTTGCTGACGCCGGTTATACGACATGATTTTAATGAAAAAGGAGAATTTATAGCAACGCATTATGATTATCCTGCTGCAATGAAAGAAGTTGCCACTGAAGAAAACGCGCCTCTGATCGATGTATTTGAAAAATCAAAGGAACTCGTTGGAGGATTAGGCGAAGTAAAATCTCGGCCGTTATATCTTGCAGGCGTTCAGGATGGTCAATTCAGGAATTGGAATAAAAAGAAAGATCATACGCATTTTACAAGAACTGGCGCTTTCCAAATGGCGCAAATTGTAGTAGATGGGATCAAAGAACTTAAATTGCCATTAGCAAAGGAGCTCGTCGAGCTTCCAGCTTCACCGTTTGTTGGCGCTGGAAAAGTAGTTGGCTTAGACTATTACTTCAATAATGAATGGAGACCAGTAAAAGGAAAAGATTCACTTGAGCGATATCACTATATCTGGGAAGACACCACGAATAGTGGATTCTCCCAGTTGGGTCGTGTTATCGATTGGCTGGGCGCAGATCTCGACACGCTACAATCTCCTCCAACTGATTCTGTGCTAAGGCATTTTAGTGTTTACATCATTGTTGATCCAGATACGCCGAAGGAGACGAAAGAACCACATATAATTTCTGACGCTGATATTGCAGTTATTAAACGATGGGTGGAACAAGGCGGTAGGCTTGTTTTGTTAGCGAATGATAATGGGAATTGTGAATTCGAGCATCTTAATAAACTTGCAACTGAGTTCGGAATTCATTTCAACGAAGATAATAACTTTATGGTGAAGAACGATAATTATGATATGGGAAGGATAACAAAATTTCCGAAACATCCTGCGTTCAAGGGTGTCGATCATATTTTTATCAAAGAAGTTTCATCGTTGAAAACACAACCGCCGGCAAAACCATTATTGACCGCAAATGGTATTATAGTGATGGCAACCGCTCGATATGGAAAAGGATGTGTTGTTGCCGTTGGCGATCCATGGCTCTATAATGAATATTTCGACAATCGGCGATTGCCGGAGGGATATGAAAACTGGGATGCTGGGGTTGCCATGTTTCGATGGTTGTTAAGCGAAGCGCCAAAAATATATTAAGCGGCGAATTGCATTTTTAAGCATTGAGCATATTATCGATTTTGATTTGTTAGTGCGTGTGTAATCTGTCATTATTGGTGAAAGGAAATAAAATGAAGAGACTCAATAAAGCTCTACTTATTGCAATAGTAGCGCCATTTTTATTTTGCAATGCTCAGGGATTTATTCCGTATGAGCAAGTTCCTGATCGTTATTATGAAAAATTAAATTTTGATATGCCAAAAGCGCCGTTACCACAAATTCCAAATGTAACAGTGTCAATTACAGATTATGGCGCAGTCGGCGATGGAATTGCGATGAACACTGCGGCTATCAATAATGCTATCGAAGCCATTGCCAAAAAAGGCGGTGGAAGAGTCATCATTCCTCCGGGATTGTGGCTGACAGGTCCAATATTGATGAAGAGCAATGTCGATCTGCATCTGGAACAAGGCGCTGTTGTGGTATTCTCACCGAACATCGATGATACGCCTTTTATTCGAAGAGCAGGAAGCTCATCGTACTCTCGAATGTCCTTAATCTACGGTGAACAATTGAATAATATTGCAATTACAGGAAAAGGCGTGTTCAATGGAAATGGACAATACTGGCATCCTGTGAAAAAAGAGAAACTGCCACCCAATCAGTGGAAAAAACTTGTGGAGTCAGGAGGAGCAGTAAGTAAAGATGGAACATTATGGATGCCATCGCAAGCTGCACTCGATGCTCCTAAGTATCTTGAGAATCTTCGAGCTCAAAAGAAAAAATTAGATTCAGCTGATTATGTTGCTACGAAAGAATACGTAAGACCAGACTTGCTTGTGTTCTATGACTGTTCAACAATTCTTATCGATGGACCGGTGTTTGTTAATTCACCAAAGTTTACAGTCCACCCTACACAATGTTCGGATGTTATTATTCGGAATATGTCGCTCAATAATGAATGGTGGGCGCAGAATGGCGATGGAATCGATTTATCATCGTGCAGAAATGTACTTGTGTACAATAACGTAGTAAACGCAGGAGATGATGGAATTTGTGTAAAGCCTGGTGTGCCAAATCGTAAAACAAAAGACTTACCTGCCTGTGAAAATATTATTATCGCAGACTGCATCGTGTACCATGCTCACGGAGGATTTGTCATAGGGAGCGAGTCGTATGGAAATGCAAGGAACATCAATGTTCGAAATCTTACGTGCATCTGGACTGATGTTGGATTACGCTTCAAGTCGGCGCGAGGTCGAGGCGGACTTGTTGAAAACATTGTCATTGATGGAGTATGGATGAAAGATATTTCGAAAGAAGCAATACTGTTTGATATGTCGTACGGCGGCGATACTACGGTGGATGTTAGCGATAAGTCCAGAGTGCCAGAGTTCCGTAACATTACGATGAATAATATTCGTTGCGATGGAGCATCAATCGGAGTACGAATGGAGGGACTTGTCGATCGTCCAGTGAACCACATCGCTCTAACGAATGCTACACTCATAGCCGATCGTGCAATTATTTTGCAAGATGCACAGAATATTCAATTCACGAATATTGATCTTCGATTTAAACAATCTCCTGTTCTGACGGTGCGAAATGTACAAGGAGTTGACGCTCAAAAGATTTCATTCCCGGAAGGAACGAGTCTTTATGTCCGAGCAGAGGGAACCGGAACCAGAGATATTCGTATTTCACAACAAGATGCAAAAAACGCAAAGAAGGCTTTCGAAGTTACAAATGGAGCAACGAACGAAGCGATCATTATCAAATAATAAAATTTATGAAGCGCCATGGTTTAGTGCGATAGTATTAAAGTTTAGGGTGGAGAAAGGTTATAGAATGTTATGAAACCATTATGGAAGTTGGTTTTCATGTGCTTATTGCTAATGAATTGTGCAATGGGCTATGAACGTGCGGATATCATTGTAGCAAAAGATGGAAGCGGTCAGTATACTTCGATTCAACAAGCGTTAGATGCAGCGCCTCAACAGCATGAGAATCTAATTGTTATTCTTGTAAAGAATGGTACATATAACGAAAAGCTTCTGATAAAGAAGAGCAATATTGCCATTGTTGGAGAAGATAGAGATAGTACCCGGATAGTATTTGCTCAGCTTCGAAGCGAATGGAGCAAAGAACATGGAAATGATGATTTTGGCTGCGCTGTAGTGAATATTGATTCTTCTGTCCACGATCTTACATTTGCAAATTTAACCATCTACAATAATTATGGCGCGCTGCACGGCATCCACGATCATCAGTTTGCAATTTACGGAAATGGTACACGAATCATTCTTCTCAATTGTAACGTCATTGCGGATGGAGCAGATACAGTGAGCCTCTGGAATAGAAAAGATGGAATGTATTATCATGCGAATTGTTATTTTGAAGGATGGGTCGATTATGTCTGTCCACGCGGATGGTGCTACATAACCGATTCTCGGTTTTACGGTCATAACTTGAGCGCATCAATTTGGCACGATGGAAGTGCGAACAAGAAGCAGAAGTTTGTGATACGGTACTCATACTTTGATGGAGTGCCAAACTTTCCTCTCGGCAGAAATCATCGTGATGGGCAAATTTATTTGCTCGATTGTATTTTTTCAAATACAATGGCAGACATTCCAATTTACTATCCACCGACAACGACCAGCGGACCATGGAAATGGGGCGCACGTCATTATTATTACAATTGCCATAGAATTGGCGGAGATTTTGATTGGTTTGCTGATAATCTTAGCGCTGCCGAAGGTTCACCAAAACCAGAAGACGTAACAGCAAAATGGACTTTCGATGGTCAATGGGATCCAGAAAATTCATTGCCTCGGGCGCTTCCCTTTGTTTCTATGCCCTCGCCTCGTAATGGAGTATATCTTTCGCAATCTCAGGTACAACTTCGCTGGCTTCCATCGAGGAATGCAAAATCGTTTCGGATATATTTAGGTAAAGCTCCCAAATATTCCATCAAACCACCGGCGCTTAATTTTATTGACGAGCAAGATGTTCCAGTTTTTAATACTGAGAAACTCGAGCCTCATACAACGTACTATTGGCGAGTTGATGAAATTACGCCAACCGATACAATTCCGGGAACGCTGTGGCATTTTACCATTCGGTGATGTAGCCAATAGCTTCATAGTAACTCATTGTATATTTTAAGTTCAGTCAGGAAAGCGAGCAAGCGATGGAGAAATTATTCCTTAAGATAAGCTGTCTTATAATGTTCCTTTTTGTACATCTTTACTCTCAACAAGTCGCATTTCCTTCTGCGGAGGGAAGCGGAAGGTTTGCAACGGGCGGACGCGGTGGGAACGTGTATATCGTAACCAATTTGAATAACAGTGGGGCTGGTTCGATCGTCGATGCCGTGAGTCAAGGAAATCGTACAATTGTATTTCAAGTATCCGGTACAATTTCACTCGGTAGCGTTATCTTAAAACCAAAATCGAATACAACCATTGCGGGTCAAACAGCACCCGGCGATGGTATTTGTCTTAAAGGTCGGATCCAAATTAGCGCCTCGAACGTGGTAATTCGGTACATTCGTGTTCGAGTTGACGCTGGCGCTGCCAATTCTTCAGGTGATGCCGTTGATATAGAAAGTGGCTCTAACATCATTGTTGATCATGTAACAGCATCCTATGCGCGTGATGAAGGAATTTCTTGCCAGGAAAAATCTGATAAAGTTACAGTGCAATGGTGTCTGATTAGTGAAGCCTTGACTTTTGAGAGTCATAGTTATGGTTCGCTGGTAAGAGGCGATTATGGCGATCAGAAAACTTATCATCATAATCTCTATGCACATAACAATAATCGTCTTCCACGTCCCGGGAATTACACCAATTATCCAACGGATACGATAGGATTGTATTTCGATTTCAGAAATAATGTTGTTTATAATTGGAAAGGTACTTCCCCGGGATACAATGCCGACACAGCTTCGATAAGCCATTATAATTTTATCGGTAATGTTTATATACCCGGTACCGAATCGAGCGTTTCAGGAATAGCATTCAAAGAGGATGCTTACAGAGCCTATGCCTATTTTGCAGACAATATGTACAACGGGAATATTCCTGCTGATCAATGGAGTTTAGTACAATGGGGGAGTAAATTTACAACAGAACGAAAGAACGCCTATAAAGCTCGTTCAGCGCTTATTCCGATGGAACCCGTCACTACTACCTCACCGCAACAAGCGTTCGATGATGTGCTTGCAAGCGCTGGAGCAAGTTTTCCAAAACGAGATACAATAGATCGAAGAATTATCAGCGATGTACTCAATCGAACGGGACATTCTATTGATTCACTGGATAGCCAACCTGAAGGCGGCTGGCCTTTACTGGCAAGCGCCCCTGCGCCAACAGATAGCGACAAAGACGGAATGCCAGATGAATGGGAACGAGCTCATGGACTCAATCCAAATGATTCAACAGATCGCAATACAATTTCTTCTGCAGGATATACCATGCTGGAAGAATATCTCAATGGTCTTGTTGGAGAAAGCACATTAACGAGCGTTGGGAATTTAACTCAGAGCGGATATCCGGAAAAAGTTAATCTTGCACAAAATTTTCCAAACCCATTCAATCCTACAACAACAATTGAATTTGAGTTACCGCATTCGGCATTTGTTGCACTTAAAGTCTACAACGTTCTTGGACAGCAGGTGAGAACATTGGTAGAAGGAATGCGTCCAGCTGGCAAGAATACAGCTACTTTTGATGGTAAAACCTTGCCGTCTGGATTCTATGTATATGAGCTACAAATAGAAGAAAGAAAAATTTCCAAAACGATGATCTTATTAAAATAAAGAAAGACAATCATGAAACGATTTATATTTACATTGGCATTTCTTAGTGGCATATTTACAACGCATTCAGCGGCGCAAAGTGTAACAGCTACATGGCCGCTTTCATCGAGTAATAATCCAACCGTCGATGGTCCTATTGTTGCTGATTCAGTTTTTAGGAGTAATATGGTTGTCCGGAGTTATTCTACTTCATCAACGTACGGCGCCTACCAAAAAAATGGGCCAGATGCTGGCGGTAATTGGGTTGCCGAAACTGGTGAAAATCTAACTCGATATCTTGCATTTCGAGTTGCGCCCAACGAAGGATACTCGCTTACTATTTCTACAGTCTCGTTCAGAATAGGCTGGTCGGGATCATCAAGTTATATTAAGGCAAGCATATATTATGCAACAGATTCAAGTAACAATTTTTCATCTCGAACACTATTGCAATCGGCAATAACATTAGCGAATACCGATGGTACTTTGTATTCGTATTCTCCTAACGTTCTAATTCCAAATGGTAATTCATTTTATTTGCTAATTTATCCATGGGCAACGGCTGTGTGTTCGACAAAATCGGTTGGATTGCAGAATGTTACAATTGCAGGATCGGTTGCCGCGGTTGGTACAGGTTCTCTTGTCGTTTCACCAAATTCATTATCTTTTGGTACTATCAACGTCAACGCATTTCGCCAGAAGAACTTTACTGTAAGCGGAACAGATCTTCATCCTCAAGATGGAACGATTACAATCTCTGCACCTGAAGGATTTTTAGTCTCATCAAATTCAAATAATGACTTTAGTTCTTCAATCAATGTACCGTACACAGGAGGAGTTCTATCGGCAACAACTATCTATGCACGATTTTCACCAGCATCAGAAGGAGATTACAGTGGCACGATTTCGATTTCAGGTGGAGGCGCTGCTTCTCTTACTCTGAATGTTTCTGGTACAGCAGTCTCAGCGGATTATATCCTTGGTATTTTTGTGGCAACGAATGGAAATGATGCCAACGCCGGCACATTCGATTCGCCATTTTCTACAATTTCAAAAGCTGTGAGCGTTGCAATACCTGGCGATACAATTTTCGTTCGAGGAGGTAATTATGCTCTAACTTCGACTGTATCATTATCGAAGAGCGGTACAGCCGATTCTCGAATGATTATTGTGGGCTATCCAAAAGACACGGAACGGCCCCTATTGAATTTTTCATCTCAAATATCTGGCTATGGTATTCAGCTCTCAGGTTCTTATTGGTATATCAAAGGGATAGATATTTATGGTTCTTCAGGTAATGGTATGCGCATTACCGGGAATTATAACATTGTAGAATTTTGTTCGTTCTATGAAAATCGAAATACGGGTCTTCAGATTGCAAGCGGTGGAGCTTACAATAGAATCATCAATTGTGATTCATATTATAATCGAGATGCGACCGATGGAGATGCTGACGGATTTGCGCCAAAGTTAGATGTCGGGACGGGAAATTATTTCTATGGATGTCGCGCATGGCAGAACTCTGATGATGGATGGGATGGATATCTTCGTCCCGCAGACAGTGTGGTAACAACGATTGAAAATTGCTGGAGCTTTCGGAATGGATATTTGAAAGATGGTTCTGCAGGTAAAGGGAATGGCAACGGATTTAAAATGGGAGGAGGCGATAACTCAAATGCAGATAATTTACGGCATATCATGACTCTTCGGAAATGTCTTGCATTTGATAATCTTGCAAAAGGATTTGATGAGAATAACAACCGTGGTTCGATGACGCTCTTTAATTGTACTGCGTATCGTAATGGTGGTTATAACTTTGGGGTTCCTGGTCCTTTAACGACTGACCAAACATTAACAATCAAAAATTGTATTGTGCTTGGTAGCTATGGTAAAATCTGGAGTTCTACAATTCAGGAGAAGAATAGCTGGCTATCGCCGTTTACCGGAGCAACTGCAAATGATTTTGTTTCTGTTGATACTGCTGGCGTGCGAGGACCGCGTAATCCGGATGGAAGTTTACCCGACGTTCCTTTTATGCATCTTGCGTCAACAAGTCAATTCATAGATGCTGGGGTAGATGTTGGAATACCGTATGCTGGCAGTGCGCCTGATCTTGGATGTTTTGAATATGGACTCATTGATAAGGTTGAAAATGCAAGCGTTTCTACTCCTGGTTCTGTGTACCTGGAACAAAATTTTCCAAACCCATTCAATCCAACGACAACGATTGTTTATTCGGTACGTTCCCGCCTTCATGTATCATTAAAGATTTATAATATTCTTGGGGAGGAATTATCGGCGCTGGTAAATAGAGAGGAAGAGCCAGGTGAACATCGAGTAGTTTTCGATGGCTCATCTCTACCGAGTGGCATCTATTTTGCGTATTTGCAAGCTGGTTCGCAGCTTCAGGTGAAGAAATTGCTTCTTCTTAAATAAACTCGAATTATGAATTAAAGACATAGATGGTTGCTTCGATATGCCTTACAACACCTCAGCGACCAATTTCTGACGGTGGCTGAGGTGAGCGATAGCTTGTATTGAAGCAACCATTTTGATCACACTTCCTTTCTCCTACTTTATTATTTCTCTTCATCTTCATTACTGCTATCATTATTGTATATATTGAAGAAGAATAATCTTTGCACAAGAGGATAATCTTTTACAAATTATAAAAGTAGAAGTCATTTGTTTTGGGCTTGGAATTGATTTTTCTCTTTTGAATTTACAATATCACAAAGGGTTCAGTATGAAAATTACAAAAGCTGTAATAACAGCTGCAGGGAAGGGACAGAGGAACCTGCCGCTTCAAACGCTCATTGACAGAGATGGACAACAGAAATCGGTGCTCACAATTATTCTCGATGAAGTTGTTCGAGCTGGTGTAAAAGATATTTGCATTGTTGTTCATCCGGATGATAAAAGTGCGTTCTATTCTGTTGCCGGAGAACATGCCCGATATCTGACATTTGTTGAGCAGGAAGAACCGAAAGGATATGGACATGCAATTTTGTGTGCAAAAGATTTTGTACGAGGAGAACCATTTCTTCATTTAATTGGCGATCATTTGTTTTTAAGCTCCGCTCAAAAAGGATGCGCGCAGAGAGTAGTTGAAATGGCTGAAGCTGAATCTTGCACCGTATCGGCAGTTCAGGCTACGCGCGAAGTGTTTCTCTCAAACTATGGAGCTGTCAGTGGAAAACGAGTTCAAGGAAAGAATGATCTTTACATTGTGGATCGAGTGATTGAAAAACCAACGCCAACTGAAGCCGAGCAATCTTTGATTGTACCAGGGTTACGAGCAGGTTTTTACTTATGTTTCTTTGGTATCCATGTCCTGACGCCAATGGTGATGGAAATTCTCGAAGACGAAATGAACAACAATGATGATAAGAATAAAGAACAGGGTACTTTATCAACAGCGCTTCAGGAATTAACGAAGAGAGAAAAGTACCTTGCTCTCGAAATGAACGATCATCGCTACAATATTGGCGTTAAATATGGACTTCTCAATGCACAACTTGCGTTTTCCCTTAGTGGCAAAGAACGGGATCAGGTTATTTCGATGATTATGGAAATACTCCTTCTTCGAGATCAACGCTCGGGTGAAAGGAATACTCAATGAGCAAATTGATTGAGTATATTGTATCAGATAATCCTGAAATTCGGAATCAATCCTTAGAAACTTTTTGTAGCTCTGCAACAATTGATGAATTATTAAACGAATGTAAAAGTCTCGAAGAGTTTCGGATGACGAGTAATAATCTCTACGAACAAGTTCGAGCGCTTTTCTTTCTCTATGCGATTCATCGATTTTATTTGCCGATGAAGAAAGGATTTCCAAAAGGTGGTACAATTCCGTTCGATGCGTATGAGGATATTCTCTATCGTCGATTTGAAGAAGCAATTCAAAAATTTCTTTCTGCACAAAAGAGAAATGGACCAAGCGATGGACTCTCGAGCGCACTCGCAGAAGCATATAGGAATCTAGGGTTTCAAACTCTTGCAAATCAGGTAAAGGTAAGTGTGCGTTCAGTTCGAGGAAATCAGTGGATGTTTCGTATCGGACATCCATCCGATCATCCCTTACGAATAAAGCAAGTCTTGACGCAGAAGAAGAATAAACTGTATCCAATTCTTCACGAACAAACTCCTGTGCGGATGGATTTATCCCATAGCGGATGGAGCGATATTTTCTTCCTTGGAATGGATTTTCCCGAAGGAGCCCGCGTCCTCAACATTTCAATTGATCTTTCTGTACGAGGAGGAGAGCGCACTCATACTCCTCAACCTCCCGTAGAAGTATTCTTTCGGGTAATTGAAGAACCGATAATCCGTTTAGTGAGTACTGATCTTGGCGCAGTTTCGGAAATAACGACGTTCCGTCAATTGTTCGATTTTGCTGCGGATTATCTTGGTTTATTAAAAGCTGCTGTCATTGCTTCCGGAATTGTTCCATCCAGTATGGAAGGCACGAATCAGCCAATTGCCGATTTGTTGGAGCAATTAGTCGGACCAGGACTCGGAATTGAAATAGTAAGTCAGGTCAATGGAATCCCAAAAGGTTCTCGGTTAGCTGTGTCAACAACATTACTTGCTTCTATTATTACAGTTTGTATGCGTGCAACAGGACAAATTGGCTCGCTGACAGGCTCGTTATCGGAAATCGAACGGCGTACCGTTGCAGCAAGAGCAATTCTTGGCGAATGGCTCGGCGGCTCTGGCGGTGGATGGCAGGATTCGGGTGGTGTCTGGCCTGGAATTAAACTCATCGAAGGAGTAAAAAGTCAGGAAGGCGATATTGAATTTGGAGTAAGTCGGGGCTGTTTACTTCCACGTCATACCATTTTAGATTACAATGAGGTTTCCGAAAAAACGCGGATGAAACTTCAGAACAGTTTAATCCTCGTCCATGGAGGAATGGCACAGGATGTCGGTCCAATTCTCGAAATGGTAACTGAACGATATTTGCTTCGACTTGAGCGGGAATGGAAAGGACGGTTGAAAGCGCTCGAGCTCTTCGATGAAATCCTTGGGGAATTGAAGAAAGGAAATATCTCTCAGCTTGGAAAACTGACGCATGAAAACTTTTTTGGTCCAATCCAAACGATTATTCCATGGGCATCGAACATATATACCGAAGCGATTATTGAAAGAGTGAAAGCAGAGTTTGGAAATAAGTTCTGGGGATTCTGGATGTTGGGTGGAATGTCGGGCGGTGGAATGGGATTCCTTTTCGATCCTTCACAAAAATCTGAGGCTCAAATTCGGCTCGAAGAAATTATGAAGGAACAGAAGAAGCGATTCGAAAAAGGAATTCCATTTGCCATAGAACCAGTCGTTTACGATTTTTCGATTAATGAAAAAGGAACATGGAGTGAAATTCTAACAAATGCAGATGCGCTGATGCCGAAGCAGTACTATGCGCTTATGATTCCCTCGATCATTCGCCAGGATCCACATACGATTACGCAGGAACAACGAAACGAGCTTGAGCATTTTACATTCATTTGCAAAACAAATCCATCCTACGAAGGAATGTTTCAACAAATTATCGATCGCATTCTTCCTGTAAGTAGTGTGCAGAGCGCTCAAGATCGTAGTTTGGATGAATTGTTACAGCAATTAGGATTCGACCGAATTCAACATGAACAAATTAAGACTGATTTAAGAAATGGCAGAATTGGGCTTTCGCAAAATCGCCTTCCAGTCAATACGTTCATTACGGATGTAAAGAAAGATGAGGTTTTTGATTTTACAGAGAAGTCGTTCCCACAGTATGAATCGATTGGCTCTGATGCAATTGCCTCTGGAGCTGTTGCGGCGCTTACGCTTGCAGCAGGAGCAGGAACCAGATGGACAAAAGGCGCGGGAACGGTGAAGGCTTTGAATCCTTTTGCAAAGTTTAGCGGAGTTTATAGAACATTCCTCGAGACTCACTTAGCAAAAAGTCGAAGAACGAACAGAACATTCGGAGTCAAAATACCGCATATCATTTCTACAAGTTACCTAACTCATACAGCAATTCAAGATGTTTTACAAGCAGAGGGAAATTATAGGTACGAAGGCGAGGTATTTCTTTCACCCGGAAGAAATGTTGGTTTGCGTCTGGTGCCGACAATTCGAGACCTCACATTTGCATGGCAGGAAATGCCACAGCAATTGTTGGATGAACAAGCTCAAAAAGTTTTAGAGAGTCTCCATGCTTCACTGATGGAGTGGGCTCAGAAAACCGGTGAGGCGAGTGATTATACAGATAATCTACCATTCCAATGTCTGCATCCTGTTGGACATTGGTATGAAATACCAAATCTTTTCCGTAATGGCGTTCTGGCAAAGTTGTTGTCGGATTATCCATCAGTACGATATCTTCTTATTCACAACATTGATACATTGGGAGCAAACCTTGATCCTGCTCTCCTTGGATGGCAGATTGAATCAAAAGCCGCAATGACTGCAGAAGTCATTCAACGGAGAATAGACGATCGCGGCGGTGGATTAGCAAAAATTGACGGCAGAATTCGTTTGGTTGAAGGCATTGCATTGCCGCATGAAGAAGATGAATTTAATTTGTCATACTACAATTCAGCGACATACTGGATTGATATTGATCAAATATTCAGTGTCTTTGGACTTACCAGAGATTCATTGAAGGATGAGCAAAAAGTAACCGAGGCAGTTCGTACAATTGCGTCGAGGATGCCAACGTACATCACTTTGAAAAATGTGAAGAAGCGTTGGGGAAAAGGTCAGGAAGATGTGTATCCAACGCTTCAGTATGAAAAACTCTGGGGCGATATGACAGCATTGCCGGAATTGAAATGCTCGTATGTTGTTGTGCCTCGCTTCCGTGGGCAACAACTGAAAGAGCCAGCTCAACTTGATGGTTGGTTGAGAGATGGTTCAGCGGAGTATGTAGATTCATTGTGTGAGTGGAAGTAAAAGGAAGATATATCCTTAAATGTAGTAAGTTCGATACACTCTTTGGTACTCATCAACTGAGGCGAGGTGAGCGATAGCACGTATCGAAGCCGCCGATTACAACCAGCTTGCAACCCACGGGTTTACCCGTGAGTAGAATATTACACATCTTTGTTTTTCATTCATTCTTCAGCTATATTTTTGGCAAACACAAGTTGAAAGGAATATTCCGTGGATAAGTTTGTAATTCAAGGCTGTAAGCCGCTGGAAGGGAAAGTAGAAATTAGCGGCGCAAAAAATGCTTCTCTTGCTTTGATGCCAGCTACGCTTCTTGCTTCTGGACAATTCAATCTCCACAACACGCCTCATCTCCGTGATATTACAACGATGGGTCAATTGCTGGAAAGTATGGGCGTGAATGTTTCGTTCGTTGACCATACGCTGACAATCGATACAAAACACATCGATAATTTCGAAGCGCCTTATGAGCTCGTTAAAAAAATGCGCGCCTCCATCTATGTGCTTGGTCCATTAGTTGGGAGATTTGGCAAAGCAAAAGTTTCGTTACCCGGCGGATGTGCGTGGGGACCTCGTCCAGTCAATCTTCATATCGAAGGGATACGAAAATTAGGCGCAACTGTTGAACTCGAATCAGGATACATTTTTGCATCAGCGCAACGGCTTCACGGTGCGCGTATTCTCTTTGATATTTCAAGCGTTGGGGCAACGGGAAATGTACTTATGGCAGCAGCGCTTGCAAAAGGCACAACATTGATTGAGAATGCCGCCCAAGAGCCAGAGATTGTACAGCTAGCGGAGTTTCTT
Organism: Bacteroidota bacterium; assembly: GCA_035390885.1. Taxonomy (GTDB): domain Bacteria; phylum Bacteroidota; class Ignavibacteria; order UBA10030; family UBA10030; genus JAOAFT01. The sequence continues at coordinate 12,096 of DAOOUW010000003.1, read as the reverse complement.
AACTCAATGGGCGCGAAAATCAATGGAATTGGCACCGGTCGTTTAGAAATCGAAGGCGTTGATGAACTTCATCCTGCCGATATTACTACAATTCCGGATCGCATTGAAGCCGGCACTTTTTTGATTGCTGGAGCTTTAGCTGGAAAAAAAGGAGGAAAAGTTCGAATCGAGCGCTGCAATCCTAAACACATTGGCGCATTGCTGGTAAAGCTCGAAGATGTCGGCGCAGGGATTACTGTTGGAAATGATTGGGTTGAAATTGTTCCTCCGGAAGAAATTCGTCCTGTCAATGTTACGACTGCAATCTATCCGGGATTTCCGACAGACATGCAAGCGCAGTGGATTGCTCTAATGGCTCTTTCCACCGGCACAAGCGTTGTAACAGATACAATTTACTTTGACCGATTTATGCACGTGCCAGAACTCATACGACTCGGCGCAGACATTACTATGAAAGAAAACGTCGCCACGGTTGTCGGCGTTCCAAAACTTACCGGCGCAAAAGTTATGTCCACCGATCTCCGCGCAAGCGCATCGCTAATTCTTGCAGGTTTTGTTGCCGAAGGAACGACGGAAGTGCTTCGCGTCTACCATATCGATCGCGGCTATGAAGCTGTAGAAATGAAACTTCAACAATTAGGCGCAGATATTCGTCGAGAAGCTGGTGAAGAATTTTAAGAAAGCGCAATTCTATGGCTTCTCCTCGCGTACTCAAATCATACTACATTGCCTTAATTGTGCTGGTTATTTTTTCTGTCGCTGTTCTGCAATTTCCATTGTTCAATGTTGTTGGACTTGAGTTCTCCGCTGCAATTGCACCGCTTGTTGGATTCATCAGCGGATTTCTCCTTCTTCTTTATATTCACTCTCTTGGCGGAAATTTTCAAACGCCTTCTCAATTACGGGTGGTGTATTTAAAAAATTTCGGCGGTTCACTTCTCCTTGCGTTTGTTCCATTACTTCTCGGACTTGGCAATACATTCATTGTAAGGAATTGTTCCATACTTAGTGGCATCTATTTCTATCTCATTATTCTTATTCCAACCATTGTACTTTGCAGTGCGCTCTCCTTTTTTATTTGGGCGCTTGTTCCGAAGTTTCAGAAGACTCTTTACATTGTTTTCTATCTCCTTATATTGTTGCTCCCATTCTTGAGACTTCTTCTATCGCCCCAGTTATATTTATTTTCTCCAATTATTGGATTTTTCCCGGGATTCACGTACGACGAATCCCTTCCGGTTGTTTCACGTTTACTTCCGTATCGGCTCGTTACGTTTGGAGCTGGAATTTTTCTTTTCGCATTTTCGTTGTGGCTCTGGAATACAAAAACCCTTTTGAAGAATCGTGATAATTCACAGGCTCACCAACGACGAACTCTTCCAGAAATTATTGCAATGTCTCTGCTCGGTCCATTCGTGCTTATGATGATCGTGTCTGGGAATCGAATTGGATTTTTTACATCGGAAAAATATCTTCGAACAAAACTTGGAGGATTCTATTCTACAGAGCATTGTGATATTGTTTATCCGTTAGGCAAAATTCGCCGACCTACTGTCGAACAGATTGGAAAGCTTCAGGAATTTTACTATAACGAATTGGCGGATAAACTTAAAGTTATTCCGCAAAAAAGAATAACGTTATTTCTCTATGCAAACTCAGATCAAAAGGCGCATTTGGTTGGCGCAGGCTCAACAAATTTTACAAAACCGTGGCTCTATCAAATACACATAAACGCCGGAGTTATAGAAGACGCCTTGAAGCACGAAATGGTTCATGTGTTTGCTGGTGAATTTGGATGGTCGCCAATTCGCCTTGGAAGAAGTTTTGGTCTCTCGGAAGGGCTTGCGGTTGCACTCGGAGATGATGAGTGGTTCGATGAGCCAACCGATAGAGCAGCTGCATTGCTCCTTGCTGTGCAGGATATTGATATCGCGAAACTTTTTTCGACTACTGGATTTTTAAGTCAGGCGCCATCCACAGGATATTTGCTTTCGGGTTCATTCTGTAAATACCTTGTCGATACGTTTGGTATTGATAAGATGAAATCTGTATTTCGTACGAACGATTTTGAACGAAGCTATCATCTGTCATTAACCGAATTAACAAAGCAATGGCGAAAGCAACTTCCGCAGTTGAAAATTTCTCGAGGTGATTCTCTTAAAGCGCTATACTTTAGTCGACGACAATCGCCTTATACGAAAGAGTGTGTACGATTTATTGCATCTTTAAACAGAAAAGGTCAGATATACTTTGAACAACAGGATTACGAACGTGCTCTTGCAACGGCTGATAAATCAATGGGGTATTACCCAACAGCAGAATCGGTACTTCTAAAAGTACGTTCGCTCTGTGCATTGCGCAAGTTCGATGAAGCGGTAAAGTTCGGCTCTTCGATGCTTGATGATCCAAAATGGGCGATTGCGCTTCTTACAATTCGGCTCTGGTTAGGAGATGCGTACTTTGCACTCGATTCGCTCGATGCAGCGCGTCGTGAATACGCATTTCTTGCATCAATCCATCTCTCGAAATCATACGATGAAGCATGTGCGTTCCGATTGGAAGCGCTTTCTCTTCGATACGAGCGGAGTGAATGGATCAAGCTTTTAACATACAATCTGGATATTTCAGAAAAACTTCAGCGGTTGACGTACTTCCCCAGCGCATTGGCTCGTTATGAACGAGGGAAATTATATTTTGCGAATAGCGAGCTTCGCAACGCATCAGAGGAATTCAAAAAAGCGAGCGATCTTCAATCGCCTGTGTTGCAATTCTTTCGCCTGTATTATCTTGGCAGGACGTTAGAAACTGATTTGCGATACGAAGAAGCGGCGGAGTATTTTTCACAAGCGTTGCTCCTTGCGCCAACCGAAGGAATAAAAACAGAAACCAACAACCATTTGAAACGTTGTATTGTATGGAGCGCACAAAATGGTAACATCACAAATGAGTAAAGGAAAAATTATGGAAGAATTTGACAGAAGAAAATTTTTGAAAGCAACACTCAGCACAGCGGCGGCATTGAGCGTGCCGATATCGTTTGCACAATCAAAGGATAAAAAGAAGAAACCGATTACTCGAGTTTTAGGAAAAACAGGTTTAAGAATTCCCGTCATTAGTTACGGAGTGATGCTTGCAAATAATCCGGCGCTACTCCGCGCGGCGTATGACGCCGGCATTACACATTTCGACACAGCGCATTCATATCAAAATGGACGAAACGAAGAAATGATCGGTGAAGTGCTATCGAAGGTACCGCGCAAATCCTATATTCTTGCCACAAAAATTAAACCAGCGGAACATGACCGAACGAAAGGTACCATTGGACCAGCCTCAACAAAAGAAGCATTCTTGAATCGACTCGATATCAGTCTCAAGCGACTAAAAACCGATTACGTCGATATTCTCTATTTGCATGGAATTTCTACACAAGAAGAAGCATATCATCCTGAGATGCTTGCTGCACTCGAAGAAGCGAAGAAGTCTGGTAAAACACACTTCATCGGAGTCTCGACGCACAGGAATGTCGAAGGAGTTCTAGAAGCTGTCACGGAAGAAGGTATTCACGATGTTGTCTTAGCATCTATAAATTTTCAAAATCAAAATCCGAAAAGGTTAAGAGAGGTAACTGCTGCGGCGTCGAAAGCTGGAATCGGGATTATTGCGATGAAGACGATGGCTGGCGGGTACTATGATAAGGAAAGGACGAAACCGGTTAATTATAAAGCTGCCCTAAAATGGGTTTTAGAAGATCCAGCTGTTACAACATGCATCGCTGGGCTAACGGCGTTCGAACATCTTCAAGAGAATATAAGTGTGAACTATGATATTACATTGACAGATGAGGAACGAGCTTCACTGATTCCTGACACACAAAGCAAAGGAATGGCGTGCGACGGATGCGAGCAATGTATTCAATCGTGCCGTTACCATCTCTCGATTCTACCGGATGCGATGCGCGCCTATATGTACACGTATGGATATGGAGCCACGCTGAAGGCGCGAGAAATCGTTGATGAGGGAAAAGAAGAATTTCAAGTTTGTAAATCGTGCGATATCTGTAGCGCTCATTGTGTAAAGAATTTACCAATTAGTGAAAGAGTAAAAGATGTCGCTCGATTAGAAAATGTACCAATTGAATTTTTAGCATAGGTGAAGTATGAAGAAATTTTTTGCGTTATTGTTGCTTTCTATTCCCCTAACTCCAGCACAAGCTCAGGATAAAGAGGCTTACTTTCCAGAAATCCCTGGCTTTCAACGTACAATTCTTGAGGAAGTCTATACTCCCAACAATCTTTTTGATATCATCGATGGCGCTGCCGAAATGTTCTTGAGCTATGACTTCGAAGAGCTTGCGATAGCAGAGTATAGCGACTCTTTGATTCAATACATTAGAGTTGAACTCTACCGACACCGAAATGCTGAAAATGCTTTTGGCGTGTATACACAGGAACGTTCGCCGGAAGCGCAGTTCCTCTCAATTGGCGGAGAGGGTTACATTGAAGAAGGAGCGTTGAATTTCTGGTCAGGACCATTTTATATTAAACTTGTAACAAATGATAAAGGGCAGCACGTTCAACAAGCTCTACTGACCATAGCGAATGCTGTGGCTGCCGCTCTCCATCAAGATTCCAGAATGCCAGCGCAGTTCGATGCCTTTCCTCAGGCAGAACGATTACCACACAGCGAGTACTATGTAAATAGAGATTTTTTAGGTTACAAATTTTTCGATATTGCTTTTGTTGTGCCATACCAGCAATGCACAATGTTTACAGTGTATTTTTCATCGGAAGCCGAAGCGCAAGAGGCTGTCAAAAAGTATGCGAAGCTTTTGAAGGATAGCTTACTTACATTCGATAAACCAACAAAAGTAAAAGATCCAGTTATCGGCGTAATGCTTCTCCAACGATGCGGCAGCATACTCGTTGGTGCAATCGATATTCGCGATATGCAAAAAGCTAAGATGCTTATGTCGCAAATTCAGAACAATTTAGCGAAGAAGTGAATGTGAACGAAGAATATTTCTCTATTGCTTAAGGACATTCTGGGGGTCAGTTATTTTGGAGAAAAAGAAATACAGCTAATTCCGTTGTGTTTTGTGAATTAAAAATGTGGCGGATGGAAGTTTAATTTCAGTCGGTTAAAAATTATTTTTGGTAGGAAGCAATCTATAACTTTGCACTTACGACAGAGTCACAAATTTTTAGTTAAGATTTGTGGGAGGTTCTTTCGAAAGGCGATTGTTCTCTTTGTCAACAGCATCGGCATCTCGAAGCAATTTGAATGTGTTAATAATATTTACCGTGAATAAGATACAACAGGCTATGCAAGTTAAATACACAATCGAATTTTTAAACAGTACCTCGCTTAAGAGAAGAAGACAAATAATTAGTCTCACTTCTGTTGGTCCAAGAATCCCGGAGTCAATTGAATATTGATTGGTAACTTTGTAACGCAATAAAGTCGTAATCATTGCCCAACCGTAAAGCACCACAAATGCAAATCCAAACCATTCTCCGAATCCATCGACGTAAATGATGTAACCAATTCCAATAAGAATCGAGGTTAACCAATCAATCGTAATATCCAAAACAAAGCCATACCACTTTCGAGGTTTGTTCCGAAAGTATGCAAGTCTTCCGTCCAACGAGTCGCCAAACCAATTAAGAGCAAAACCAAGTATCCCGATGAGTAAATATGATTGATGGACGAATGTTGCTAATGCAAAACTTACAGTAACTACGATGCTCCCAAGAAATCCAATGAAAGTGAGCATATTAGGACTGATATAACCTGGGATACGTTGCACTAAGAAAGCAACTGCTTTTCGTTCAGGATTTTTTAAAATATCGCTTCGATCCCGGTCCTTAAAGAGGAAATGAATTATTTTTGTGTCGTCTTGAGAATTTGATTTAGCCATTATGTAAGCTACAGCTGATTCATTTATTTTCTTATAAAATGACTTATTTTGTTAGAATATGCAACATCATTAAAAAGTTGTAATAAAAAAATTAAAAAAAATCCTAGACAAATTGTTAATGCAAAATATAGTTGACCATTGTCATCAGTAGGGATAGACAACCTGTAGGTAATCGATAGTACCGGAAATTTATCCCTTCTTAAAAAGGGAAAAGGGATTCAACTGATAGATATCGTTCTCCAGTATCATAAACAAACGTAAGAATTCGAGCTTGAAGTGGAAATTCTTGGAGCTTTTTTGCTACTGCTGCAAGGGAAGCACCGCTGGAAATTCCGATTAACAGTCCTTCTTCCTGTGCCGCTCGTCGAGTGTATTTGTAAGCTTCTTCTTTTTCAATTTGAATAATGCCATCTAATAAGGATACGTTGAGAATTTTAGGAATAAATCCAGCTCCGATTCCTTGAATCGGATGAGGCGCTGGTTTTCCACCGCTGAGTACTGGAGAAAGCGATGGCTCAACGGCGAATACTTTGAGTTTTGGAAAATGTTTTTTTAGTATCTCTGCGCATCCAGTAATGTGTCCGCCTGTACCGACTCCAGAAATGAATATATCAATTCCATCTGGAAAATCTTGAAGAATTTCTTGTGCTGTTGTGGCGCGATGAATGGCAGTATTGGTTTCATTTTCAAATTGTTGCGGAATCCATGAGTTTGGAGTCTGTTTGGCTAATTCCACTGCGCGTTGAATGGCGCCTGCCATTCCTTTCTCTCTTGGCGTTAATTCAAGTTGCGCGCCATATGCCTTTAAAAGCTTTCGTCGTTCGATGGACATTGAATCGGGCATAACAAGAATAATCTTATATCGTTTTACTGCCGCTACCATTGCGAGTCCGATTCCGGTATTGCCAGATGTTGGTTCGATAATTATACCGCCGGGCTTAAGTATTCCTTGTTTTTCAGCCTCTTCGATCATTGCAAGGGCAATTCGATCTTTCAAACTTCCACCGGGATTCGTTCGTTCTACTTTTACCCATACTTCTGTATTTGGAAAGAGGCGCTGAAGTCGAATGTGCGGTGTATGACCAATTGTTTCTAAAACTGAGTTTGCTCTCATTGTCAATTTTCTTTCTATCGTGATTATTAAATGCTAATATATCATCGAATCATTATGGTCTTCTTTGCTGTGGACGGATGCTTCTTGTTCCTGATAAACCACTGAGTTCGGAGGCACGCTATGCGTCAGCCACACATTGCCACCGATGACGCTGTGGTGCCCGACGACGGTCTCGCCGCCAAGGATGACTGCCTGTGCGTAAATGACAACATTGTCTTCAATTGTTGGATGACGTTTCGATTTTGCAAGCTTTTTATCAACGCTTAGCGCCCCAAGCGTTACACCCTGATAAATTTTTACGTTGTTTCCAATGATTGTTGATTCGCCAATGACAATGCCAGTTCCGTGATCGATTGCAAACGACCAACCAATTTGCGCTCCCGGATGAATATCGATGCCGGTTTTTTCGTGAGCATATTCAGTGATAAGTCGAGGGAAAATGGGAATGCGCATTTTATAGAATTCGTGAGCAACGCGATACATTGCAATTGCAATGAATCCTGGATATGCAAGAATGACTTCGTCGACGCTTTCCGCAGCAGGATCGCCGGCATAGATTGCTTCGGCATCTTTCCAGAGCATCTCATTGATTTGTGGAAGCGATGCCATAAACTGACGCGCAATTTCACTTTCCTTCATTGTTGTATTCTGAAGAATGGGAAGGAGAATTTGCTTGAGGTCGCGCTCAAGAAGTGTCAGATTTGCTTTTAGCTCATTCTCTGTTAGACAATTTTCTTTACAAAAGTGCGGAAAGAGAATACTCAGGAGTGTATCAATAAAATTCTGTGCTTCTTTCTTTAACTCGATGCCGAGATTGTGGTTCTCTCGCTGTCGCTTCAGCGCAGAAATAAATTCATCACGAATATCATCATAAGGAAGATTTGTTTCCATAGTTGATCCTGCAATAATTATTTGTTAAAGATACTTTCCGATAAACTAAATTTTTGCACAAAAGTAAATTGTAGACAGAAAGGATGTTGAGTTCCTCAACACAAACTTGTGGTACAACAACATGTCGTTGTTGATTGCTCGCTTAAAAGAAATTTTGAACGATATTCCTGCGCCTTCATAATGATACAATATAGATGTCCTCCTACTTTTAATCAAGTTCTCTTGACCTAACGTAATAACATTTACATCGGTGAAAGTGTTCCATAAAAAGATAAAATTGTTTTGCAACCACACCCATTTCTTCATATCTTTAAATATATGGAAGCAAAATTAGTACTCGAAAACGGTGCTGTATTCATCGGCGAATCTTTTGGAGCAACAGGTGAAACGACAGGCGAAGTAGTCTTTAACACCAGTATGACGGGATATCAAGAGATTATTACCGATCCGTCGTACGCAGGTCAAATTGTTACAATGACCTATCCACTGATTGGAAATTATGGCGTAAATCCAGAGGATTTTGAGTCTGCAAAACCTCAAGTGGCTGGATTTATAGTGAAAGAGCTTAGCAATCATCCCAGCAATTTTCGTGCGACGCAATCGTTAGAGGATTGGCTCACAGAACACAGCATCATTGGTATTGAAGGAATCGATACCAGGATGCTCACAAAAATGATTCGATCCGTTGGAGCAATGCGAGGAATTATTTCCACCCTTGGTGAAAGCGACGATGTTTTGTTAGAAAAAGTAAAACGATCGCAGCAAATGGTAGGATGGGATTTAGCCAAAGTCGTGACGACCAGAGAACCTTATGAGTGGAATAAAGTTGATACAACTCCCTATGCACTTGCCCCACTTCGCTCGTCCGCCGAACGAAAATGGAAAATTGCTGTATATGATTACGGCGTTAAGTTTAATATACTTCGTCGTCTCACATCGTATGGGTGCGATCTTACGGTATTTCCCGCAAGTTTTCCCGCGGAAAAAATTCTGGAGATGAATTTTGATGGAATCTTTCTTTCAAATGGTCCCGGGGACCCTTCAGCAGTACGCTACGGAATAAAAAATATTCGTGTGCTCCTTGGCAAGAAACCAATCTTTGGAATTTGTTTAGGACATCAACTTCTTGCATTAGCGCTTGGTGGAAGAACCTACAAATTAAAGTTTGGACATCGTGGTGCGAATCATCCCGTAAAAAATCTTGTAACAAATACTATTGAAATTACATCTCAAAACCATGGATTTGCTGTTGATCCGGATTCGCTCGATCCTTCCTCTGTCGAGATAACGCATCTCAATTTAAATGACCACACGAACGAGGGACTCCGTCATAGATTGTATCCTGCATTTTCAGTGCAGTACCACCCAGAAGCATCGCCGGGTCCACACGATAGTGATTACCTTTTTGAGGAATTTATTCGCCTGCTTGAACAAACAAACGCCGAATGAGCTTATCAAATGTATCCGGTGCCTTGGAAACTGAATAAAAAAAACGACAGCTCGGATTGGTGAATCGCCGTATCAAAGCCACCGTTATGACTATCTGAGCTATCTGCGTGAGATAATTTTATGCAAATTACGTGTACGAAATAAAAAATCTGCCTGTGTCTACATTAACAAAACACAGATCAGATTCAATCTTCCTACAAGGTGAAAATTATTTTTTCAGGATTTTTAAATTTTTTGAGATTAGCTGAACTCGTTGCTGCACACAGACACCGCTTCTCAATCCATCTTCAGGCGTATGCAGTACATAATCGAGAAGTTTCTCGATCGTTGAAGTAGCAACGTGCAACCGTGTGTCAGAGGAAGCATAATAAATAAGTACTTCGCCATTACTTTTCGCTACCCATCCGTTGCTAAAGAGAACATTCGATACATCGCCAATGCGCTCTTCGCCATCTGGCGCAAGAAAATAACCACCGGGTTGTGCAATAACCTTCGATGGATCTTTTAAATCGGTGAGAAACATATAAAGAACATACCGCAATCCAGCTGCGGTGTTCCGCACGCCGTGAGCAAGTTGGAGCCACCCTTTTTCAGTTTTAATTGGAGTGGGACCTAATCCGTTTTTTACTTCTTTGATTGTGTGGTATTGGCGATCGTCAATAATAATTTCACTATCGATTTTTGCTGGATTCATGCTGTCGGAGAGTCCCCAGCCGATACCACCGCCTGAGCCAGTTTCAATAAATCCGTCTTGCGGACGAGTGTAAAAAGCGTATTTCCCTCGGATGAATTCAGGATGGAGAACTACATTCCGTTGTTGTGGAGAACGAGTTATTAAATCCGGTAGGCGATCCCATTGTTGAAAATCTTTTGTGCGAACAATTCCGCACTGCGCAATTGCAGATGATGTGTCGGTTCGAGGAACATTAGGGTCTTTCCGTTCCGTACAAAATAATCCGTAATACCAACCATCTTCGTGATGAGTTATTCGCATATCATATACATTAACGTCTGGCTCTGAGGTTTCGGATAACTGAATTGGATAATCCCAGAATCTAAAATTATCAATGCCGTTTTCGGATTCAGCGATGGCAAAAAACGATTTTCGATCGGCGCCTTCAACACGAACTATGAGAAGAATCTTTCCGTTGAATTCTGCTGCTCCAGCATTGAACGTGGAGTTAATTCCCAGTCGTTCTAAGAGATGCGGATTTGTATTGTAGTCGAAATCGTAGCGCCAGAATGGCGGAGTGTGGGCAGCGGTAAGAATTGGATATTGATACCGCTCGACGATTCCGTTAGAAGCTGATCGTTTTATGTTCTTTCGTGTAATAAGTGTGTCATACTCTTGGAATATCTGCTGTACTCTGTTATTAAATTCTTCTCGTGTCATAGCATTTGTCTCTGTTAAGATGCTTTCGATAATTTACTAAGATCAACATCGGATTCCTTTGCAAGTTCATCGAGCTTGTTCCACCATGTAAATTTTAAAATTGTTGATGTGATTACTAAAATCAATAAAGTTATCCAAAAGTAAGTAAATTCTTGTATCACTATAGAAATTGGCAGTATAACAAGCGTCGTCTGCCAAATAATGCCAATGATAACATTAAATGAATCTAATTTAAAATTCTTGTTTGGTTGAAAATCGGGATAGATCGCTTGAACTTTCTTCAGCACTGGTTTCCAGAAGCCCCATGGATGGACCTGAATGTAGAATTTCATCAGCACTTCATCTGGTTCGGGCTCGGTAAGAAGGCTTCCAACAAAACAACCGACGAGTGAAAAAGCGAGGATGAAAGGAAAAGCATAAAGTGCTTGAAGGTGTGGAAAGGCAACTGGTAGAACGAGGGATGCAGCAATTCCTACAACCATTCCCCAAAAATAACCATAACCATTCAATCGCCACCAATACCATTTAAGAACATTCGAGGCAGTGTAACCACCCCAGAGCGCATTAACAATCCATAATGTAACTTGATTTATGGAACCTGCAAGAATCCCAATGAGAAAACCAAGGAGTACAAAAGCAATTGTAACGATATAGCTTAAGTGCACATATTTTTTTTCTGACGCATTAGGATTAATAAATTTTTTGTAGATATCATTTACAACATAAGCGGGAGCTGCATTGATAGTTGCAGCGTAAGTTGACATGAACGCCGCTAAAAATCCGGCTAAGAGAATTCCAACTAATCCAACAGGAATAAGATTACGAAGCGCTAACGGCAAAATCATTTCGAAGTCAACTGCGCTTCCCATAGCATTGAGCTGCGGCATTAAAAAAACAAGTGCAAGAACTGTCAAACCAGCAATCATCATAAAGCGAGGAAAGAAGAGCACAACCGATACCAAGCCACTCATTTTTGCAGCTTCTTTTGGAGAACGAGTGGCAAGGATGCGCTGCATATCATAATTAGGAGCTGGTCCTGCAGCGCTTACAAGGAATCCTTTAAAAAGTACCAAGATGAAAAAGATTCCAAAAAGTTCGTATCCATCACTTTGAATTTTAGCATTTACGGAATCCATGATTCCATTCCAATTTAAATTCAATGTCCAGCCGAAGAAAATATCTTTCCATCCTTCAGGAATAACAGCAGCAAGCATATCTGGAGATACTGCATTGATAGCAACAATTCCTACGGCAAGAGAAGCAACAGTCATAACAAGGAATTGAATCAATTCTGTGATGACAACGCTAAACATTCCGCCTTTTACAGCATAC
>DAOOUW010000002.1:0-82147 GCA_035390885.1 Bacteroidota bacterium | reverse complement strand
ATCAGCAGGATTTCCACATACAGCACAGATAGCTAATGTTTTTGTAATATATTCGGCAACGGCAAGAAGGGAAGGGATAGGACCAAATGGTTTACCGCGATAATCCTGATCTAATCCTGCTACAATGACTCGTTTTCCCTCATTCGCTAATGATTCGCAAACGTCGACAAGTTCATCTCCAAAAAATTGTGCTTCGTCGATTCCAATTACCTGAGCATCTTGAGTATTTTCCTGAATTTCACGCGCTTCTTTGACCAAAATGGAATTCAAAGATTGATCACTGTGCGATACTATGTGAGAAGAGCTATATCGTGTGTCAATCATCGGCTTAAAAACTGCAATCTTTTGCCTTGCAATTTGCGCTCTGCGAAGTCGGCGAATAAGTTCTTCTGTTTTGCCACTGAACATGCAGCCACAAATAACCTCTATCCATCCTGTGTCTGATGGTACGTGATGCAACGATAAGGTATCCATAAGTTACTTTAAATTATTTTTCGTAAATGCTATTGGTAAAAGGAAATTAAGCTTGCGCACGATGTATTTACCATGCTTATCAACCATAATGCAGGGAATATTGCCAGCTAATTCGTTTATGACTTGTCTACACGCTCCGCAAGGACTTGTATAATGATCGCTATCAGAAGCAATAGCAATCGCGGCGAAATCTTTTTCTCCTTCGGAAATCGCTTTGAATAAAGCAACTCGTTCTGCACAAATCGTTAAATTGAACGAGCTGTTTTCAATATTGCAAGCTGTATATATTTTCCCCGACTTCCCTAACAAAGCTGCGCCGACTCGAAATTTTGAATATGGCGCATAAGCCATTTTTCTTGCTTCAAGCGCTGCTTGCGATAATCTTCTATAATCTTTTGTCATTCAATACCTTGTAGGAATATATCTAACATTTGTTTGACTATCAATCATTCTTTGTCCAATTCATTTATAAGTAAACCAAACTGGATTTGTTATGCAAAAATATTGTTTTTTGTCTTCAGCATTTTCTGTGTAAACTTCAAGTCGGATATACTTTGGCTGTTTGACAGTGATCAACAAATCAAATTTATACGAGTAAGTCTCTAACTTATTTAGTTCATAGAGAATATTTTCAATTCTATTTCCTTTTATTCCTTCATATAGCAAAACTTTCTTGATAGTCCCAAATTCTTGTGAAGATAAAGTCTGGCAATGGATGCACAGACCGCCTTTGATTTCAGAACCTAACAGGGAAGTATGATTGTTTATCCTTGTTATGTTGGCAACTGGCCCATTAGTTGCAATCGTTTTACCTAAGCGAAGAGATTCTAATATTGATTCTCGTGATTTATCCGGAGCAAATATTCCGGTGCGAAATTCTCCAAAAATTTGATTGTTACGTTCGCCTATTTTTAAAAAAGGAATTGATATTTGTCTAAACCTGTTGAAATTACCATGCGCATCATTTCCAGCTACAATTGAAACGCGTTTGCCACTCAGTAATGTGTTAATCCAAAATTCATAACCTCTTTTGTTTCCATCGTTTAACATGCCATTGATAAATTGAATTCCATTAATTTGATTTGCCTCAAAATCATCATTTTGCCAATTTCCTCTGTTGAGTAAAATGCGTTGAAGAATCGAAACCGGTTCCAGCGGGTGCGCAGCTATTGTAATCGTTTCTGTACCAAGCTGTGCTGTTACCTCTGAAATTGAAAGTTCGCTTTGAGTTCTAAGCCATCGTTCGGCGCTATCACCGCTTCCTGGAAAGAAAATTTTATTGTTCAATATAAGCAAATGTACATTTTCCCCTGTATTATTTCTGCAAGTAACTTCCTCGCCTGGAATAATCGTTACTGAAGAATTTTGAAGTTTGCTTACTTCATTTTGAAAATCGAACCATTTAGGAGTTTCCGGATGGTTCAGTAGATAATTATCAGGATGATCGTCAAGGTCATAGGAATGATCTGTTACTGCAAAAAATGATAGTCCAAGCGCTTTTGCTAATTGGGCTGTTGGCTCAATTGGCGCTCCAAATTCAACCTGATCTTCAGTATAATTAGAATGCGAATGGATTTCTCCTAAGTACAAAGATTTATAAGATGGTAGAGGTTCTTGTGAAATAAAAAGTTTAAGTGGAGCGTGACTCGATGTTCGATAGTTATCATTGTGGTACGAACGTTTTTTGTGATTATATTCGATCGTAAACTCTACGTCAAGTTCGATTTTACCGTTCATTTCTTTTGTTGCTTTTATTGGATAGATACTCCACCACCACTTTTGAGTAATTGCTTCTTCCTTATTGTGAACACATTCGCTGTGAATCAACTTGCCTTGCTTCATAACTTTTACTGTAACGTTTCCAAGAACACAAGGATAATGATGAGAGTCTTTTATCAAGAGTAGCAACGGAATATCCACTCCAGGTTCAATGCGATATGGAGCATCAGCAATGATTTCAGGTTCTGACTTTTTTAAGAGGCTGAAAAAATATTTAAAGCGATAATGAATCTCAGCGTAGAGAAAAACAGGTACAAAAAGGAGAAACTGGTGTATAATACTGGTTAATATGTTCGTCCCTTCCATTTTACCTTTCCACCAAAGAATACAAGCAGGGGGAGGAATATAACATAAAAAATGAAATAGCATTCAAAATAATAGAAGTATCGTAACAAATCTTTTTTTTCGATCTTCTTAAGAAACTTATAAAGAAAAATGTAATCCATTGTAAATTTACACATAAGCGTTGTTGCTGCAAGTACCACTTTCCCCCAGTATAATACAATAAACGGACTGACATGCATCAATAGCCCAATGACAAAAATTAAAAAGCCAGTTGGCTTCATATCGAGCGCTCCTTTTCCCCAGCGATGTTTCTGACGAAGCAGCGCCTTAAAATTTGGGCAGGGTTCTGTTACGACAAGAACTAAAGGGTCTATAGGGTACAAATAATTCCATTTTTTTGAATTAATAATTGCCTGGACAATTGTATAATCTTCTGTAACGCTAAATTTTAAGTTTCTATAACCGCCTACCTCATCATAAGCTTTCTTACGAAAAGATAGATTGTTTCCAATGCTTCCGTGTTGGTGACCAAGAGCTGCCGTTGAAGCTGCCATTGCTAAAGTAAATGCCCAATCAAGAGATTGAACACCGGTAAAAATATCCGTGTTTCGAGGCAACGTAACTCCGCCAATTAAGCCAACATCCGGGGTGTAACGGCGAGCAGTGTGCTCAATCCATGTTGGCGGTACTCGACAATCGGCATCTGTAATAAGAATAACTTCTCCAACGGCAATATCAATACCACAGGCTAGTGCGTTTGCTTTCCCGCGTATTTTAGTGTTTTCAGTTGCATGAGTAAAGTGTAAATTAGCATGTTCTTTCATATATGCGGTGCAAATTTCTACAGTATTGTCGGTGGAATTATCATTGATAACGATAACTTCGAATAAATCGGAAGGATAAGTTTGATGTAATACAGAATCGAGACAGGCGGGGAGGTTCGTTTCCTCGTTTCGCGCTGCAATCACCACAGATACAAAAGGCTTTGCATTGCCGTTGTTATCGCGGGGTTTTCGAAGTCCGAGAATAAAAACAATTACAAGAAGAATATATGCAATTGTAACGAGTATGAGGAATAATTCAAAGTTCATTTTCTAATGCCGCAAAAGTAAATTTTTGTTCAAGACAGTTTTCAACAAGCTGTTGAATAAACGGTACCACAATTGATTTTGTTTCGTTATTCGTGTGGCAAAGAATAATATCTCCTTGTTTGAATTTTTGCAACTTAATTTTACTTAATAATTCTCTTGATGCTTTGAAATCACGCGTATCAACTGACCAAAGAACCGTTTCCATTGATAGTTCACGAGCAGTGCGTATGACCTGCGGAGTAAAAATTCCATAAGGAGGTCGAAAAAAATCAGGTTTTTTACCGGTAATTTCCGCAATAACATTGTTTGTCTTCTCTAATTCGTATAAAATTTCATTGCGCTTTTTCCAGAGTAAACTTTTATGCGAATAGCTGTGGTTTCCAATGCTATGGCATCGGTGAACAATTTCTCGAACAACATCAGAGTATTGGACGATTTTGGCGCCAACGAGAAAGAATGTTGCGGAAATATTATAGCGTTCGAGTAAATCAAGGAGCAGAATTATGCTTTCAGGCTCCGGTCCATCATCAAATGTAAGATAAAGTTGGTCGTTCTTTTTCGAACAAAGAACAGGAAATAAAAATTCAATAAGGGAAGCTGGCATTCTCATTGTTTTAGAGCACGGCCTTTCCATCTGAGTGAAAAAAATTGTGCGCAGAATGCTGTAATCAAAATATAAGGAACATGCAATAGCTCGGCAATAAGGAATTTCCAGATTGGAATAGTATCGCGCCAGAGCCTGGCTCCTGTTTTAAGAGTTAGGTACTCTAGAATAATTTTGCCTAAGAATGAGAGAGCAGTTGGAAGTAACAAAGTATTATCCCAACAAATACCAAGTATAAATGCAACGATGAGCGAAACAAAAAAGAAATACAAAACAATCAATTCTGCTAAAATAGAAATGTCTTCATAATGTCCTTTTTTTGTAGCCCAACGCATTCGTTGATGGAGGAATGATTGCAATGATTTTACTGGTTTTGTGCGCACTATCGCCAGAGGTTCCCATGCAAAGTCAATGCTTCCCAAATTACGTTTCAGTATACGACTCATCAAAAGTTCATCATCATTATCAACCGCCTCTTCGCCAAATCCTCCGGCAAGGAAGAAGACATCACGTTTATACGCTAAGTTTGCGCCATTACAAATAATAGGGCGTTTAGCTCCAATAAGACCGGCTGCAATTGTGATGACTCCTAGAAACTCAAGTCTATCGAATGTGCTTAGGAACGATTCATCATTCTTTTCCAAAACCACAGGTCCTGCCACCATTGCAGTGCCTTCCGAAAAATGATGTGCCATTGTTAGAATCCATGTTGGAGAAGCAACACAATCGGCATCGGTTGAACATATAATTTCTCCTTTTGTTTCTTCAACGCCTAACGATATTGCATGGATTTTGCCGTGAATGCCATCGGTAACGTCAAGGAGTTTCAGATTTTTATACACCTTCTGCAACTGCTGCACCTTCTCTTTTGTAGCATCGGTTGAATGGTCATTTACAACGATTACCTCATATCGCTCAGATGGATAATGTTGACGAAGCACAGAAAAAAGACATTCTTCAATTGATGATTCTTCGTTGCGAGCAGCGATAACAATGCTGATAAACGGGTACCGCACAAGTTTGTGAGGTTTGAAAAGTCTCGTCAAGCCAATTTGAACGCGTGCAAGAAAGAAATAGTAGAATAACGCTGTAAATGCAAGAATTGTAAGGAGAATAACTTCAAGCATAGATTGTTACCATAATTTTTGTTTCGAAATCACAAGAATAATAAATCCGCAACATGCGGGCAAAAATACATTTGCTGTAAAAAGGAGTAGTGAAGCGTTTACTGAAGCTGTCATTGGAATTAAATATTTAGAAAAGATGAATGCTGTTGTAAGTTCTCTGATTCCTAAATCCCCGATACTGATTGGTAAAAATGATTTTAAGAAAAGCATTGTAGATGTTCCAAGGAAACTTGTTATAAATGGAACTGCAGTAAATGCGTTGAGGAAGAAATACATCTGAATTCCTATAACGAGAAGGAAAATCAAGGAAAGAACAAAGGACTCAAATTGTTCCTTTTTTTTTAGCGTAAAAATTGTAGCAGAAATAGTTCCGAGGTAACGAATGTGGCTCAGTTTTTTAACTATTGGTGAAAAATGAGTGCCAAGCGAAAAATAAATTCCAATTATGAGGAGAACTGAACCAGCAGAAACTAACACCTTTGCAGTTTGGTTCGTGATAAATAGAACTGAAAGTACTGGAATGCCAATGAGCGCCATCGAAAGCATTGTCTGAAAACGTTCAAGGAGTGTTAAGCCAACAATCACCGACTTCCTAGTCTCGGGTAGGTGAAGCATGCGTCCGTAAAAATCACCAAGCTCGCCTGGTGTAAAGCTTCCCAGTGTAATTCCAACTAACAAAGAACGAGCTGAGGTCTTCCAATCTATTGAAGTGTGAAGAGAGGAAAGTAAAATATTCCAGCGAGCAATTCGAACACCTAAATTGAATGGAATAAAAAGTAATCCTAAAGCTACGTATTCATACTTTGCAGAGTGGAAAAGCGCAATTAGTTGTTGTGTGTCAACGAGTGTCAGAACGAAGTACAAAGTAACGGCTGCGATTAGTATCTTTAAGATAAAAGTAATTTTAGCATTCTTGTATTGTTTTGGTATAATAGTCATGTGCCTTACTTTTCTGATTTCCATGAAAATTTGAATAATAATCCGAGTGGTCCGATGCAAACGTTATACAGAAGATAGAGAAGTTCCATTGGGATGAACCACGGGACAAATTGACGTTCTTCTAATACAATGGCGCCATTTTGAATAAGTATATAATCAGAACAGAACTTTATCAAGAGCGAAAGTAACGAAAAGAAAATTGCACCTGGCATCAAGAACGATACGATAAAAAAGAGAATGATGAATAAGTTCGAGCCATGGTACATTGCAAAAAATAATTTCATAGAAATTGGGAAATATTTTGCAGCAGAAAAATGTCTTTTTCGTTGCTCAACAAATTGCCGAAAAGAGGATGGAGGATATGTTGGTACGTGATTATTTTTAGAGAACACATAGCGTATTTGCCATTTCGTCGTTCGTCGAACTAACTGCAGGAACAGGTCGTCGTCGCCGCTGATCGAGTGTTTAATTTTCTCATATCCGCCTACTTCTTCGAAGACTTTTTTTCTATAGGCAAGATTTCTTCCAGTACAAAGCCAGCCTTTATTCCAACCAATCGAACCAGCAGAAAACAGCGCTGCCCGAAATTCCTCGTATGCAATAAAGTAATGCAGCAATTTTAATTTCTTTTGATTGTGTGAATAAAGATACGGTGAATATCCTGCAACGAGCCCAATGGTTGGATCAAATGCAGCGACGAGTTCTTGAATCCACGCAGGAGGAGGCAAGCAGTCAGCGTCGGTAAAGCATAATATTTCGCCTCGCGCTTCTCGTATAGCTTGAGTAAGAGCGTTTTTTTTCGGCGGCATATCAGAGGGAACCGATGTAATTGTAATAACTTTCAAAGAAGGATTTGTCTGAGCATATTGTGCTAGTATTTCTCCTGTTCTATCTGTCGACCTATCGTTTGCAATAATAATTTCGTATTGCGGATATGTTTGGGAGAGTAAGCAATTGAGGAGCTGTGGAATATGAGCTTCCTCATTTCGTGCTGCTACAATAATTGATGCAAATGGCTGTTCATTTTGTTTTGAGTATCGACATCTTAAAAGTCCAATCCACAATCCAATTTGAACTATGCTGTAAAATAGTACTGCAACGACAAGGATATAAAGTATCATACTTCAACAAAATGATAAAAAGTCTACTGTTTTTCAATTGAAACTACACATTTTGAAAAGTATATTTGAAGAAAAAGGAAATAGAATGAAACCAATAATTATCGGACTTGCTGGTGGTACAGGCTCAGGAAAAACTTCTGTCACTAAAAAAATTGTGGAAAGGCTCGATCCTTCTAATGTCGTCGTTATTCAACATGATTCGTACTACAAAGATTTAAGCTACTATAATGGCAAATTGCCTGAAGAGATCAATTTTGATCATCCTGATTCTCTTGATACAAACTTACTTATTCGTGATTTACAATCGCTTTGTTCTGGGGTACCGATTGAACAACCGATTTACAACTTTGCAACGCATCGTCGGATGGAGATGACGCGCCACATCGAACCTAAAGATATTATTATTGTCGATGGCATTTTAATATTTGTAGAAAAAGCATTACGAGATTTAATGGATATAAAAATATTCATTGATACCGATGCAGATGAGCGATTACTCCGAAGAATTCAACGAGACATTGTCGAACGGGGAAGATCGATTCAAAGTGTAATGCAACAATATCTTGCAACTGTGAAGCCGATGCATCTGGAATTCGTTGAGCCGAGCAAACATTGGGCTGACATTATCATACCACGTGGAGCAGAAAATCTTGTTGCCATTGATATGGTTGTATCAAAAATTCTTGCTATGCTAGATCAAAAGAAACATGATAATCAGAAGTAAATTGAGGATATGAAATTTAAGTGATGATGAGCCGGAAGCGATAAGAGGAAGGAGCCGAATTCTGGGCAATGAATTCTATTCTAAAAGATGAATTTTTTCAGTTGTTATTATCTTGAAAAAAGATTCCAAAAATCAAATGATGATATAATTTTTATACTCACCGACGCGATAGCCAGTCCTTTTTTCAATCCAGTTGAGCATAGATTCTTTCATCGATTCCTTGGATAAGTTTTCGTTGTAGGAAAAATCCCAGCTTTGTGATGCGATTCGCTCTTTCATAACAGCAGGATGCGTTCCTTCAAACGGCTTTAATTCTCCAGCGTGCGTAATGTAATCGTATGATTTCGATGAGCCAATTTTTTTATCAATCCATTCTTCGGGATGCCAGAGTAGATTAAATGAGCGCTGTTTCGCTTGTTGAATTGCTGGAGGTTTTACCCAACCATAATGATAAACATAAGCATCGACAGACTTTACCCGAAGCTTTCTGTCGTTAATTCTAAATCCCTGCGCATCTCGCCATGAGGTTACACCTGCTTTTGGTTTTAATGCGCGAATTTCTCTTCGGTACCAACGTCTGGAAGTCCCTACATAATTATAACTACCATAAAAATGGTAGTATGAGAATAATAATCCTTCAACCATTTCGTCGTGTTGGTACCGTTCCATTGCTTCAAGGATGGCGTTATAATCCTTTTCGTGGAACACTTCATCAGCTTGAAGGTAAATTGCCCAATCTCCTTTTACCTTTGAGAGCGCAATATTGGTTTGTTGGGCAAGTACTTTTCCGCCTTCTCGAAGTTTTGGATCCCAGATGGTTTCGATGATATTTATTTTTGGAGAATGAAGATTTCGGATTTCTTCGGTGGTTGTATCCTCAGAATCACCTGCGGCGACAATTACTTCATCACAAAGCGGCAGCAGTGATAATAATGATTCTCTGAATGGATAATCGTACTTAATACCATTTTTGACAAATGTAAATCCAACGATGCGCATTCTTCTACTCTAGTCCAAACCGAACACTTACAAAGTGAGAATTACCTAGTGTGCAAGAGAATGGAACGTATGCGTAATCAAGTTGCAAAAGTGAATATTTGATTCCGCCTCCAAATGAAATACCGTGAGAATCATAGCCACTGACGTAACCAATTCTTGCAATGATAACGCCATCGTAAATTGATTCGAGCCCTACATGGACATGATTTTTTTCTATCCTTGTCTCCGATGACAATCCTAAAAATACTGTTGATTCGATTTTCCATATTGGAATATTGTAGTTGCCACCAATGGAGATTGTTGTTGGTAATTCGTTATCTCGATTTTGTTCTTTGACTGATCCAAGATTTCTTAAGGAGAATCCTAAATTCCATTTCTCTGTTCCATAAAGCAATCCACCATCCACGGCAAATCCATCGAGCTCATCAACATAAATTTTATTGAAAAGATATTTTCCCGTTACACCGATAGACATATTCTTGAATACTGTCAATGCGTATGACGCGCTGAAAAAAGTAGATCGATAAGAAAAAAGTCCTTCAGGCTCACCGGGATTTGTACGAACCTCGATATCGGGAACGGACAGCGTCCACACACTCGCTGCGATTGTGCCTTTTTTTATTGGGAAAGCAATAGAAGCTGTATAGGTTGAAGTTTCTTGAATCCAACGTGATGTGGAGAGCAATAGCGATGGAGTTTTCAATGCGCCAAGCACAGCTGGATTCAAATATGAAGCATCGAGAGATGATGTTGTAAAATTAGATGATGCAAGCGCTGCACTTTGTGCTGTTGGCGGAGTAGTGAGTTCTGAAAATGATGTAGAAGTTCCTTGTCCAAAAAGTATGGCAGGGACGATCGAAATGAGCATGGTTAAAACTAAAGATTGTATTTTCATAAAAATTTTAGATAGAGAGTAAGATAATGAATGTTGCTTGGACTGTACCGTTCGATTAAATATGTATGTTGGAATTCAGTTTCCATGTGAAAGACTTCTGTCCGGAATGAAGCTCCGAATGAAGGAGTTGGATCGAATGCACGAGAAAAAGTAATTTCATCCACTCCAGCACGAACAGCAAAATTTTTAACAGGTGAAAATTCGGCGCCGAATCGGACTAAAGATTCTTTCTCGATTCGTTCATATTCACCAGCGACTGTTATATGAGCCCACTGAGGTTGATATGCCAATGCAATTTTTCTTCTCAGTGGAAACCGATCTATTGTTGATTTCCCCTCTTCTCCATAAAGTTTTGACGTATCCCATTTATACTTTGAGTTAATATCCTGTATAACGAGTCCGAGAGAAAGTTCATCATAAAGTTTGTAGACCGCGCCTATATCAAAACCAGCAGTCGTATTTTTTATCGATTGATACAAAGAGTAATAGAGAACTTTTATTGTAACTCCAAATGATAGTTTGGTTGATGGCTGTAGTCCAAATGAAAAACCGAAAAGATTTTCTGAAGTGGAAAAAGTTTCGGTATGATATCCATTGATATCTCTGCCATCGATATCTGAAATTCCTGTATTCAAAAGGAAGAGTGAAAAGCCAGCGTTAGGATTGATATGCTGCATAAAGCTAATTGCATTGAGAGATCGATCGAGAGATAAAATTCCATAGGTTGCCATAAAACTTGATTGCTGACAATAAGGGAGGAGCGCTGGATTATAATAAGCTGGAACAGTACCATCTGTTAGAGATGATACTGCGTTACCGAACGAAATGCCTCGTGAGTAAAACCCCATGCGGAAAGGTACGCCTGCAAGGTTGCTATAAGAATTTTCTGATTGCAATTGCGCAACCATTGGCAATGAACAAACCAACAAGAGCAAAGTAATTTTGTATACAATCCGACGTAATTTCATCGTAACACCATTATCTTTCCCCAGATTGGATCGCCGTTATCGAGTGTTACAGAATAGAAGTAAACTCCATTTGCAACCACGTTGCCTCGATCATCTTTCCCGTTCCATAATTCGTCATACTCTCTCCCTCCATTTCGTGGTGCGTTGTGAAGAAGAGTGCGAACTGGTTGCATCGCAAAATTAAATAGCGTAATAGACACTTCAACATTGGAACTTGTTGAAATCTTTTGGGCGCTGTAGTGAATTCGGGCAACATTTAAATCTGGCGAAAATGGATTTGGATATGCATAGGTGCGATTTGCCAGACCAATTTGTTCACAAGTACGAATAATATGCCATTCACTGCCAAAAGGATTCGACGGCGAATCAATTGTATAGGCAAGTCCTTCAATTCCACCAACAAAGACTGTATCGCCTGCAGCGCCAACGCAGTAAATTTCTTCATCAACAAAACGCTGGAGTGATTTGGCATCATAGATAGAGCCATTCTTCGACCACGTTATACCAAAATCATCACTGCGATAGACACCATTGCTTGTTGCAACGTAAACAATCGAATCTTTCCATGCAATGTTATGTACAAAAAATCCAAGGAGCGCTGTTTTCCATGTTTCTCCGCCATCATCAGAAAAACTCACGCCTTTAACTTCATCAGGATCGACAGCGTTATTTGTAGCTGCCCAGATAATCGAATGTCCATTCCATTGTTGCTCAGTAATTGCAACAACGAAATTCCCAGAAATTGGTTTTGATTGATTTTGATGTGAGAATTTCTTCCAGCTTGTGCCGCCGTCAGTTGATTTATTGATGCCATTGGCAGTTCCAACCCATAGCACAGAATCGTTACTTGCATACACTGCAAATACTTTGTGGTTATTACTTTCCCGTAATGTATCTTTTACGCCGTTCACAGTGTAAATTTTTTGAACAGGAGAGAGTTCAAACTGCAAAGTCATCGATGGATTTATTTCATCGAGATCGTCAGGGGGAAGGATTACTCTCTGCCACGTTGCGCCGTTATCGGTGGATTTACGAAGCATTCCAGCCCAATTCGCTGTCCATATTGCTTGACTTGTAACTGCAATATCATATGTAATATTTTGTTGTGGAACTGTAATTGCCAAAGCTGGAATTAGATTGTTCCCATACCAAAGTGTGTCGACTGTGCCGGTATCAACAGGTTGAGGGACATATTTCCATGTTATTCCATGATCAGTGGAAATGTGCAATCCTCCACCAGTTGCTACGGAAGCATCACCAAGTGAAGTTGAATATCCAGTGGCTGCGCAAATTGTGTTGCCGTAAATCCCAATTGCAGCAATTCCCTTTGAGTCAAAAGTTGCTGTGTTTGCTAAATTTACCCACGCTAAGGTTCCTCTTCTTGAAAAACTTACACCTTGCTCGGTTGCTAACCAAATTGTATCACCTTGAACAACAATGTCGTTGATTACATTGGTTAGAAGATTCGAAGATGTAATTTCATTGGTGGATGCTTGAAATTTCTTTGGTATCTGCGCATAAGCAGATGCGCTAAACATTACTAACATTGTCAGCGAATAAATCGATATGTGTCTCATTATTGTTGTATCACCACAGTATGGGTAAGAACATTACTTGTATCTAAGGATCTGTCAACAGCAAAAAATTGGAACGTGTAATTTCCGGGAGTTGGAGCGTCATTTTTTCCCCATGCAACAGTTTCGGTGTAAATTCCATTGTGAGCGGTAATATCTCCGTTAAGTCCTACGTCATTTAAATCATATTTATTACCCGCTGGAGTTAATCTGTAAACACGATAGATATCCGATAATCCATCAGGATCGTATACTTTTAAAGTAACGATGAAACTATTTTCTTCGCTTGTGTAAACAATATCTGGCATATTTAAATCGGATATTACAGGTGGATGGTTAATGCGCAGAATTGTCAACGGGATAATTCGATGTGTACTTTGGAATCCTTTTTCTGTGATAGCAACGATGTCGACAGAGAGCGTTCCTACTAATGAACGTTGAAAAGTTAAAGTTACCCATCCACAATAGAGGCTGTCGTGCGCCTGACCATCAGGAGCAGTTCCATTATCGAAAAGAGAGCCTTCGTCATAGAAAGAATTATCGCCCGGTGAAGTTACCCGATAGCGTATTTCCTTTATCGGATCGGATTGATCAACAACAAATGCTTTTGTTTGTATAAAAAGTTGGGGAGTCAATGTATCGTCAGGAGAACGAACGAGATTGACATTGATTGTGTCAGAATTGATTACATTTGGGGTGATTGTAGATAGAGTAATTACCGGAATAGAGCCTTGAGAATCAACAATCTCATCAAAATTTTTCGAACATCCAGAAATAATCAGTATCCCTATAAGAGTCAATCCAACAACGTAATAACACCATTTCAAATGCATGCTTCTTTACTCACTTCAATGAACTTTAATTTCGAGAAAAAGTATCAAATGTCCTAATAAGTTCCTTTCATTATTGTTGACTCTCACTTCATAGTAACAAACATTCTCAAAATTTTCAAATACTATTCAACCGAAAATGGAATCAATGAAAAAGATACTACAAACACACCTATTGTAATCCAGCCAATTAGTTTTCGCAAAGAGTCGATTCCTGTTTCATCTGGAACTGGCGGGTGATAAATTTTGATAACATAAATTGCGATGAGCGCCCATACGAGCCATCCCGACCAGCTGTATTGAACAAACGGAATCAGTGGACCATATTCTTTCTTAAAAATAACCGCTAACAGTATTCTAAGAAAAGCATCGAGAAGAGCAGGAGCGCCAAGTACGATAAGAAGAGCGCTGACAGCACGAGCGATTTTTTTGTGGGCGTTTCCAAACATTGCATAAATTACATGTCCGCCATCGAACTGTCCCATTGGAATCAAATTCAGAGCTGTTACAAATAATCCAAACCAACCAACACAAAGAAAAGGGTAATGGTATATTTCTGTCATTGGCGGAACAAATTGACCGGGGTGTGTGAATATTTGTTGTAAAGCTGAGTATAATAATGTAGAGCCAAAGGTTAAAGAAAAACCATTTGCGTGAGGAGCAGTATTTAAAATAAAATCATAATCTGGATGAATAGAGAGAATAAACTCAGGACCTGGTAAATGTGTAAAGCCATAAATGAGTACCGCAACAGAAGCTACAAATCCTGCTAATGGACCTGCGACGCCGATATCAAACATAGCGCGCTTATCAGGAACTACGGAACGCGTTCGAATCACTGCGCCGAAAGTTCCAAAGTTTAGTAAAAAAACTCCCATGATGGATGGAGCCATTGGAAACGGAATGAAGTAAGGAAGCGTTGATTCTACTTTGTGGTAACGTGCTGCAAAGTAATGCCCAAACTCGTGGCATGCAAGAATAAACAACAGAGCTGTGGCGTATGGTATTCCGTAATGGAAATTTTCTAAGTCGAATGGATCTTTATTAAGCCAAAAAACTCCAGCAACAGTTGTAGTAAAAAAAGTCAATAAGAAAAGTAGAATATGGAATGGTATGCTTGTCCAGAAAGATTTTTTACTCGCCATAGTACCTCATAATTTTTATAAAATATATTGACATTTTTCTGTTTAACCAACTTCAGAGCTAAAGTTGTGAATCACTTTAACATTGAGTATATTAGCACTATGAAAAATAAGAAGAGAAAAAAAATACTAGTTTGGTTGGTGATTATTTTAGGTATCCTTGTTAGTGCGTTTATTCTCGTTGATGATGTTGTCATGCCACGATATGTTCAGCTTGGAAAAACGCTTAAAGTTCCAAATGTGGTTGGGCTACCGATTGCTGATGCTATGAAGGTTCTAAAAGATGCAGGGTTACAGCCAAAAGAGGCTGAACATAAGCAGGACAGGCATTATCCTGTTGGGACAGTTATTGGACAAAATCCGCCTGCCAATGCAGAAGTAAAATCCGAGCGTGGAGTTTATCTCACAATTAGTGGTGGAGAAAAAATGGTTGTGGTGCCTAATATTCAAGCAAAGTCAATTCGCGAAGCAACGTTTACGCTTGAACGATATGGATTGATTCTGGGCAATATTCAATATGAGCCGTCCGATAATTTTTTTGAAAATACAATAATGTCTCAGGAACCTACTGCTGGTACAAAAGTTAGTCTCCATTCAATGGTACATGTAATTGTTAGTCAGGGAAGAGCTGGAGAAAAAGAAGTCGTACCCAATGTTGTTGGGAAAACTCTTAGTGAAGCAGAAAAGTTTCTCACCCAAAGCGGATTTACACTGGGAAAAGTAACAGAGCAAGTTAGCCTAAATTTATTACCTCATACAGTGCTTGAGCAATATCCTCATGCAGGCGAGCTTGCGCCGAAAGGTCAACCGATTGATTTAATCATTGCCCAAAAAGCAGAACCTAAACCAGATGTGGAATTTTAACATGATGAATAAAGTTCTTATTGCTCCTTCGATCCTTGCGTCGGATTTGTTACGATTAGGAGAACAAATACAAGAAGCCGAACAAGGCGGCGCTGATTGGATTCATATTGATATTATGGACGGACACTTCGTTCCTAATATTTCATTTGGCGTACCTATTGTTCAATTAGTGCGACGTAGCACTCAGCTTCCGCTCGATGTTCATTTAATGATCACTTCGCCTGAACTTTACATTGATAAATTCCGTAATGCTGGCGCTGATATTATTACAATACATCAGGAAGCTACCCCACACCTTAATAGATTACTATCATACATAAAAGAAATTGGAGCTCTTGCGGGCGTTTCCCTCAATCCCTCTACACCAGTGAGCACAATTTCTGAGGTTCTTGATATTGTTGATCTTGTTCTTCTCATGACAGTAAATCCTGGATGGGGCGGTCAGAAATTTATTGAGCGTTCGTATCAAAGAATCCAGCAGTGTGTAGAACTTATTCAAAAAAGTGGCAGAAATATTTACCTCGAAGTCGATGGAGGTATTGATACGCAAACTGCCCCGGGCGTGGTAAAGGCAGGAGCAAATGTACTGGTGGCAGGTACATCCGTATTTGGTTCTCGCGATGTGAAGAATGCTATTGCGCAATTAAATAATTCATTTCTGAAAAACTCAAAAGTGTAAGAAGAAAATTATGACTCTCGACACGATTGATTTAGCGATACTCGATGTACTCCAGCAGGAAGGACGTACAAAACGAAGTGATTTAGCAGAGAAAGTAAATTTGTCATTGCCAGCGCTAAGCGAGCGTTTACGAAAACTCGAGTCAGAAGGATATATCGAAGGTTATTTCGCAAAGCTAAATCATCGGCGATTCGGGAAAGACATTACAGCGTTTGTGATCGTTACAATCGATTCATCGAAACATTTCATCACATTTGTAGATCATGCTGAAAAAGATGAGGAAATTCTTGAATGTCATGCGATCACTGGAGAAGGCACGCACATCATCAAAGTAAGGACTGACAGCACAGCAAGCTTAGAAAAACTTCTCGCAAAAATTCAATCATGGCCAGGCGTTATCCATACTCGCACTAGCATCGTGCTCTCGACACAGAAAGAGACGTTCAGAATTAAATTGCCAGATCATAAGCTTCCCTCTGATGCACATCAATAAATTAGTCCTGTTCATTCACAATATCCAATGACCTTGACAGCCATTAAATATTCAAGCGATCAACACATTGCGACAATCGAACTTCCGGATGAAACTTCTCAAGTAACGACACAAATTTATGTGTTGGAATTGAC
Source organism: Bacteroidota bacterium (assembly GCA_035390885.1). Lineage (GTDB taxonomy): Bacteria > Bacteroidota > Ignavibacteria > UBA10030 > UBA10030 > JAOAFT01. Next base: position 65,425 of record DAOOUW010000002.1, on the reverse strand, counting down.
TAAGGCGCTTGCTGCCGCTCAAAAAGATGATAATGTAAAAGCTGTACTACTTATCAGCGGCGGAGAACAATGGTATTCAGGGATCAACAAAAAGAACTTTTCCAATATATTGAAATCTGATTTTTCTCAGAATCTTCAGGAATCAACGGAATTCACAAAAGTACTCCAACAAATCTATACGCTCAGGAAACCTGTTGTTACTAAAGTACGGGGCGAGGTTTCGTCAATAAGTTGCGGTGTTGTAACGGCAAGCGACATTGTGATTGCTTCTCGTGAAACATCGTGGTTTTCTTTTCCGGACATTCATTATGGGATACTCCCAGCGGCAATTCTATATTTTTTGATGAAACGAGTTGGCGAAACAAAAGCCCGAGAGATATTTTTTCAGGCTCGACGCTTAACAGCTGAAGAAGCTCTACATTGCGGATTAGCAACTTTCGTTGTTCCAGATGTCGAACTGGAGAAAACCACTCATCAATTTTTGACTACACTCATTACACATAACAGCAGTACAGCTATGGGTTTGTTAAAAGAATTTCTTTTCAGAATACAGGGAATGTCAGTCGCAGATTCGCTTGAGTATGCTTCAAATTTAAGTGCGCTGTCACGAATGACTGATGATTCGAAAAAGGGAATGGAATCTTTCTTAAATGACCAAACACAACAATGGTGAGAGAATCTATGCAATTACAATCCTATATCCGAGACATTCCTGATTTTCCAAAAAGAGGGATCGTGTTCAAAGATATTACTACTTTGCTGAAGAATCCCGATGCTTATAGATATGCCATTCAAAAGTTAGCGGAGCCTTATAAAAACAGCGGAATTACAAAAGTGGTAGGGATTGAATCTCGCGGATATATTCTTGGCGCAGCTATTGCTGATGAACTTCACGCTGGATTTGTTCCAATTCGCAAAGCTGGGAAATTACCCGCTGAAACAATTAAAGCTATCTATTCATTGGAATATGGCGCCGATAGTATCGAGATTCATAAAGATGCACTTACGCCGAATGACATTGTATTACTTCACGATGATTTACTTGCTACTGGAGGCACAATGGAAGCAGCAATTCAGTTGGTAAAAACTCTTGGAGCTACCATTGAAGGAATTTGTTTTTTGATTGAGTTAAGCTCTCTCAATGGCCGAGAAAAGCTTTCCCCTTATCGGGTTCATACGCTTATTCAAGATGCTTCTTCAGAATAACAAAGCCAGTTACTTATGCTAGTAAAGCAATGATCACCTGTCCGATTTGTGGCGCCTCAAACGAAGATTATTCGTTTCGATGTACTCGCTGTCATTCTTACATACAAAATCGTGTACCTAATATTGATTTGTTCTCTACATTGTGGGGACTTATTGAGCGACCGAAAGCTACTTTTCGTACAATTGCAGTTGCTGAGCATAAAAACTATTCGATCATTCTTTTTTCGTTGTTTGGCACAATTCTTATTTTTTCTGCTTTTGCTTTTTTACGATTAGGTAACTCTTATGACAACTTGATTAACGTTTTATCTGTTATAATGTTAAGAGGCATTGCAACTGGAATTGCTTTAAGCATTATTCTATCCTTAATGCATGCACTATTAGCAAAATTTTCCCTCAGACGTGCTACTTTTCAGAATGCACTATCGCTTCTTGCCTTTGCATTTGCTCCTTATTCTCTTATTTCTCTTATACTGATGCCAATTAAGCTACAAGCCTTTGGAATGTATTACTTCACTTCAAATCCATCTCCTGCAATTTTAAATTCACTTTTATACTATATTCTTCAATTTTTCGAGGGTGCAAGCTTTGGATGGTCATTTTATTTAGCCATTATTGGCTCTAAAATTACGTACCAAATTTCAATTACCCGAAGCATTTTTATAAATTTTTTTACTTTTATCATAGCGCTTGGAATCGTATATTATAGCTGTAAGTTAATGTATTGAATATCGTTCACAAATTAAGAGAAATGTATGCCAAAAGTTATTCTTCAAATATCTTATGAAATTCAAGATGCAAAACGTGAAGATTATCTCCAGCTTGTCAAAGATTTAAAACGTCATTTTATCGAGGAACAGAAAAAAGAATATGCAATATTTGAACAGCGAGGAAAGAAAAATTGTTTCGTAGAACAATTCACCTGTTCTTCAATGGATGAGTACGAAGCTTTAGAAGATAATATGAATGAAAATAGCGAATCGCTGGTCAATAAATTAGAAACCATGCTGAAACCCGGAACTTCAAAATATTTGACACTTATTGAAATTTGAGTCCTCAGAAAGTTCAAGCTTTGTTTTGAAAACTGTACAAGGAGAAATTTTAATTGAACTTAACGCAACGAATTAGTGAAGACTTAAAATCTGCGATGAAATCAGGCGATCAATTACTTCTGAACACGGTTCGTTCGATACGCGCACAACTTATTGAATTTTCCAAACGGGAAGGAGCTCCAGAGCTTACGCCTGATGATGAAGTGGCTATTCTTCTTTCTGCAGCGAAAAAGCGTAAAGAAGCTATCGAAATATATGAGAAGGCAGGGAGAAACGACCTTGCTGATGTAGAAAAACGGGAATTGGATATTATCTCATCATACCTGCCGAAACAAATGAGCAGGGAAGAAGCTGAGGAGTTTATTGCAAAAATTATTGCTCAGGTTGGCGCAACTTCAGCAAAAGACTTTGGGAAAGTAATGCCTCTTGCGATGAAGGAACTAAAAGGTAAAATCGACGGGAGAACGGTGCAGGAACTCGTTAGAGCAAAATTAGGTGAATAAACCGTGTTATTAGATATTATTATCGGGTTCCCAATTCTTGTAACAATTTTCTGGGGATTTCGCGATGGGCTTGTAAAAAAAATTGTGGCTACTGTTGTAATGCTTTTTGCGCTGTACATTGCACAAATCTCTCGACATAGCGTTGGTGAATTTCTTATTTCTGCAGGAGTAGCTTCATCTGAAAAAGCTCCAACAATTTCTTTTCTTCTTGTTTTCCTTGGCATTTGTATTCTCCAGATGATTTTATATAGAATCATTGCAGGCAAATATAAGCTTGGCGGTTTAGGAGATAAAATTGCAGGCGCTGCGATTGGATTGATAGAAGGCGTTATATTTATGAGTGCTATTCTTATGGTACTTACCGTTTATCGGTTTCCAAGCCATAACCTTATTAAGACATCTCAATTGTATAAACCAATTGTCAATGTAGCTCCTCAAATTCTCGATGTAGTTGTAACAATACACAAAGAATCTCAAGAAGTAATAGAAAAAATCGAAGACGAAGTTTCAAGCGATAAGTCCACAACTTCTCCAGAACCAAAAGCCAAAACTGATAAATCTAAACCTACTCCAAACAACAAATCTAAATAGCAGTACTGTGTATCAAGAAATTTCTAGCGAAATTGAACGTGTATGTGAAAAGCTCGAGTTCAATAAACTCTTGCAACATATTTCTCGATACGCTGTTTCAACAGGAGGAAAGCAGCAGTTACTTCAACTTCGAGCAAAATATGCTGTTTCTGAAATTCAAGACGAGTTAAAGAAAGTTACAGATGGGAAAAGTCTGCTCCTTCAAGAATCGGCTGTTCCTTTAAATGAATTTAGAGATATTACACTCAGTCTCAAAAAGGCAGAAGTTGAAAATCAGGCTCTTACCATTGTTGAGCTTCTTGATATATTAACGATACTAAAAATATCCAGAGAGCTTCGACATTTTCTTGGAAAGCGACAGCAAGAATATCCAATTCTTGCTCAGTATTGTCAGAGCCTTGTGATAGAAAAAATACTCGAATACAATTTAGAAAATGCACTTGATCCACAAGGGATAGTGAAAGATAGCGCTAGCAAGGATTTACATAATATTCGACATGCTCTTAATGCCGCCTACGATAAACTACGCAAACATCTTGAAACGATTATGCGGAAGGTATCCGAACATGAGTTTTTACAGGAAGAGATCATAACAACTCGAGATGGTCGGCTGGTGATTCCGGTGAAAGTAGAACATAAAAATCGAGTACCCGGATTTATTCATTCAACATCGGCAAGCGGCGCCACAGTGTATGTTGAACCGGCAGAAACTCTTGAGCTCAACAATGAAATTCGAGAGCTTCAGCTCAAAGAACAACGAGAAATCCATCGCATCTTATTAGAACTTACTAAACAGGTAACATCAATTAAGGATGAACTTCATCAAACTTATCAAACGCTTGTTGAAATAGATTCTGTGCTTGCACGAGCAAAGTATTCCATCGAGGTGCAGGGAAACGAGCCGACATTTTCCGACGAGCCCTATCTGCATCTTTATGATGCTCGGCATCCTATTCTTCTTCAGCATATAAATAGAAGAAATGTAGTTCCATTATCACTTGAACTTGGAAAGCATGACCGTACGTTAGTTATTACCGGTCCTAACGCTGGCGGCAAAACTGTTGCGCTCAAATTTGTTGGACTGCTTTCTCTTTGCGCACAATCCGGACTTCATATCCCCGCTTCGCCTGATTCAGTACTTTATCCATTTACAAAAATATTTGTTGATATTGGAGATGAGCAATCAATTGATAATGATCTTAGTTCTTTTAGCTCACATTTGATTTACTTAAAGCAAATTCTACTCAACGCTGATAATAAATCACTGGTGCTAATTGATGAAATCGGCACAGGCACCGACCCGGCAGAAGGAGCAGCAATTGCAATTGGCGTTCTTTCTGAATTGACAAAACGAGGCGCTCTTACCATTGCAACCACGCACCACGGGACATTAAAAGCATTTGCATCAACAACTGAAGGCGTTGTTAATGGTTCGATGGAATTCGATCAACAGTCTCTTCTTCCCACATATCGATATCGTCATGGAATTCCAGGAAGTAGTTACGCGTTCGAATTAGCTGAACGAATAGGATTTCCACAGGATATCCTTGCATTTTCACGCAAGCAATTGGGTAATGAACGGGTTCAACTCGAAAAATTTTTGATAGAAATCGAGTCAAAGACTCAATTATACGCTCAACGGCTTAAAGAAACTGAAGAAGAGAAAAAACACCTTGAGGAACTTACTCACACGTATGAGCAAAAAATTGTTCAAATAAAGCATGAATTAGCTACAATAAAGAAACGTGCTGTCGAAGATGCTAAAAAAATCGTTCAAGATGCTTATGCTCAAATAGAAAAAACTATTAAAGAAATACGCGAGCAGAATGCTGATAAGAATATAATCAAAGCATCGAAACAAACGCTTCATTCAATTTCTGCAAAGCTTGCTGAATTATCTGTTGATACATCCATTCCACAAGAAACTGAAAATCTGAAGAAAGGGGATATAGTGCGGATAAAGAATGGATCAGGCACAGGAGAAATTATTTCCATTTCAAACGGAATAGCAACTGTAGTTTCCTCTTACGCAAAACTTAATATTCCTCTTGGTGAGTTAATCAAGGAGAATAGTGGAAAGTTATCCTATACATCAGCACCTCTACAATCTCAACAATCCGCTGATATTGTTGCTACAGTAACCAATCAAATTGATTTAAGAGGTAAAACAGGCGAAGAAGCTATTCGGGAAATAGAATCATTTTTAGATGCTGCATATTCAGCTGGACTTCATGAAGTTAGCATTATACATGGAAAGGGAAGTGGTAAGCTTCGAAAGAAGATTTCAGACTATTTGACCACTTATCCTCACATAAAATCATTTAGACTTGGTGAGTGGAATGAAGGTGGCTCAGGTATTACAATTGTAGAATTTAATTAAAATCAACGATTTAACTTACGGAAATATAATATGTTAAAGCATAGACCAATAGTAAAAGATGAACCTAAGGTTACGTTAGAATTAGCTCTTCAACATGGGTTAACCGAAGATGAATATAATCTAATGATAAAATTTTTAGGTAGAGTTCCTACCTATACCGAACTCGGAATTTATAGCGTGATGTGGAGTGAGCATTGTAGTTATAAAAATTCAATTGCTTTAATTAAAACTTTACCTCGATCTGGGAAAAACCTTCTGGTTACCGCTGGCGAAGAAAATGCTGGGCTTATCGACATTGGCGACGGTTTAGCAGTAGCTTTTAAGATTGAAAGTCATAACCATCCGTCGGCAATTGAGCCATATCAAGGTGCTGCTACTGGCGTTGGAGGAATTTTACGAGATATTTTCTCGATGGGTGCAAGACCAATTGCTGCCTTGAATTCTCTGCGCTTTGGAAATTTAGATGATAAACGTGTACAGTATTTGTTTAAGAACATCGTTAAAGGAATTGGAGATTATGGAAATAGCTTTGGAGTACCTACAGTAGCGGGTGAAGTATATTTTGATCCGTGCTATCGGATTAACCCATTGGTAAATGCAATGGCAGTTGGGATTGTAGAGCATTCATCAATTGCTAAAGCGTCTGCATCAGGCGCAGGGAATACAGTAATGATAGTGGGCTCTTCTACAGGCCGAGATGGAATACACGGAGCGACTTTTGCTTCCGAAGAAATCTCAGCAGCCTCAGAGGCAAAGAGACCTGCAGTTCAGGTTGGCGATCCATTCGAAGAAAAATTGCTCTTAGAGGCAACACTTGAAGCTATTAAAACGGGTTATGTAGTAGGTGTTCAGGATATGGGAGCTGCGGGAATTACCTGCAGCACAACAGAAATGAGCGCTCGTGCAAATACTGGAATGGAAATCGATCTTGAAAAGGTTCCTTTGCGCGAAGACGAGATGACACCGTATGAAATTATGCTTTCAGAATCTCAGGAACGAATGCTTTTTGTTATTAAAAAAGGACATGAGAATGATGTTGTTAACATCTTTAAGAAATGGGACTTAGAAGCTGAAGCTATAGGAGTAGTTAATGATTCTGGCTATGTAACAGTGCGAGTAGGGAAGAATGTTGTGGCTAATGTTCCTGCAAAAAGTTTAGTACTTGGCGGAGATGCGCCTGTTTATATTCGGGAACGGAAAGAACCTGATTATCTTAAGAAAGTTCATCAATTTAATCCATTATCTTTACCTGAAATAACAAATTATAATCAGGTATTTCTTGATATGCTGGGTCGTTCATCAATTGCAAGTAAACAATGGGTATTTGAGCAATATGATGGTCAGGTTCGGACGAACACGATTCTTCACGGCTCGGGTGATGCTGCTATTGTAAGAATTAAAGGCACTACAAAGGCATTAGCATTAAAAACTGATGGCAATGGACGATATACATATCTTAATCCTCGACGTGGTGGACAAATTGCTGTTGCAGAATCGGCTCGAAATGTTGTTTGTGTTGGAGCGCTTCCAATAGCAATTACGAATTGCCTTAACTTTGGAAATCCGTATGATCCGGAAGTTTACTGGCAATTTGCAGAAGCTGTTGGTGGTATTAGCGATGCATGTATAGTTTTAGAAACGCCTGTAACTGGTGGAAATGTAAGCTTTTATAATGAAAGTGTTGACGATATAATTTATCCTACGCCAGTAATAGGGATGCTCGGAATTTTAGATGATGTAAATCTTTTCCTTGATAGTAATTTTAAAATGGCAGGCGATTTAATCTGGGAACTTGGAATTAATAGGTGTGAAATTGGTGGCTCGGAATATTTAATGATGTGCAATGGACAAGCTTTAGGTAATGCACCTGATATTGATTTAAATTATGAAAAAAATCTTCAATCTTGTTTATTAACAATGAATAAGCGCCATCTCTTGAAGTCTGCTCACGATGTATCTGATGGTGGATTGCTTGTTACCATTGCCGAATCATTATTTGGAAATCATCAGCTCGGCGCTACGATAAAATACCATTTCGATAGCAATAGACCTGATTTTGCCTTCTTTGGTGAATCACAATCTCGAATTGTAGTAAGTACTGCCAACTCAAACGAAATCATTGATAGAATGAAAGAGCTAGCGCATAAACATAATATACACATCCAGCTTATTGGTACAGTTACAGATTCCCGTAAGTTTATGGTTAACGATTATATATCCGTAGAAGTTGAAAGAGCTGAAGAAGCATACTCAAATGCAATAGAGCGGTTGATCGCATCATAACTTAAATGCAACTCAATACTAACTTAACCCGGATTATTCCTTAGAAGCCCGCAACAACTGTTGCTTAGATATACCATTTCTGTAAGCGAGTTAGAAATAGTTTGTGTCGAGTCCACCGATTTTTGAATTCTTTTCGATGAAATAATAAGATTAAAATCAGAATTCAGTGAATAGAGAAGGGAGCAATAAGATGTTTGTGAGAATAGATACGTGGTTACCAGTAGTAAAAGAATCTTACATACAATTCAACATAATATGTATTATATCTAAAATAAGAATATCCAATTAAGTTGCATCAAACTTCCATAGTACCCGTAAAAGCTACTTCTGCAGGACCAATCAATCGTATTCGAGAAATTTTGCCTTTATTTGAGGTAAACGATACTTGCAATGTCCTTTTACTTTTCGGTATCAATATCACCGGCGAACTGATTCCCCAGAGCAAATGTGCAACGATTCCTGCGGCAATACTACCTGTTCCACAAGCTAAAGTTTCAGCCTCGACACCTCGCTCATAAGTTCGAATATGGATTCTTGAACCCTTTCGTTCAATGATATTTACATTGGCGCCTTCAGGTTTGAATTCTTTATGGAATCGAATCAATCTTCCAATTTTTTCGATCTCGATATTTTCAAAGGTAAACATTGGAAATTCATTGATGTCGATTACAACGTGCGGTGCGCCAGTATCAATAAAATTATATGTAATGTGATGATTCAATTCAGGAATAAATAGCTTTTGTTTTAATTTAATACGAGTAGGATCTTTCATTAAGAGCGCAATTTTATTATTACCAAGTGATTCGGCTTTATAAATGTGATTCACTGAAACAAAATCGTGCTTTGGTGGCGCTATTTTGTGCAAAATAGCATAATAAGCAATACAACGACCGCCATTTCCACACATTCCACCATAGCTACCATCTGCGTTGTAGTATTTCATTTCATAATAAGCTCGAGGATGATTTCGTAGAAGTATTAAGCCATCTGCGCCAATTCCCCATCGTCTATCACAAAGTTTAAACGCTAGACGAGATGGGCTCTTAAGCTTGTTTTCACGGTCGTCAATAACAATAAAGTCGTTTCCTGCGCCGGTCATTTTCGTAAATTGAATTTTCATTTTGCCCATAATTTTTTCCTGGAAGGTCTGCTAAAGGTTCCATTGAATCGTGGAGGTGCGGGGATTCGAACCCCGGTCCGAAGAGAAGACCCATAGAACTTCTACATACATAGTCCACCTTTGGTTCTCGTGCAAGGAAACTCCGGTGAACAGGATTGACCCTGCACCATCTCAGTATCACACTTTAGGTGTGTTCATCTTCGAATCCTGAGAATATCCGAAGATTAGCTCATCTAAGCGACGTCGTCTTACAGGCCGATGAGCGAACCTATAAGCGACGGGTTGCCTATTTTAATTAGGCAGCCAGTGCGTAATCGTAATTGGCACTTATTGTTTTACCGCTTTGTTAACGTGGACACGGTGACCACGGTATGCAATTCTATGCATCCTCATCCCCGTCGAAGCCAAATCACCCCCAACGGGTTATATTAAATATACAACCCTTAGCAATTATTTTCAATCCTAATTTATTCATTTTGCTTCAAAGCCGTGTTTCCTTAAAAAATTACCTGTATTTCCTCAAAGGAATTGCAAGCACGACGCCATAAATGAATCCTCCAATGTGCGCCCACCATGCTACTCCTCCGCTATCAACAGATTGAATCCCTAATGAAAGTAATCCGTTCAAAAATTGAGTAATAAACCACAGAACAATTAACAAAAAAGCTGGTAGCTCTGCCACTTGAATAAAGATAAAAATTGGAATTAGAGTAAGTACCCTTGCATGTGGAAACAAGATTAAATATGCGCCGAGGACTCCTGCAATAGCTCCACTTGCCCCAATTGTCGGTAGCGGTGAATATGGAGCAACAATGATGTGTACAATCGATGCAACAACGCCAGCCGATAAGTAAAAAAATAAATATCGCCCATGTCCGAGCTTGTCTTCAACGTTATCTCCAAATATCCAGAGAAAGAGCATGTTGCCAATTAAATGCATCCACCCGCCGTGTAAAAATATTGATGAAAAAAATTGCACAATGATGTTAAGCGGCAGCGTACCAGCAATGACAGCAGTTGTAACGTTCGCTGGGATAAGTCCATAGTACATAATGAATTGCTCTAATCTTGGTCCGAGCTTTAGTTCGAATATAAAGAAGAGACAATTTAAAAGAATTATTGTAATGTTGACTATTGGGAAACGGCGTCGTGGATTGATGTCTTTGATTGGTAGCATAAAATTTATAGCCCTAATCGTTCTTTATTTTGTTTCATTGCTTCGATAACAAACAGGATATGTTCATCGAGTGGAATTTGTAGTTCTTGAATCCCGTTATTGATATCTTCTCTGCTAATGTTTCTTGCAAAGCCTTTATCTTTGAGTTTCTTCTTTACAGATGACACTTCTAAGTCAGCAAGTTTATTCGGTCGAATGATTGCTACAGCATGGATAAATCCGCATAGTTCATCGCAAGCATAGAGCGTCTTCGCCATCAGGGATTCACGAGCCACATTTGTATAAGTGGCGTGCCCAAGGATCGCTGTGATAACATCTTCAGGGTAATTATGTTGCCGAAGAATTTCAGCGCCTTTCAAAGGGTGATCTGGTGCATTCGGGTACCGTTCATAATCGAAATCGTGAAGGAGTCCAGTAATTGCCCACTTCTCATCGTCTTCGTTAAATTTTTTGGCGTAAGCTCTCATAGCGCTTTCAACCGCATACATATGTTTTCGCAGTGCATCGGATTCCACATAGTTGTGCAGTAATTCTAAAGCTCCATTGTAAGTCATACAATTCCTTTCTTCTTGCTATAATTTCGTTTAGGACATAGGTCATTGAGAAAGCACTTATCACAAAGTGGTTTCCGTGAATGGCAAGTGGTTCTTCCATGGATAATTAGGTAATTACTAAAATCATACCACTTGCTCTTTGGTATACAATCCATTAAATCTAATTCAACTTTTTTTGGATCGGTGTTCGATGTTAATCCCAATCTGTTTGAAAGTCGAAGCACGTGGGTATCGACTACAATGCCTTGATTTTTACCAAAGGCTGCGCCTAAGATACAATTTGCTGTTTTGCGACCAACACCCGGAAGCTTCAATAGAGCATCCATTTCTGATGGCACTATACCGCCGAATTCATCCATAATTTTTTTGGCTGTGGCAATAATATTTTTTGCTTTCATTCGATAGAAACCAGTCGACCGAATAATCCGCTCAACATCCCGTTGATTTGCATTTGCAAGATCGGCGATTGTAGGATACTCTGCGAAAAGATAGGGCGTAACAATATTGACCCGTGCATCGGTGCATTGTGCCGAAAGTATCGTTGCGACAAGCAACTGAAAAGGAGTTGAATAATGAAGCGCTGTCTTTACATCTGGATAGTTTCGTTCCAATCGTTTTAATATTTTTTGAGCGCGACTTTTAATTTTTTGTCTGGATTCCATTAAAGAGTTGATTCCTCAATTTTTTCTGTCTCACGTATGCTGATGAAACGGTAAACCGGAATTTTCATTTTGTGTAGCGACGATATGCAATCACTCAACGAGACACGAAGTCGATTGAGCTCTTCCCTATCGCTTACATCGAAAAGAAATATTTCATCTCTTGCTGTTGACGGCAATGCATTCGGACGTAAGAATGTCATCGTAAAGTTGTTGAACACTGATTTTTCAATTGCTTCATAAAATTTTGGAACAAATGAGCCAAATCGTTCATTTACCGTTATTGTAATTTTCAATCTAAATTTGTTTCGTTGAGTATAATTTGAAGAAGGAATTTCAAAGAATATCGAAGCTGATGGATATAGCAAAGAGCTGAAGATGCGGGCAAACTGCTCATTTAAAACATTGTAAATATTTTGCTGGAGTAAGAAAAATGTTTCCAGCCTGCTAACTCGAAACCAAGTGTCAATGGCTGTGTGAGATTGTATTTTGGGCGGAAGCGCCTTCTTCAATTTTAATTCATCACGATTGTAGCATTGCTTTAAGTGAGTATCAATATTTATAGGATGAATATATTTATAACCGCTCACTGATAATTCTTCAGGTGATAATATCTCATTGCTAAATTGCTGAAATTGTCCAGCAATAATTTCCTGAATTTGTTCTTCATCGGAACGTAACGGCAGCGATAAAAATTCAGATAAATCTGACTGAAGCAATTTAGCTGCTTTGTGGCAATTATCCGATTGTTGTTGCTGCTGAGTTTGAACGTAGTTAGTAAACCATTGAGTGATAGAATTATAGAAGTCAATTAGTGTGTTGACATAATCGTTCCATTGTATGCTCTCTGGCACAAAATGACATAATAATATTTCAAAGAATGGTTTATTGTTCGTTTGAGGCTGTTCCATACCTATTCTCCCTTTTTCAGTGAAATCAATAGTGATTCAATTTGAGTATTAGTCCATGTGTTGATAACATTCCGAGGCTCGAGCCAACCTTTGCGTGCAATTCCAACGCCATATTCAACATCCTTCAAACCTTCTGCATTGTGGGCATCCGGATTTATACAAAGAAGTAACCCCTTTTCTTTTGCATAGCGAAGCCATCGCCAGTCTAAATCCAATCTCATAGGGTGAGAATTGATCTCGATTAGCTTGCGATGTTTCGAGGCAGTATCAATAACAGCTTTAATGTCGAGTGGATAACCTTCGCGCTCAAGCAAGAGACGTCCGGTTGGATGTCCGAGGATTGTGGCAAATGGATGCTGTAATGCTTTGCAAATTCTATGAGTTGCCTCGTCTTCGCTCATCTTAAATTTGCTATGTATGGATACGATAACATAATCATATTGTGCAAGTAAAGAATCTGGATAATCAAGATTGCCATCCGGTAATATATCGCATTCCACGCCAATAAAGAGCTTAATATCGTTGTTAGACTTTGCAAGATGGCGTAAGTGTTGGATTTGTTCTTTTGCAGTTTCTATACTCATTCCGCCAGCATAAGCAGCAGATTTGCTGTGGTCAGCTATCCCGATAAATTTCCATCTATTAGATTTAGCGACTTTAAGTAATTCTTCTGGGGTTAACGCTCCATCGCTATAAGTTGTGTGACAGTGGAAAGCGCCATTTATATCCGAATTCTCAATTAACAATGGAATACGTCCTTTTTCAGCTTCCTCAATTTCTCCCATATTTTCCCTTAATTCTGGTGGAATATATTGTAAATCGAGTGCAGTGTAAATATCTTTTTCAGAATTACACTTTGGGATTTTCTTTTGAGATGTTGAATCTTTAATTCGAGTAAAACCGTACTCATTTAGGCTCCAGCCATATTTTTTGGCGCGAGATCGAATTTCTACATTATGCTCTTTGCTTCCTGTAAAATATTGTAATGCAAATGGAAATTCTTTATTTTCAATAACTCTTACATCGCATTGAATGTTATTCTTGAGTACTGCCGAAGCTTTTGTAGAACCACGAGCAATTACTTTTTGAATTAAAGGATGTTGAACAAATGCATCGAATACCTTTTCGACTGTTTTGGGCTGAGTGCTAACGAGAATATCTATATCGCCAATGATTTCTTTCCTTCGCCGAATACTTCCAGCTATTTCGTATTTAGTTACACCATTTACTTTCTCAATAACAGAAACAATTTCATCTGCAGCCTGCTTTGCAACGTTATAAAGGAATTTACCTGCTGATTTATTTATTTGCTCAATTCCAGCTAAAATATTTTCTTCGGTTTTTGGACCTAATCCCTTTATATCTCTCAAAATATGTTTTTGGCAGGCATCTTTGAGCTGTTCAATGGATGAAATATGTAATTCATCGAATAGTAGTTTTACCTTTTTGGGACCTAAACCTGGTATGCGAAGCATGGCAAGCACACCATCAGGGAATTGCTTCTTCAATTCTTTTAATTGGTTAGAATCTCCTGTTAAAGCAATTTCTGTAATTTTGTCAGCGAGATCTTTCCCTATCCCTTTAATTGAGGTCAATGTTCGATTTTCGATATATTGATCAATATCCTCATTGATATTACGAATTGCTTGAGCTGCATTATGATAAGCTCTTGTTCTAAAAGGATTTTCACCTTTTAATTCTAATAATGTACCAATAGTATCTAACGTATCTGCGATTTGTTGTTTATCCATCTTGCTTATATAACGGAAATATACTGACGGTTTGACTTAGCTAAAGTTTCTTTATATGACATTAACATACCAACTAAAGGCTCGAGTTCTGTATATTGCATCGCTTCCTGCCGAATTTTTGCAACATTAGGGAATCCTTTGAGGTATCCGCTATAGTGCTTTCTAAATTCAATTACGCCTCTTCGTTCACCTTTAACTTGCACTGCAAGGTACAAATGTCTTAGTAAAACCCTCAATCGTTCCTCAAAGCTCGGCTCTACAACTTCTTTTTCTTGTTGTAAATAGTCCTTTGATTGTTGAAAAATCCATGGATTGTAAATTGCACCACGACCAATCATAATTCCATCGCATCCAGTTTCATCAAATATTTTTTTTACCTTCTCTGGTGTGTCAATAGAGCCGTTCGCAATCACTGGAATTGATACCACCTGTTTTACTTTTGCAATCCAGGAAAAATCAGGTTCGCCTTGATGTGCTTGAGTCCTCGTACGACAATGGATCGTTAAAGCCTGTGCGCCAGCTTGTTCAACAATTTTGGCAACATCAATGATACAGATATTATCAGAATCCCATCCCAATCGTGTTTTTACAGTAACAGGAATATTTGTAGCAGAAACAACCGCTTTAATAATATTTTCCATTCTTGGAAGATCACGAAGTAAATCAGAGCCGGCTCCATTTTTGACAACATTTTTTACCCAGCAACCGCAGTTAATGTCAATGATATCCGGTTGCAACTCGGCTGCCATAACAGCTGCTCGATGCATTGTATCTGGATTGCCGCCGTAGAGTTGTATTCCAAAAGGTCGTTCTTCCTCGAAAAAATTCATTTTAAGCTTTGTTTTATCGGAATTGCGCACCAATCCTTCTGTATTGACAAATTCTGTATACACTATATCAGCGCCAAGTTCTTTGCACACAAGACGGAAAGGTAAATCCGTTATATTTTCCATTGGTGCAAGAGCTAGCGGTTTTTCAATATGTATTTTACCGATGTTCACAGTTCCTGAATAGAATATACAAAAGCTCGAAAGTACTTACAACAGGAGAATTTAGAGGGCGTAAAAAGTTCTGTCAAGGCTCCTGTACTGAATTGCCTCGCTAACGTGATGAGATAATATAGCTTCGCTTCCATCGAGATCGGCGATTGTTCGGCTAACTTTGAGAATTCGATCGTAGGCACGGGCTGAGAGACCAAGTTTTGTCATTGCATTTTTGAGAAGTTCGACGCTTTGAGCATCGAGTTCGCAGAATTTCTTAATTTCATTTGACTGCATATCTGCATTGCTAAAAACTTTTGGAACTGAACGAAATCGTCCTTCTTGTATTTTCCTTGCTTTAATAACGCGTTCCCGAATTTGAGATGAAGATTCACCATTCTTGCGTGATGACAATTCAGTATATCTGACGGCTGGAACTTCAACGTGTATATCAATTCGATCGAGCAAAGGTCCCGAAATTTTCCCCACATATTTTTGAATCTGGGTTGTTGTGCATGAGCATTCTTGAAGTGGATTTCCATAGTTTCCGCAGGGACAGGGATTCATAGCGCATACGAGCATAAAGTTTGCTGGAAATTCAACGGTCATTTTGGAGCGACTGATAGTTACTTTTCCATCTTCAAGCGGTTGGCGCATAACTTCAAGAACGTTTCGTGCAAATTCTGGAAGTTCATCGAGAAATAGCACACCATGATGCGAAAGGGATATTTCACCAGGACGGGGAATTGTTCCACCGCCGACAAGCGCTGAATCGGAAATAGTGTGATGCGGAGATCGAAATGGTCGAACAGCAACCAAAGCAGAATGAATTGGAAGAAGTCCTGCAACAGAATGAATCTTCGTTGTTTCAAGAGCCTCTTCGAATGTTAATGGAGGAAGAATCGTCGGTAATCTTTTTGCAAGCATCGTTTTCCCAGAACCTGGCGGACCAATTAAAAGGATGTTGTGGCTTCCAGCAGCAGCTATCTCAAGCGCTCTTTTAACGCTCTCCTGCCCTTTTACATCAGAGAAATCAAGAGTGTAATGCTGTTCAGTCGAAAACACTTTTTCCATATCAACAACAAATGGTTGAAGGAATGAATGTTCACTTTGTAAGAAATCGACAGCTTCGCGAAGCGTACGAATTGGATAGACTTCAATACCTTCAACCATTGCTGCTTCCTGAGCATTTTCCTCAGGAAGCAGAATTCCTCGAACTCCCTTATTTCTTCCTTCGAGTGCAATGACTAAAGCGCCATGGATTGGGCGAACAGCGCCATCGAGCGCAAGCTCCCCTAAAAATAAAAATTGATTCGACACCGAGCTGTGAATTTGTTCTGATGCCAGTAAAATACCAATTGCAATTGGCAGATCGTATGCCGACCCTTCTTTTTTGATGTCGGCAGGAGCAAGATTTACCGTGATACGTCTGTTTGGGAACTTGAATCCAGAATTCTTGATAGCGGCAGTTACACGGTGCATGCTTTCTTTTACCGCATTATCCGGCAATCCTACTATAAAAAATTTTGGAACATTTGAATCAAGGTGAGTTTCGACTTCAACAATATTTGCATCCACTCCAAATGTTGCTGCACTTAAGATTTGTGAGAACATTGCCTCTTTCCCCTTCATAGTGATTCAAAAATACTGCTGTTGATTTTTTAAATCAACAAATAGTAGAATTTAAATTCAAACACACAGTGTCATCGTTCAACTTCAAGGATAGAGTTTTCTATATTGCTCCAGTGCGATTCCAATCAAGGAAATCGAACGAATTAGGTTAGGTGCCGTAAGCATAAATGCAATACGCACTTCGTTCTTCCCCTTTCCGGGCGTCGCATAGAATCCTGCGGCAGGAGCAAGGAGTACCGTTTCATTATTGTCTTCGAATTCTTCTATCATCCAGCGAGAAAAGTGTTCAGCATCTTCGACCGGTAAACCGACGACAATGTAGAAAGCTCCTTCAGGTTTATAGTACGTTACACCGTTAAGTGTGCCTAATGATTCATAAACTGCATCACGACGGCGATGAAATTCTTCAACAATTGGTTTTGTGTATCGTTCTGGTTCTTGTAATAATGGAACCATAGCCAATTGTTCGATTGTTGCAACTGACAAACGCGCCATACTAAATTTTAACACCGCATCATATACTTCCTGATTCTTCGTAGCCAGAACACCTACGCGTGCTCCACAGACATTAAATCGTTTTGAGCAACTATCAACTAAAATTGTTCTATCTTTTACTTCAGCTAAGTGGGCAATACTCTCAGGTTGTCGATCATACGAAAATTCACGATATACTTCATCTGAGATCATAAATAAATTATGTTCTATGGCTATCGTTGCTAACCGATGGAGTTCTTCAGGTGTAAAAATTCTTCCGGTAGGATTCGATGGATTACAGAACAGCATTCCTTTTGTTCTCGGAGTAATATGTTTTTCAATTTCTTCTTTTGTCGGCAATGCAAACTTATTGTCAATGTGTAATTCAATTGGAGTAAGTTTAACATTGGCAAGAGAAGCAAAGCCATTATAATTTGTATAGAATGGCTCAAATACTAATACTTCATCTCCTGAATCGCATACTGCGTTAAGAGCAAAGAGCAGTCCTTCAGAACCTCCCGTTGTAACAATCATTTCATTCTCGTCAAAGAAAATGTCGTGATGTGCAAAATACATTTTCCAAGCCGCCAGAATTTCACTCATCCCATTTGAAGGAGCATACTCAATTGTTCTGCGATTGATCTGATGAAGAAAAGTTTCAATGACCTCTGGCGAAGGTAAATCTGGCTGACCGATATTAAGATGATAAACTGTGATTCCAGTCTTTTTTCGTGCTTCGGCGACAGATGCAAGTTTACGAATTGGAGAACCTTGTACTTCTCTTCCTCGTGTTGATATAGACGGTTTTGTATATTCCTTTGTTTGTTCTACTGTCATCGAAGCGCCTCAATTGTTGTATCTGGACGTAAAAGTAATAATAATGTTCGTGATGGTTGATAGAGTTCTTGTCCAACTTGAATTATATCGTCAAGAGTTACAGCTTCGATTGAATTCAGCATTTCTTCTAATGGAATAAATTGCCCATAGTACAATTCATTGGATGCAATATGACTCATTCTATTTGAGACACTTTCCAAGCCTAACAATAAATTTCCTTTAATTTGTGTTTTTGTCCGTTGCAATAACGCTTTTGAAATGAGGCCAGATTTTATTTTCTCAAGTTCATTCCACACCAATTCAATACATCTTTCAGCTTGTGATGGATCTGTTGCAATATATACTCCTACGGTTCCTGTATCGGACATTTGATTATTGAAGCTATACACTGAGTAAGCAATCCCGTATCGTTCCCGTATGTTTTGAAATAATCGCGAACTCATTCCTTCTCCAAGAAAAGTATTCAAAACTTGTGACGCAAACCTTTTATCGTGTTTTGCGCCGTATCCGATAGTACCTATACAAATATGTGTCTGCTGGATTGGCTTTAGAATTTCTACACTGCGCTGTTGAGGAACTACTGCATCGGTGTCGTTATGAAGTAAACTTAAATAATTCGGATTTTTTTTAAAATTTTTGTTGCACAAATTAAGTAATTCATCATGTTTGAGGTTGCCCGCCGATGCCACAATAATATTTTGAGCATTGTAGTACTTGTGGTAGAATTCAATTATCTCCTCTTGTGTAAACGATTCAATGTTTTTAGGTGAACCAAGTATTGGAAAATGTAGAGGATGATTTTGATAGACTTCTTGTTCAAAGTATTCGTGAACACAATCAAGAGGGTCATCTTCCATCTGTTTAATTTCTTCAATCACGACAAGTTTTTCTTTTTCGATATCTTTCGGCTTTAGAGTGGCATTCGTGATAAGATCCGCGAGTACATCAAATGCCAAAGGGGCGTATTCATCCAGAACTCGCGCATAGAAACAGGTGTGCTCTTTGCTCGTATATGCATTCAGATAACCTCCTACCTGTTCAAGGCTTTTGGCAATAGCTGCAGCGGTTCGTTTGTTTGTTCCCTTAAATGCAATATGTTCGATAAAGTGTGTAATTCCATTATTCAATTCTGTTTCATAGCGAGAACCAACTGTTATCCACATTCCCAGCGATACCGAATGTACATAGGGAATGTATTCAGAAACAACTCTGACGCCATTTTCTAAGATCGTCTTTTGATATGAACCTGCTTCGATTGCAGAAGAACGGGATGTACGAATAAATGTCGCCGTACTTGATGATTGTAATTTCTTTTTCATTCAGTCTATAATGTTATTCGATAAAATAATAGCATCGCTGCTCTCCAAAGAAGATCAGCAATGCCCTTAAATTATGTGTCAAGATATTGGTTTTTTAATGGAGAATCAAGAAATGGAGTTTGGAAATAAAATAAAACATCTTGTTACAACAATGACGGAAAATGCAATTCCGATTTATCTAATACAAGATGTAATATACTATGAATTTTAACTTCACACTTAGCTCAAGCAAATTTCAGTGTGAAAAATTACTGACTTCAAAATCTATCCTTGAAATCAAAGAAACAAGAAAAATGAAAACCATTGAAAGTACAGCCGTAGTCATAAATCCTGATGTCAAAGATGACAATAATAATGCAATAATAGAAATTAAAGCAGCTCGGGATAAAGATTTTAATTCAGGATCAATATTGTTATTCCGGAAATGACTAACCGAAGTTTTGATTATAATCCAGAGTAAACTCAAATAGGCAATTAATCCCAATATTCCACTTTCAAAATAAATCTGTAAAAAATCATTATGCCAACTGCCAATTTTTTTATCAACAAATTCTTCTTTAAATGGAAATATTTGCCGAAATGTCCTAGGACCAAATCCCAACAATGGATGTTGTAAACTAATTTCTTTTGCTCCTTGCCAGATAATATCGCGTTCGGAAAGATAAGTAATGTTTCCTACCCGATTTTCGATTAATTCCGATGGGTGAACAAGGTAGATTCCAAATGTAATCAGTCCAATCACTCCAAGTACAATAATCTGTTTTAAAGGAATTTGTTTAAAAAGAAGCGCCACAGCAAAAACGAATACTGCAATTGCGATGTTTGCTCTTCCAAGTGATGTAATTAGTCCGATGAAAATGACAGCATATACGATTGACCAAAATAGGATTCCTTTCATACTGTTGATTTTCTTTGGATAGAACAGGGCTGCCGCGAGTGATGACAACAAATAACCAGAAAATGCTGTGTAACCGGAAGAAAATGTTTGTGCACGTTCAACAGAGCCAACAAAAAATCTAATACTTCCGATAACAGACACTACTGCAGCGCCAAGAATAAAAACGAGAACTAATTTTAGCAAATTTTGTTTATCCAAATTTTTTAAATAAAACGGAACTGCTACAGCAGAAGTATAGAACAAAGCTTCCTTATAAATAGCCTCGTAACTTGTTTGTGGATATTCAGATAAAAAGATCGTGATTAACCGAACTAAGCCAAATAAAAAAATAAATGCAGTAATCTGGTCAAAAGACTTTCTCTTCTCGGAATTTTTTTCAAAAATCCAAAGAATAAAAAGCGTTGCTGCAATAAATTGCATTAAAGCAATAGAAAGTAAAAAGCTTATTGCAAATATTGAAAGAAAAACCATAATATATTTTTGGTCAAATCTACTCGATATCATTTCTCAATCCTTTTTTATTGCAATCGCAATGCTAATATTTTTCTAAATAGCTATTTTCTTCGTTTATTGAATTTTAATTGATGCCCAAATAGCTTACATTATTTTTACGGAAATTTTATTTATTGATTTCCTTTGTAATCGTTGTGATAAAATCATTCAATCGTTCCTTTATTGTCGAATCAGGAATTGTGCTAACCGATTGATTATTAGAAGCAACGACAGAGATGAAGGAAACTTTCCATGGCTGCCACTCTTTCCATTCTTGCGTCGGTGTGTAGAAAGCGAGAACTGGAGTTTTCATTGCAGAGGCAAAGTGAACAATAGACGTATCCGGAGTAATTACACCTCTGACATATTTAATCAATGCAGCAATTTCGAGCAAAGATGCAGCACCAGAAGAAGGGAAAATAGTACATAGATTTTTCTTTTGACATTCCAATGCTAATTTTTCCATCTCTCTGTCCGCTGGGTCTTTAAGCACAATGCAAGGGAAATTGCACTCATACAACCGATCGATAATAGATCTTGCTTGTAAAAGTGAAATTCGACGTGCAAAATCCACCGCAGAAAGATTTACAAGCACGCAGTGAAATCGTTTGTGCTCTTCGATAAACGAAAATCTTGAATTGAGAAACTCTAAAACTCTTCCTTCAGTTGCGTTATCGAATGGAATTTCAAATTCCAGCTCACTATCAGGAATTGAAACGCCAAACACCTCCTCGACGATCTCAGCAATTGTTTGTGCCATATGTTTTTCATTTCGTTGGAGCTTCAAAAATATATTAAAATAAAACCAATATTTATCAAGTCCCTGTCCAACTTTAATAGCGTGTGGTGCAATGAAATAGGCAAGCAATCCACAGCTTGTAGTTCGATTGAAAACAAGGTTCAGAATAACATCATAGTTTTGTTTTCGAGCACGAAGTAATTCATTGAGCGATTTTATTCTTCGTCTAGAAAGCACATAGATATCATTGACATAAGGATTGTATTTAATGATTTCGACATTCTTTTCACTTGCCAATATTCCAATTGAAATGTTGGGAAAGTGCGTTTTTAAATATTTCAATATCGGAGTCGTTACAATCATATCGCCAATTCTATCATGACGAAAGATCAAGATTTTGTTGTTCGATGATAGTTCGATTGGGTAGTTTATCGGTGGATTATGTAAAATCTGTCGCAATATTGGATATACAAATCCATGTCTCCAGAATGATTCAAGTGAAGAAAGAATGTTTTTCATGAAATCAACTTTGATGTTCTTTTGAAGAGATGATCAACAGCTTTGATTACTTCTTCGACAGTAATTGTCGTAAGGTCATCTACATTGGTAACAACCGGTTCACAGGGGGTACGGTAAGGTTCCCAAATCCGTAAATTTGGGTTAGATTGAACATAGAGTACAACAGACGGAATAGAAAAAGCAGCGGCAAGGTGTACTGCAGATGTATCAGGTGTTATAAGAAGCTCTACCTTTTCGATTAGTGCAGCAAATTGGTCGAAGGTGTGGGTTATTGGAGACAAGGTAACAGAACTAAAATGAGCGCCTATTTCAAGCGCTTTTTCAGAATAATCCGAGTTATAGAGCAGCAAATTTTGATATGCAGGATAATTGTTTTCGAGGTACCGAATAAGTTTCTTAAAATTTTCTACTCCCCAGAATCGAACATTTCCACCGGCAGAAATATTGATGCCGATTAATTTTTTGTCTTTTAACTTCGCATTTCCTAAGAACTGATTTGCAAAATTTCGGGAATCATTCGATGGAAAATATTCGATGATAAGTTCATCTGGCCCAGGAGAAATGCCGAACGGCGTTAAAAGTTGCGCTAACCGTTCGACGATATGTGTCTCTTTTCTTGAAGGTAGCGGAACGGAAATATCATACGCATAACTATTTTCTTTATCGAGCCCGATTGTAGTTCTTGCACCAGAGAGTAAGCACGCAATTGTTGAAGTTGCCGATGGATTATCAATGAGGTCGATGGCATAGTCATAGTGTTCTTTTCGAAGAGCATGGATGAGTCGTAGTGTATCGCCTACCTTTTTTGTGTAAATCCATCTTTTTCGGATGTGAGGATTATTTGCTAACACAAACTCATTATTTTTGCTCAAGAGCACATCGATCGTTGCATTTGGAAATCTTAATTTTAAAAGTCGGAACAACGGAGTAGAAACAAGTACATCGCCGATCCTGTCCTGACGAATAAAGAGATACTTTCCATTTTCGGCTTTACTTGGAAGTGCAGTTGATTTTCTTCGGTGAACTATAGTCCCAAGCATTTTGATCAGCATTCGTCGAAACCATAGCTCTATACGTTTGTAGAGAGGATCTTTCACGATTCGTCAATGTTAAATTGGAGTGTATGAAGACGTTTGTAAATACCGTTCTCGTTTTGAATTAATTCTTCGTGAGTTCCAACTTCAACGATTTCTCCCCTATCGAGGACAACAATTCGATCACAATCTGCAATTGTCGAAAGTCTATGAGCAATGACAAATGATGTTCTATCTTTCATCAGCTTGTTGATTGCATCTTGCACCAACAATTCTGTTTCAGTGTCGAGCGCTGATGTCGCTTCATCGAGGAGTAAGATTTTTGGATTTCGGAGTATTGCCCGGGCTATGGCGATTCTCTGTCGTTGTCCGCCAGAGAGTTGAACACCGCGCTCACCCACTTCTGTTTCATATCCTTTGTCAAAAGTTAAAATAAATTCGTGTGCATTTGCTAATCGAGCAGCTTCATATACTTCTTCAGAAGTAGCTTCAAGCTTCCCATATTTAATATTGTCATAAATAGTTCCAGCAAAAAGTACGATATCCTGCGGCACAAGTGCAATTTGACTGCGGAGAGAATGAAGATTCATATCATTGATATTACAACCATCAATCAAAATTTCACCTTGTTGTAATTCATAGAATCGAGGAATCAAATTGATCAGCGTACTTTTGCCACTTCCACTTGGACCAACGAGAGCAATTTTTTCACCTGGAAGAACATGCAAATTGATATTATGGAGAGCTTCCGTTTCATTGTTATAGGAAAACGTAACATTACGGAATTCAACTTCGCCTCGAGTAATCTGAAATGCCGGTTTTTCATCATCGAGAGGCTCACGATTGAGATCGAGGATTTCAAAGATATAGCCAGCAGAAACCAATGACTTTTGAACCCGTGCTATACTTTCACCAAGCGCTTTTATCGGCTTGGCAAGGTTTATCATTAGAAGTAAAAAGAAAATCATAGATTCAATAGTCATAGCGCCCTGAATGAAGAGATATCCGCAAAAGATCACCAACAAAGAAGTAGCAGTTGTGTTGAAAAGTTCATTCGTCGGACTTAATAGCGCAATAACACGTACAATCTTCATCGAGTAATGATAATTGCTTTCGACTTTTTGCTTAAAGTTTTTCTTCTCGAATTCTTCACGTGTAAATGATTTCACAACTCGAGCTGCCGAAATTTTTTCCTGCAAGAAAGCTGAAATATCAGCTAATGTATTCGTAAGATCACGACTATAAGAGCGAATTTTATCGCCGAATCGGCGCGATATTTCGCCAGAGAGAGCAAATATTAAGATTGTAGCAATCGTGAGCTTCCAGTTAGTATAAAAAAGCGCTGTCGCAAAAATGAGCGAGTAAACGCAATTCTGAGCTATCTCGATCATCAACGACATTGCCTGCTCAAGATTATTGACATCGTTTGTAAATCGAGACATAATGAATCCAGTTTTATGTACATCGAAATATCTAACCGGCAATGCAACGATCGTATTGTATAACTCAATCCTGAATCGCATGAGAAGTTTTTGTTGAACCGAGCTCATCAAATATTCTCGAGCGTAGACAAAGAGCACTTTAATAAAAATGATGATGATGACGGCGATTGCAAAACGAAAGATAAGTTGAAAGCTCTCTGCTTTTCCGTGAATAGTAAAATTGAAGAGAGTGATGTCTAAGAATTTAATCGGTGGAACTTGAACAAGTATTTCCTGTCCTGCACGTACTTGTTGTCCAATTGTTTGCAGCACCTCAACGAGCCGAGCGATAAGGAACGCTGAAGCGGTATCTGCCCCACTCATAATAGCTACTGAAATTAACCCACCAAGGATTCGCCACTTATATTTGAAGATATATTTCGATAATCTGAAGAAAATTTTCGATGGACTCATATCAAAAAAAATACCCGTTTTTATATTCATTATCAATTTATTTTATTGAGGGAGATGTATTTGAGGCTTCAGCTTTCGATGAGAAATACTCGTGAATTCGGGAAGCGACTTTTTGACCTACAACGTTCGATAGTTGTTCTATGGACGCTGCCTGAATTCCATCAACAGATCCAAATGTTTCAAGAAGTTGAGTTGCTCGCTTCTTCCCGACACCTTCGATAAGCTCCAGTTCGGTTTTCAATATGCGTTTGGAACGTACCGTTCGATGGTACTGAACAGCAAAGCGATGAGCTTCATCACGAATGCGTTGAAGGAGTCGTAAACTCGAAGATGTTTTTGGAAGCAACTGCGGTTCCGATTGATCTGGTAAATAAATTTCCTCGAGCCGTTTTGCTAATCCTAATATCGGAATGTCAAGTTTGAGTGTTCGAAGAATTTCTTGTGCACTGCTCAACTGTCCTTTTCCGCCATCGATGACGATGAGATCGGGCTTCGTTTCATCTGTAACTTTGCTATAGCGTCGTTCGATGATCTCACGCATACTTGCAAAATCGTCCTGTCCCTCGACGGTTTTAATCTGAAATTTTCGATATTCGCTCTTCTTCGGCTTCCCGTCAACAAAAACAACCATCGAAGCCACCGAATCGCTTCCTTGTAGAGTCGAAACATCGAAGCAGTCAATTCGACGAGGCAGTGCAGGCAGTTGTAAATCATGTTGCAACGCTTTTAATGATTCGGGAATCGTCCCTTCCCTTTGCTCTCGAAGAAGAAGCAATTCATCCAGACGATATTGAGCATTCATTGTTACAAGATCGATAAGACGACGATCGTCTTCGCTCGATGGTAGAAGCAGTGAAATTGCATGAGAAGAATTCGACTTCAACCATTCTTCGATAACTTCTTTCGATGGAATGTCGAACGGAAGAAGAATAAAATCAGGAAAATCATCGGTATCGAGATAATAATGTTCGATTACATTTTCGAGTAATTCACCTTTCGATTGTTCTTGAGCATGCGTAAGATAGAAATGTTGATTGTTAACAATTTTGCCTTCTCTTGCGCGGAATAAAACGCAGCATCCATCATTGCCGCTCACAACAAGTCCGAAAATATCTCTATCTCGTTCCCGTGGATCAATCATTTGTTGCTTCTCTTCATAAACTTTTAACTGCTGAATTTTATCACGGTAATAAGCTGCATCTTCAAATTGCATATTTGCAGAAAGACGTTCCATTTCATTTTCTAAATATTTTTGAACGGGTCGAGTTTTTCCACGCAGTACATTTGCTACCTGTCGTATCATAGCTTGATATTCTGTTTTTGGTACCAAACCTTCACAGGGACCGCCGCATTTTTTAATATGATAATCAAGACAAAGCTTGAACTTATGTTGCGCAATCGAAGACTCCGTCAAATCATAATTGCAACTTCGTACCATAAAGATCGTTCGAACTGTTTTTAATGCGGAACGTATTGTGCGGACATCGGTATATGGTCCGAAGTATTGCGCTTTTCCATGTAAGCGCTTTCGAGTAACAAAAACACGCGGATATTCTTCATCGGTGATGATAATGTACGGATAACTTTTATCGTCCTTCAAAACAACATTGTAGCGCGGCTTTAACTCTTTGATGAGATTAGCCTCTAGAATCAATGCCTCAACTACAGTTTTTGTTACAGTAATTTCTAGATCATAAATTTTTTGAACCATAGAGCTGATGCGAGGATCGGCAGTTCGAGAGCGATGGAAATACTGACGAACGCGAGAGCGAAGATTCTGAGCTTTTCCAACATAAATTACTGTTCCTTCCCTATTCAGAAAACGATAGACGCCCGGCTCTGATGGAAGATGCTTCAATTTATCTTTCAAAGGTATGTTATAAATGTCTTGTCCAGAATTTTGAACCATGAGAAATAAAAAAATTATGATGAATGATCTATTCTTTTCACGAGCGTTGTATCCCAGAGCGTTATAAGAATTCCCAAAATCACAGCGATAGAACCGAGAGTCATTTGATGAGTCCACGTTTCATTCAACCAGAGAAGTCCAATGGCAATAGCAATGAGCGGTGTAATAAATGCCGAGAGCGAAAGAATTTGTGGTTTAAGATACTTGATAAGCCAAAAATAAATTACGTACGGTAACGCCAATCCGAAAATTCCTAAAAACAGTAAAGACAAAATTCCATTACGAGAAAAATAGGTTGAAGAAAAATCTTCGAAGCAAAAACTCATGAACAACAAGAGAAGAGTACTCAAAACCATTGCAAGAAAATTGTAGTGCATACTACTATAACTCTGACCATATTTTCGTACAACAATAACAGAAATAGATTGAAGAAAAGCGCTTAAAAGAATAGCAAGCATTCCAAGAATTACAGAAGACGATAACGGTTCGGAAGATGGTGCAAAGAGTACAAATACTCCAATGAAGCCGAAAATAATGCCGGCATATTGCCGTTTATTCAATCGATCATCAGGGATTGAATAATGTGTAACAATTGCGACCATAAGTGGAAAGGTAGCAAACAGTACCGACGCTAGCGAAGATGAGATGTATATTTGTCCAAAGTACATCAATACGAATGACAATGAATATTCAAAGAGAGTAAGAATCAAAACAATTTTTCTAAAAGTACGATCTTTGAGAATTGTTGATGGAATTTTTTTAACGAATAATCCAAGAACGATGGAAGCAATTAAAAAACGAAGAGCAGCGTAAAGAATTGGCGGAAATATTCCAAGTCCGATTTTTACTATTGACCAGGTGGTTCCCCAAACGATACATAGAAAAATGTAAGATAAGATAATACGCGATCGTAAATTCATTTTGTTTCTATGAAGCAATATAACCAAATTGGCGAAGCATGAGTTCATTGTTACGCCATTTTTTCCGAACAACGACATGAAGCTCAAGGTACACTTCTCGTTCTAAAAATAATTCAATTGATTGCCGAGCGAATTGTCCAAGCTTTTTTAGCGCTTCACCGTTTTTTCCAATAAGAATTATTTTTTGTGATTCACGTTCGACAATGATATCAGCTCGAATATAAGTTTTCCCTTGCTCTCGTTCCTTAAATTCCCTGACGACTACAACGCTCGCATAAGGAATCTCATCATAGTAGAGTTCGAATATTTTTTCCCGAATGAGTTCAGCTACAAAAAATCGCTCTGCTTTATCGCTTACAATATCTTCAGGATAGTATGCTGGATGCTCGGGTAAATAGTTTAGAATATTCGAAAGAAGCACATCGAGATTTTCTCTCGTAGTTGCCGACACTGGTGTTATTGATGAAAAATCTTTGAACGAGGAACATCTTTCTTCGAGCATTTTTCGTTGAGCGCCGTCGAGCATATCAATTTTGTTTAAGGCGCACAATACAGGCTTGCTTTCGACGACAGCAAGCACATTCTCTTGTATCGCGTTTAGTTGTTCTTCTATATTTACGTGATCTACAATAGCAACAATGACATCTGCATCTTTTAATGCGCCTTGTGCGTGTTTCATCATCTCTCGCTGAAGAGCATAGCAAGGCTCGATTAAACCAGGCGTATCAATGAAGACGATCTGATAATCAGGTTCAGTGAGAATACCGAGAACTCTTTGACGGGTTGTCTGAGGTCGTTTCGAAACAATCGAAAGTTTCTGATTTAAAATAGAATTCAAGAGAGTTGATTTACCGACGTTGGGTTTCCCCACCAATGCAACGTAACCAGCCTTCATTTTAAAGAATAAGGCAACTTGTAGGTGTTAAGCGCCATGGCAATTTTTATACTTCTTACCGCTTCCGCAGGGACAAGGTTCATTTCTGCCAACTTTTTTAGGAACGTGAACTGTTTGTACTTTTGTTGGGCTGCCTGCTGCTTGTTGCGCTTCACCCGGAACCGGCGCATGGTTAGGTTGTAAACCAGCGCCAAGTGCAGATTCATGCTGGTATACAAGTTGTCCTCGACGCGGCGCTCTCCGTTGCTGTAACGGTGGAAGTTGTTCTGGACGTTCAGGATATAATTTGAATACTAATTCGAGTACTTCGTTCGAAATCATTTCCATAAGCTCAACAAACATCGAGAAAGCTTCGGTCTTATACTCAACGAGCGGATCTTTTTGTCCATAACCACGAAGATGAATTCCCTCCTTCAAATCATCAAGTTCACGTAAATGGTCGCGCCACTTTGCATCGATCACCTGAAGCATTACAATTTTTTCGATTTGCCCCATAATTTCAGAGCCAAGTTGCTCTTCTTTACGATGGTAAAATTCCTGCGCCCGGCGAACAATTTCTTCGATAAGTCCTTTTTCACCGAATGATTGGAATTGGTCTGGCGTAATATCAAGATTGACGAGGAATTTAGAACGAACTTCCTGTTGAAGTCCTTCAATATCTCCCTCTCCATAGTATTTTTGAACGATTTTTGTTACAACATCTTGAAGCATATCAAAAATATCATCGCGTAGTCGTTCACCTATCAGCGCATGGCGTCTCCGTGCGTAGATAACTTCGCGTTGCTGGTTCATGACATTATCGTACTCGAGTAATCGCTTACGGATGCCGTAGTTGTTTTCTTCAACTTTCTTCTGAGCACGCTCAACAGACTTCGTAATCATCGGATGTTGAATAACTTCACCCTCTTGCAATCCCATACGCTCCATAACTCGAGCGATACGCTCGCTACCAAAGAGTCGCATTAAATCATCTTCGAGCGAAAGATAAAATCTCGAGGAACCAGGATCGCCCTGCCGTCCAGCCCGTCCTCGTAATTGTCTATCAATTCGTCGTGCTTCGTGTCGCTCTGTTCCAATAATATGAAGTCCACCGAGTTCTTTCACTCCAGGACCGAGTTTAATATCCGTTCCACGACCCGCCATATTTGTGGCAATTGTAACCGAACCAGGTAAGCCAGCATGCGCAATTATTTCAGCTTCACGTTGATGATGTTTAGCATTGAGAACGTTGTGAGGAATTCCTTTTCGCTTCAACATCCTGCTAATCGTCTCGGAAACTTCAACGCTTGTTGTTCCAACAAGAACTGGACGCTGCACCTTCCGCATCTCTTCGATTTCTGTTATGACTGCATTATACTTTTCACGCTTTGTTTTATAAACCTGATCGTCGAAATCAATTCGGATAATAGGTTTATTTGTAGGAATAACAACTACATCAAGTTTGTAGATGTCGTAAAATTCAGCAGCTTCAGTTTCTGCTGTTCCTGTCATTCCAGCTAACTTCTTGTACATTCTGAAATAATTCTGTAGCGTAATCGTCGCAAGGGTTTGTGTATCCCGCTCGACTTTCACTCCTTCTTTTGCTTCAATTGCTTGATGAAGTCCTTCAGAATATCGTCGCCCAGGCAACAATCGGCCTGTAAATTCATCAACGATCATTATTTTGCCATCTTCAGACACAACGTACTCAACATCTTTTTCATAGAGGCAGTAAGCATTCAAGAGCTGATGAATTGTATGGATACGATCGCTTCTGTCGGCAAAGAGTTTATTCACTTCATCTTTACGTCGTTGTTTTTCTTCGAGCGATAGATTTGTATCCCCTTCGATAAGACTGAGTTCGGCGCTGATATCTGGAATGATAAACAAGTCCTTATCGTTCCCTGGATAAATTTGGGCAAGGAATGTTGTGCCTTTATTGGTTAGATCAATTGTGTGCGATTTTTCATCGATGCTGAAATAAAGTTCATCATCAATTTCATGCATGCGTGCGCCTTGATCCTGAAGAAATTCACGCTCAGTCTTTTGAACGAGAGTTTTATTCGATGGCTCAGATAATATCTTGAGCAGTTTTTTATTTTTTGGAAGACCTCTTTGAGCTCGAAGAAGAAGCACTCCAGCTTCATCCATTTTCCCTTGTTGAAGAAGTGTCTCTGCATCTGCAGTAATTTTTGCAATAAGATTAACCTGAGCTTTGTAGAGGCGCTCAACGTATGGCTTCATCTCATTAAATTTGTGTTCCTCGGATTCTACAGGTCCACTAATGATAAGCGGCGTACGAGCTTCATCTATGAGAACACTATCAACTTCGTCGACAATGGCATAATTATAAGGTCGCTGCACCATCTCATCGGCGCTAAGAACCATATTATCTCGCAGATAATCGAATCCAAACTCGTTATTTGTGCCGTATGTAATATCGGCAGCATACTGAACACGGCGCTGGCGCGCATCCATATTTTGAAGGATACAACCGACAGTCAATCCAAGGAATTCATATACTTTTCCCATCCATTGACTATCGCGTAGAGCCAGATAATCGTTTACGGTTACAACATGGACGCCGCGACCAGAAAGAGCGTTGAGATAGCACGGCATTGTTGCAACAAGCGTCTTCCCTTCGCCTGTTGCCATTTCTGCAATTTTTCCTTGATGAAGTACAATCGCTCCAACCAACTGCACATCAAAAGGAATCATATCCCAAACAATTTTGCTTCCAGCAGCTTCCCATGATTTTCCCATCAGCCGACGGCAAGCATCCTTTACAACAGCAAATGCTTCTGGTAAAAGCTCATTCAGAGTTTCTTCGATTGTCTCATCAATTTCTTTTTCTATGTCATCGATTTTTTGATATAATTCCTCACGCTCTTCAAACGATGTTTGCTCACTCAGTCGGGACTTAATGTTGGCAAGCTCTTCTTCTTTAGGTTGAATTGCTTCTTTGATTCGCTGTTTGAACTCAGTGGTTTTTGCACGCAATTCGTCATCCGTCAATGATTGATATTGCTCATAGTAACGGTTGATTTCATCAACAATAGGGTATAGGTCCTGAACGTCTCGCTCGTTTTTCGTTCCAAATAAATTTTTAAAGAATTGCAGCATAGAACTATCTTTCTTTTTCAAAAGCTATGGAAAATATTTTCAGAAGATTAATGTGATTATTATTCACAGTAAATAATCAGTTTTCAAGTTGAATTTATTGTAGTAAAATATACCTATTTTATACCCTTGAAACAAGAAAACGGTTTGCACAGAAAATTTGCATTTTTTTCCTTTTTCTACCATTATGTTTACAATGAAGTCAAAAAACAAAATCGCAATTTATACAATTTTACTTTTCATGATAGGATGCAGCGCTCCGGTACAAAAATATACAAGAGCTCTACAACCACCTTCACATTATTTTGTTCCAATCGGTGAGCAAATAGATTCTCTTCTTGCAGCTTATGCTCCTAGCGGAACGACTACTTCCATAAAAGTTGTTGCAATTGATAGAAATGAAACTCTCTACGAACGAAACAGTTCTCTCAATTTTCATCCAGCTTCAACGCTCAAACTTCTTACAGCAGCGGCAGCTTTATACACATTACCGCAGAATTATTGCTTCGAAACAGTTGTGTATGTTGACTCGAATGAAATCAACGCTTCTTCCGTTTCGAATATCTATTTGAAAGGATTTGGGGATCCACTATTGATGCCACAGGATATCGATCTTCTTGCCACACAAATTGCACAACATGGAATCGGGCAAGTATGCGGCGATGTTGTCATCGATAATTCATTTTTTGATTCCTTGTATTGGGGTGAAGGATGGGCGTGGGATGATGCCGGCGATCCTGACGCGCCAATTATTTCTCCACTTTCAATCAATAACAATTCCATACAGGTAGTGATTATTCCAAGTGTTGCAATACAGTCGCAACCTATTATCAGTGTGCTACCATCAACAACATTTTACCACACGAATAATTCTGCATGTATGGTTACAAACTCGGAAAATAGAACTATTTCCTTAGAATGGACTGGATTTCCTGAAAGCACAACGCTTAAAGTGTCGGGATGCGTAAGGACAAGCGATCCAGTGTTATATTTTACAAAGTCGGTACCAAAACCAGAACTATTTGCAGGCGAGCTCTTTCGCACAACACTTAAAGTACACGAACTACAAGTTTTGGGAAATTGTAAGAAAGGAACGCTTCCCTCTTCCGCTGTACCAATTGCAACAGTATGCACGCCGTTGGATACAGTATTGAGCTCGATGCTTAAGAATAGTAATAATCTTGCCGCTGAGAATGTTTTGAAAACAATTGCTGCCGTAACATTTGGGGTGCCGGGTACATCGAAAAATGGCATTACTGTTCTTTATCAATTTCTAAATTCACTCGGAATTGATACTACAACAATGCGTATCGTTGATGGTTCGGGTGTATCGCGTTACAATCTTGTCAATGCAGATGTTCTTATGCAATTTCTTACCGAAATTGCTCATAGAAAAGATTTGTTTCTGCGGCTCTATTCCCTACTGCCTCAACCCTGTGTCGACGGCACATTAGAACAACGAATGTGTGGTACGCCAGCAGAAAATAACGTAAGAGCAAAAACAGGAACATTGCAAGGTGTAAGTTGTCTGGCAGGATATGCAACTACAGCCGATAATGAGCTTCTTGCATTTACAGTAATGATGCAGCACTTTATAGGAAAAGCAGGCGCTGCTCGCTCACTTCAAGATAGCATTGCTGTTGCATTAACAACAATAAGTAGAAATAATTTTATACAAAGAATACCATGAATTCATCGTTTATATTATCGGAGTGTCTAAAAATTTTCATCCCTGGATTTAATTTTGCAACAGTTCTCTTTGCATTTATCAAGATTGCAATTGTGGGCAAACAACCTATCACATTCTCGATTGGTGAGCAAGTACTATTTTTTCTATTCACTATTCTCATTAGTGGTTTAACAATGTATGCACAGGAAATGCCAAAACGTCGAAAAGCGTTTCAGGAAAATCAGCCAAGCGCATACCTGCAAACGCTCTCTCGTACCGGAACAACCCATGCACTCAACGACGATGAAGCAAAACAGTTGTACTTTTACATTCTCAACAATCATATTCCTGACCGATTCCATGAAAAAATTATCTTTTTTGGAACGATCTATTCTATCATCATTCAAATCAGGCGAACATCATTTTGGTTTGGAATCATTGCACTAGTCTTCATTCTTTCCGCTTTTCTTTCATACGGATTCTCTTACCTTAATGTGCAGCTTCTTGTCTATTCGATTGTAATGTTTGGAATATATTATCTTACAGTACGGTACAACAAGGCTGAAAGAAAAATGCAGGAAAATTATCAGGATCAAATTTTGTGGCTTCATCTAAATAAGGAGCTTGTTAAATCATTACTCGAACAATTTCCACAACAAGAGAAGAAGTATGAATAAACGTCGTTGGTATCAGTTTTCAGTATCGCTTCCTAAATCATTCTACGATATAATTTCAGGACAACTTTCGGAACAAGGATTTACAGGATTCGTTGAGCAGGAAGAATCAATCGAGTGTTATATTCCTGCAAAGAAGACAAAAGCTGAGGCGCAAAAAATCATCGAAGCAACGCTGGAACGATTAAAAAAAGAATTCCCCAAGCTTCGTTGGACAATTAAAGGAAAAGTAATAAAAGAAGAAAATTGGAATAAGCAATGGGAGAAAAATACTGGAATAGTGTCGGCTACCTCGCATATCATAATCAAACCAAGCTGGAAAAAACTCCGCAAGAAAGATGCTGGGAAAATTGTTCTTCACATCGATCCGAAAATGTCCTTTGGCACTGGACATCACGAAACAACGCGATTATCGCTCGAGCTTCTTGAACGATATGTAAATGGCGAAGGCGCTGTTTTAGACTTTGGCTGTGGGACGGGAGTTCTTGCTATTGCCGCTGCAAAGTTAGGGGCTCGATCAATTATTGCAATTGATAACGATCCTTGGGCAATCGAAAATGCAAAAGAAAATGTGAAGCGAAACAGAGTTCAGAATATTGTCAAAGTGCTTTCTGGCAATGAATCAAAAATTCCGAATCGAACTTTTTCTCTTATCGTTGCAAACATCGACGTGCCAACAATTCAAAAAGTTCTTCCTGCACTCACACATCGAATGAAAGTTGGAAGCATTGCAATTTTTTCAGGTATCCTCACATCGGATGGTGAATCCCTTATTCCAATTTTTGCTAAATATCGATTGAGCGCTATCGACTTAATATCCGAAAATGAATGGCTGGCAATTACGCTAATGAAATTATGAAACGAGTCGCTGCAATCGATATCGGCACTAATACCATTCTCATGGTTATAGCAGAGTGTACCGCTGAGTCAGTGTTCCACTTTTTACACGAAGAGCATTCCATTGCTCGGTTAGGGAACAAAGTTGATTCGAATCATACAATTCTACCAGATTCTATCGAAAGGGTCGAGGAGATACTGCAGAAGTATACAGCAACCGCTCGTAAATTCAACGTCAATGAAATTGTTGCTTGTGGGACAAGTGTTTTTCGGGATGCTGCGAATCGAGAAGAGGTAGTAGAATACTTCTATCAAAAATTTGGAATTTCAATCCGAATCCTAAGCGGCGATGAGGAGGGCAGACTTACTTATATTGGCGCGTTAATTGGATGGTGGAATTCCAATAATGATGATGTAGCTGTAATCGATATTGGAGGTGGAAGTACTGAACTATCGTTTGGGAAGGGACTTAATTACATAGGAAGTGCAAGTATAAACATTGGCGCAGTACGAATCACTGAACGAATACTTAAATCATCGCCTCCCTCGCCTTCTGCAATTGAGGAAGCCATTTACGAAATCAATAATCATCTGTTACAATTACCTTCGCTTTCTGCAAAAACAAAATTTGTAGGCGTCGCTGGAACTTTGACGACCTTAGCTTCGTACGTTCAAAAGCTGAGATCGTTTGAAAAAGAAAAAGTTCATAAATTTCTCTTGACGAGAGAACAAGTCGAAAATTCTTTTCAAGAGCTTAAGAGATTGTCGCTTGTAGAGCTTCATCAAATTCAATCAATAAATCCAAAGCGGGCGGATATAATTGTTGCAGGAATTCTCGTTCTTCAGCAGATAATGGAGAAATATAATATTTCAAAAATTCTTGTAAGCACGCAAGGATTGCGATATGGTATCGCTTACGAAGCATTAAAGTCGTGATACCTCTCTGGCAGTGGTTGAACTCAATGCTTCTCTTTCTCACCTCGTTTATCCCGAGCAAGATCGTGCATAACTTCACGAATATTTCTTGCGAATTCTCTTTCAAAAACCATATATTCAGCAATTTGTCGATTTGTAAGAATATCTTTCAATCCGTGGAAGTATTTTGTGCGTGTTTCAGCGATCTTCTCATTACAATTGAGGATATCTTCTATAGTGGCAGAAAGCTCCTGGTCTGATGCATTGTTCTTAAGCTTCTTATCCAACTCATCGACAAGGTCTCTCTGCTTCTTCATGAGATCATAGGTCTCCTTAGTAAATTTATCATACCGAGTAAGGAAACGAGCTGATTTCTCCTCATCGAGGTTAAGGACTTCAAGTAATCGGACTTTTTTATATTGCTCAATTCGCTGTGGAGAAGGGGGCGGCATATCAGGTGGTCCCGGTTGAGCATTCATTGCGTTAGGAAGTGCAATGAAGATAATGAGAAAGAATTGAAAAAATTTATTGATTCGTTTCATATCTACATCCTTTCTTCTAAATAACTAAGAAGAACATCCTGTGTTTCATCATTCAGTGATAAAACAATTTGGTTATAGTCAAATACTGGCGATTGTATAAATTCTTGTCCTTCGGTTAACGCTTCTTTAATAACGACACTATCTTGAAGCACATTCATTGCATAATACTCCATGCTTTGAAGAAGCTCAGCTCGTGTATCCAAATCAAAGGAAGTGAGAGCAATTTGTGAGAATGAATCTTCTTCTTGAGGTTGAACCGAAACTACATATTTATATTCAGGAGTTTGAATCATTGAAAATGGCGAGAAATGAATAAAGGAAAAAATTCCAATAACCATCACTAAAATCTGCAAAGCAAATGCAAGACGAGATTCAGGGAAAAATTTTTGATTCGATTCTTTTGAAATTTCTATAGACGTCTGAATCCGTGATGCAAGAGTAGAAAAATATTCTTGGGATGGTCTCTCCCATTCGTAATCTTTGAGCTC
The DNA here is from genome assembly GCA_035390885.1 of Bacteroidota bacterium. Taxonomy (GTDB): domain Bacteria; phylum Bacteroidota; class Ignavibacteria; order UBA10030; family UBA10030; genus JAOAFT01. The sequence continues at coordinate 28,471 of DAOOUW010000002.1, read as the reverse complement.
ATCCATCGCAAAAGCCAAATTGTTGTACTCTTCACGACAAGGAGCACAAGATTTTAAGTGTTCCTCCACTCGTCGAGCTTCCTCCGTTGGAAGAGCGCCAGCAATATAGTCTGCTAATTCATATGTCAGATGTTTTTGCACCATGACTCTTTAGAAATACTCCAATTTTTTTTAACGCATGGAAATAATTTGCTTTTAATCCTCCAACAGAAGTATGGAGAATTTTTGATATTTCTTCGTATGTCAATTCATCGTAGTATCGCATTACAAAGACCGCACGTTGTTTTTCAGGCAACTGTTGAATCGCTTCTTCGATTAATTTTTTGGTCTCATCCTTTTCAACAACAACATCAGGCAAATCTTCTGTATTATCTGGAGATTCGAACAATTCATCGATACTGAAAAAGTCTCTTATTCTTTTTTTCCTTTTATAGTTCAGTGAAACATTCACTGTAATTCGATATAACCATGTAAATACCGATGCCTCGCCACGAAACTCTTTTAGCGCTCCATATACTTTGATGAATACTTCCTGAGTAACATCATCTGCGCTGTCATGGTCTCCTACGATTCGACGTGCTGTCCAGTAAACTTTCTCTTGATACCTTTTAACAAACTCAGTAAATGCAGCCTCGTTTCCTTGTTGTATCTGCTCTATGAGCGCTTTTTCATCTGTGGCTGCTGGCATATAGTATAACGATTGTTAGACAGATTGATAAGACAAAACGTTTAATAAATTACCAAATTCCAAGTCCAGCAGAGAGAAATATTTCGGGTTGCCTGGAACGATTGAGCGTTGGGTCATTTTCATCGGTAATTGTTCGCCACTGAAGAAAAGTCCGAATAAAAAAATCACGGAATGGTTGGTACTTCAATCGAAGTCCGAAAGTCTCTTCTTTATGTAACGGACCAAAGAGAAATGATTTCCGCCCCTGATCTTGAGAATATTGATCCCCAATTGATAAATCGCCGCCCTTCCGATATCGTTCATAATAACAAGATAACGAAAATTTATAGTATGGAGTGTACCCTACCTGGCAAAAGAGAAGATCGGCATTTTGACCAATCCAGGTTCCCAGAGCATATCCACTGTTCGCAAATGTTACTGTCGGATATTTATGATTGTACACTGCTGGATTTGCACGAGTATATTCTGCATTCAAATCTACATTTGTTAAAGGAATATCAAAGAATCTTGCTCCAATCGTATATGCGATTTGCTTTCGCGATTTAAATTCATCAAAGAGTTCATCAGTATTGATTTCGTCAATAAAAAGTGTGGTGTAGAAGTTTGTTCGTGGAAAAAGATTGATATCCAAACTCCCAAACATTTGTGAATTATCTGGGTCCTTATTATAATGTTCGGCAGCTTTGAAGAACATAATTGGAACCATATAGACTAACAAAGGTCCACGATCGCTGTAAACAATGGATTCACCAAGCGAGAGATCAATTCCACGAATAATTGAGAACTCGATTTGATGCGCTGCAATAAATTTATCATGATCAACACGCCGAAATGAAGAATAATCAGGATACGTTACCCAATAGCTTCGAGAAGAATCAACAATATCCGAATTAAGTTGACCATGGAAATACACAAAATTGATTGATGGCGACAATGGAAAGACAAGTTTTACCATTGGATATGATGGAGCCCTTCCAGAAAAGATGACTTCACCACGCTCTCCATATCCCCAAGCATTGACATTTTTTTCGAGAGAGAGAGCCGCTCGTCCTAGTTGAACGGTAAATTGCGCATCATTTTCATCGTATTGAATTTCATGGGGTCCATGAGTTGATGCTACAACAATTCCATGCTCAGAAGAATAAAGACGCGAAGGATTCAACTTATCGCCTGTTTCCTTGTTATCGACAACATTAAAATAATAGCCTATGTTTTTATAAGCATATCCATAGAGTCGAAGCCCTTGTGTACGAACGCGCGTAATTTCCTGCCCATTTTCTCGATATGAAAGCCAGTAGTTAAGATCAAAATTCATCTTCCCTTCAAACAAGTCAGTCGAAAAAATATGCCAGCGAATTTCCGAAGGCTCTGGATCGCCTTCGAGCATAAGTAATTCATATCGAAATTCCGTAAGGTAAAAATTATAGAGATCATGTTCGACAGCGGTCATCTTGGGGATAGATGGCTCAAGCTCTTTCAGTTTCTGTGCAATTGCAATTCGGGAAAGAGGACGAGCTGCATCCTGAAAATGTGTAATGTATTGTTTACTCTCCATTCGCTTCAAGAATCCATAGACATCGTTGGAGATTGGCAAATATATCGTTTGAGAAAAGAGAAGGTTTGTTCCAAACAATCCCACTAAAAGAGCAAGAGTAAAAAACTTTTTCATCGAATCTTTCCTTTTTGATGTTTCCATAAATCAGTCCACGAATGAAGTTCTTCAGCCTTAGGATACACTGATGCTGAGTTTCCAGTAAAAAGATATTTTAAGTCATTCCAAATATGAAATAGTACGGTGCTTAATCCGTACTTCCGCAAACGCCGAGTTGAAACGAAAGCCTTCGCTCTTGAATGTACAATACATTTTCCTATTTTTGAAATCCTTTTGCTTAAATCAATATCTTCGGAAATTCCTAAATCCTCACGGAAGCCGCCGACTTTTTCAAAAGCTGTTCGTCGGTATGCCACACACATTCCGGGATAAAGAGGCAACCCAAAAAATGAAAAGATGCGAACAAGGTAATAGGTACCATAGTATACAAATCTGGCAAAGAAATTTCCATCTCTTGGCATTGCTTTTCCGCAGAGACCACTTAGTTCTTTATCCTGAAACTTTGTAGAGCATTCCTGAAGGAAATTATTCCTGAGGTTAACATCACAATCAACAAAGACAAGTATTTCGCCAGAAGCATGCTGAGCGCCGAAATTTCTGCCATGGGCAATTCCACGCTTCGAATCAACCACCACTTTATCGGCATATTGTTGAGCAATTGGTACTGTTCTATCACTCGATGAACCATCAGAAACAATTATCTCAAAATCGTTCCGTGGATAATTTTGAGAAAGGATCGATTGGAGACATTCTTCGATATTTGCTTCCTCATTGTAAGTTGGAATAATAATCGAGAATTTCATTTCATCTCACTATTGCGAGTTTTTGTGTCGCTTCTACAGTTTCATTTTCACATTTCATAAGAATCTTGTAAAGGTAAATGCCATTCGCAATTTCATCGCCTTCAGCATCTCTACCATCCCAATACACTCTATTGAAGCCAGCTTGTAATTCTGATTGATTACATCGAATTGTTTTGATTAATCTGCCGGCAACAGTATAAATTTTAATCAATACTTCTTCAGGCATAGTTCTTCCAGTTATAATAAAGGTGAAATACGTTGTGCGACCAAAAGGATTGGGATAATTGTAAACCTGAAGCAATCGAGATTCAGTTTCCACTTGAAAAACTATTTTTGTTGCAATACTATCCGACCAATTACCAGTAACATCTTTCACTCTGATTTCCAAGGCATGCTCGCCTTTAGGAAGCGATGGACGGTACGTTATTCGTGCTGGCTCTGATATTGTTTGCGAAGTAAACAAGCTATCCTGAGTGGCGGCAGCCAGTTGTACTCGACGATTGTCCAACATTAATAGCACATTAGATGGGTCTGTTATCAACATAGGACTGTTATCAGTAATGGAAATATCAATTCGAGGATTTGCAAGCACATAATCGCCATTGAGAATCCTTCTTCCATTGAAAGTAATATCAAACATTGGAGGAATTGTATCTGTGCCAACATAGAATGTTTGAGCGTAAGTGTTATTACTACGGTAAAGTTCAGAAATGTTATTGTTCGGATCGACCTCTATGATAAATGAATTTGCTCCACGCAAACCTTGAGTAGAAAGCGAATAGTGAATATTGATACTGGAATCATTAGAAAGCGACTGAACGAAAACCGTATCTAATGCTCTTATTCCATGAGAGCTTATAATTTTTCCGGTAACATAGAATGAATCTGCAGGCGCATATCCAACATTGTAAATATCGGATTGAATAGTCAATGTGCTTCCTTCAAGTAAAGAATCCCCAACCACCGATACTGTTCGAGGACCGATAGCCAACTCGGCTGGCGGAATAAGCGAAACCGACAAATCCTTTACAACAGGTGAAGCGCCAATAGAATCCCCATTTAATATTATTGCTAACTTTATATTTGGATAGATGTTAGCAGGTATCTTTGAAAGTGAAATTATAGTATCTGGAGATGAGCTAATGAGAGTATCCACTTCCCCGTTTTTTTGAATTCCTAAAATGGTTGTTACGATAGATGTACCTTGAGGCATTACTTTTCTCATTGCCATTTCATTCCACTTACTCGCTTGCCCAATAATATGGGTTTGAATAGAACCTTGAAATACTCGTTTTAAGAAAGTGGTATCGAGTGTAGAAGGATCGATAACATTAGGAATTCCCTTATGCCAAACTTCACGTGCGCTTCCAACAGGCATTCCTTTCTTCCCAATCATAATCCAGGAATCTCTATATTGAATACTATCAATATATCGGCTTCCAAATTTCTTTACAGCGTTCTTAATCCGCGTCGTCAATCCTTGTGCTCCGTCCGTAGTAGCAACTTGAATAATCATAGTTCCATCAGGTAAATTTTCCAAAAAGGTTGCTAACCGAGTTGCTTCAGAGCCTGTAGCATCTGAAATTTCGAACTGCTGTACTGTAATCGGTTGAGCAGTAATGGTGTCGATTACTATCACTGAATGTCCCCACCAGAAAGTATTCGGAAGCGCCTCTTTTCCATCGAATTTTACATTTCCGTAACTTCCTTCGTAATAACTTGCTGCGATAATATTTACGTTTGTGTATATCGAATCAAATTGAACTCCAGCATTAGGAAAGTATTTTACACTATCCATTGAAGTTAAAGTCTGCCATTCATCACTAACCGGATGCCATTTCACAATTGAATCGAATCCTGTACGAAATGAACCATTTGACCATAATGAACTACCCTGCAATTTTGCTCTCCAAAAGTATCGTTGTCCTTCTATTAGTGATAATCCAGAAATTTTAGTTGTAACTTTTCCTATTTGTGCTTCATGTTGCCGAGCCATACCAAATCCTTCAAGTGTATCAATCTCGAATTCAACCTTCTCACCTTCTTCGATTTTTTGAGTAGGATTCACCAGCTCAATCTCATTCGTAAACATTTCAAATTGACTCATTGGCTTTAATAACTGAAACGCATTCGATAGTACAACAACGGATTTAGAAGCTGAATTATCCTTTTCGGTAATTTCTGGAATCTCAAGATTTGGATTAAGATGGATAGAAAATCGATGCTCACCAGGAAGACCAAAAATTGGATAACTTACATCGAGCGTATCAAAGAAAAGTGGACATTGACGATAGATGAGTGTATCATAATTTGCGCCCTGAAATAAGTGGCTAATTTTTATTTTCACAGTGTCAGGCACCACTAATCCACTGTTGATGTAGGGAATAGTGAGATTTAACAGTTGCTCGTTATCGGTCGGGATATTAGGAGTTGAAGAAATATTCGATTCATTGATACGAAAATTAGGAGCCGATGGCAATGCAATTTGAACAGAAGGATCGCCAAGCAATGTGTTTGTATAAAGTAAAATCTGGTTGAGCATTGATTGAGAAGCAGTTCCAACATATCGAAGTTTTGTTATCAAATGAGTCTGTCCAATACAGTGAACAGTATCCTTGATAAGCGTCAAGTAAAATAAGAGCGGCGCTCTTTGTGCAAAGGTTAAAAATCCAAGTGAACTATTTCCAATATAACCAATTGCTGGTACATCATCAGTTGTTACAAATAGTTCCCCAAAGCAACGAATATTTGATTCTGCAAATTTAGCAGTTGAGCATCCAAAATCACAGATCAACGGAAACCGATTGACCGAGTTCTTAAGCTGGTTTATATTTGTAATTCCATTATCCCACGTTTGCGTTCCGCTATGTCCGATATAATTTATTACAATTCCACCTTCATCAATTGCATGCTGAATTTCATCGACAGAAAATGGTCCCATATCAGAAGGAGGATTTATAGTTTTATAAAAATGTCGCGCTTTCCCGCCAAGCGGAACTGGCTTGATGATCGTATCAATGACACTCTGATTTACATTTTTCATTATAGTTATTTCCGATGGATTAGAGGAACTTCCTCCAGAAAACATCAAGAAAGTTTTATTCCATTCATCGTTCGGTTGTAAATTATACTGTTGATAGTGTTCAAAATAATGCTGAAACTCATCCGCACTCTCGACTGGGAGTCTTCCGACATATAATTGTGGCAAAGGAGATGCATCATCAAGAACAGTATATAACGCATCACTGACTGGATAGCCATACGGTGGAACAAAATTAGGTACCCATTTTGAAGTGTCCGTACCTGCAAGATTATACTTAAAATCGTATGTTCCATCTCCAACAATAAAAAGATACGATGGCATAGGTAATTGCCATCGAGTTGTTGCTCTTAAAAATTCAGAGATACTTTCTGAAGTTGGATAACCGTATCCAAATTCATCGAATACATCCCGAATATTGATCAACGCTGTTGTTAATCCAGTTGATTGTTCAATGTACCGACAATAATTTTCTGCAATTGTAAGAAAAGTCTGCGCTGTTAACAATATGTAATCTGCTTTATGTGCAGAATTTCGTAAATTTACGAATTGTTTTATTTCACATATACGTGGTTTTTTAATAGTTTCCTCAGTGCAAAAAATATATTTATCGTTAAGATTTACAGTGTCTGGAAATGATACCGAATATGGCGCCGCGCCAGTCGATAGTTCATAATGACTGATCTTCTTTGGTGTTTGAGAAATTTTATAGATAATAATGGAAGATGATGTAAATCCCTGAACAACAAGAGTATGCACGCCAATTTGCTCAGGTTCTATAAAGGTTGCCACGAGTCTATCATTGATTACTTTTAGCGTACGTGGATATTCCAGTTCACCCCAATCGTAGACAACAGTGTTCCATCCAGATGATAATGATTGCGACCACAAGTAAAGTGCATTATTTCCTGACTTGATCAGGGCTGGATCAACATTTGCAGAAAGTAAGCCATGTCCAAAACGATTTAAGTACATTGAATCTAAGACAGCGCTTGAATTGAAAGTAATCCACACTTTTTGAGGAGCCGTACTCGAGGCGCCATAATTTGCAAATCGTACGAAAACTTTTCCTGGTTTCCCAGCAAATACATCAGAAGTATTTACTGGGAATGAAATTTTTCCGCCAGCGCCTAAAAAACTCCAGCACCACATATCATTTAATTGCCAGTACGGATATTGATTCTGAATATCATCGCTTCCTATCGGAAGAAGCCACGCATCTTTTTCCACATGAATTTTTTCAGTATACCAAAGAAGTGTATCGCTGGAGGTTATTCCATCGTTTGATGCTAACCTCTTCCCTGCTTCGCCTCCCCACGTGAGCCAATAGTACGAAGTATCGGTGTAGCGATTCATATATTCAGGATATTCTTCATTTGAAGAAGGAATTTGCCTATAATCCTTCTCACCATAATTTTTCAATGCTGGAAACTCAATGTAATCTCCTTCATCGAATTCTCCGTCTTCTTCTCCTTGAACGTACACCGGAATTTCTTTTCCCTTATTAAATAATTTTAGCGTTGTCGGTTCTATTGCTGACGCTTGTGAATATATAGAAGCGATATCTTGATATTGAAGTCGGTAAATTCCATCTTCGGGAATCGAGAGACGAACATAAGGTTGATTGTATTGAATCCACCCTCCTGTTGTATCATTCCATTGTAGCAATGTGTAAGATTCAGCGGAAGAAGAGTAATTTGTAAAGAGTATGTCTTTTACTCTACTAAAATATTTATCCCAATATTTTGGCGAGATGACGCTATTAGAAGTATTCCTTATTAGCGGGAGATTAAAATCAATGCTGTCAACATCGGATGATAAAGTTGAAATATCGATCGATAATCGAGCGCATTGTATTCCACGGAACCATTCAATTTCATCCACCTGTAGTCCATTTTGGTTTATCCCAACATTTGCTTGAATTTGAGAACCTATTTTGGCTTTTGAAGATTGCACAGAATACCCTGCAGGTAATGCAACACGAAAATAACTTTTTTTATTGTCAGTATTATTTTCATTATTGGAATTCAGAACATCAAATTCAGGATGACTGTAGGCATTTTTCAAAAAGTGTACGTTAACATTCAACGCATCGCCATTCTGCTCGGTTTTAACCTTTCCCCAAGTATACGATTTTTCAGAAATATTCTGAGAAAATAAAGAGCAAAAAGGCGCCAATACAAAAATCGTTAAGACAATAATTTGACTTAACAAATGGTTACTTAGCAAATGAATTTTTTCTATGTAATGCCTTTTCATATACGCTTAATGTTGATTGAATCATCCGATCAAAAGTATGATTTTGTTGGAATCGTTCCCTAGCAGCATTTCCCAAACGACGGCACAAATCAGGATTATTAATTAACGTAATCATTCCTTTAGCTAAAAGTTCTGGCGATCTTGAAGGAATAGTTAAACCTGTAACTCCATTTTCCACAAATTCACACACTCCGCCAACTTGAGTTGCAACAAAAGGTTTCTTAAGACTCGCCGCTTCAAGAATGACATAAGGAAATCCTTCTTGAATAGAAGATAGTACGCAAAAATCTACAGAAGAAAAAAGCAACTCAATACTACTCGATGGTGGAAGAATATGCACAAAATTTTGGATTCCAAGTTGTCCAATAAGCTCAAGAATGTTTTCCTTCTCCTGTCCATCGCCAACGATGATGAGATGAGCGTCTCGATTGATATTTTTTAGAACTTCTGAAAATCCCAGCACAAGCGATGTTCGATCTTTTGCTGGAATAAATTGCCCGACGCTTCCAATAACTGCAGAGCTATCCGCAATTCCTAGTGAAGAACGAAAACTTCGTATATCTTCATCATTGGCTGGTTTCAATGGAAATATTCCATTATGGATTGTAACGACTCTCTCGGGAGATTTTTTATACTCCTCGATAAGAACAGAGCGAATCGAATCACTCACAGCAATAATATAATCGCCAAAAACAGATAAGTATTTATGATTGTGAAATGTATTGTGACAGGTTGAGACATGAGGAATATTAAATTTGCGTGCAATAAGTTTACCGATTAAATCCGAATACCTCTTTTGAGTATGGATGATGTCATAATGTTCCTGTCGAAGATGTCGTTTGAGAGCTGTTAATGACAATGGAATTCCCAATATATTTTTGTTATAGGAATTGGGTTGGAGTAATTGAATTGGAATGAAACGCACATTTTGCGATAATCTTTTTCTATAGGGACCATCCGTTGAAGCTACAGCGACAGTATTTCCTTCCGATACTAATGCATTTGCAAGATCAACGACATACTTCGATACACCGCCCGGAAGAAGCTCATCGGTAAGAAATAGAATGTTCATTCTCGCCATGCTAACTTGATAATATTCATATATGTTTTAGCTTCCTTAGCACCTGAATGAAATAATTGACGGGTTAAAACTGTCTGTGTATCCTCAAAACTTGCAACAACACTTGCATTCTCTAAATTTTCAAAAATTCCCTTATCTTGACTTGATTTGCCATCAATAACAATGTAGTCCGGTTTAACTTTCAACACATATTCTGAGTCTTTGCCTTTTTTATCATAATTAATAAAGTTTGGATTAATAATTCCGTTAAGACTAATCACTTTTCTATCAGTCTCATATGCAATTCTGCCAATCTGCACGGTTGCAATTGAAGCATTTTGGGGTGTATGTCTATTAATCCATTGAATACAACGTGATTTAGTGCATTCTCTTTGTACATAAGTTGACTTTATTCCCCAACTCATAACGAATGATGCCAAAAGAAAATTTGCAATAATCGCTACTAATAATGAATTCTTCCATTTAGCAAAAACCAATGTCTCAAATAAAATTTCAGAGACCAAAAGAATTAGAATTGGGAAAAAGATATATAAGTATCTTGCATATACTAATTCGTTACTTACCATTATGCTATAAACTAATATTTGGATAATTGGGAAGGCATAAAAGATCCAATTTTTTCTAATCCACTTTTCTTTGTATTGATTTGGTGTCGCCAGTTTATATACAAGATGGAAAACAATAATGAAAATCACTATTGAATATGGAACCGCTAAAATAGCAAATATATCCTTTATATTTTGCCAAAAATTCATAAATAGCGGATAAGCTGCCCCTTTCGCTAATACCGTACTGGGGATACAGGTGCCAAAATACAAATATGCAAATATGCTCCATACTGCAATTGGAAGCATCACCATAACAAGCCAAATAAAAAAATTTTTTATAGTAGTCTTGTTCCATATTTTGTCAATCATCAAGAGAATAACCAGAATTATCATTTCCGGCCTATTTAAACAGCCAAGTCCACAGATTAACCCAGATGCGTAGAACTTTAATTGCTTCCCTTCATTGTCTTTATTCAAAATGATTGCAATCAATCCCAGAAGACCTGTTAAAGGCGCTTCCATTCCAATGAATGAATGCTTCAGAACATTTGGATCTAAAGACGTTAAGAAGCTAGCCAGTAATGCTATTTTATTATTCCCGGTAAAACTATAAACAAGGAACCACATAAAAATAATCAGCAAAACACTTACACCAAGACTTGCTACAATTGAAGCAGTAAGAGCATTTCGAATGAATGTCTGCAATATCGTAAGAATCAATAACCACAAGACACTTGTAAAACCGTATGTCCGTTCCCCAGCATTAAATGTAATTCCATTTCCATTTAAGATATGTTTCACATATTGAAGATATATATATGTATCATCGCCGCCATTAAAGTCTTTGTAGAACAGCGTACTAAGCATCAGGAAAATAAGTATGAATAAAATTATCTTAGCAAATATTTTCATTTTGTAGACCAATTGACTCTAAATAATTCTGGATTGCTTCAAACAATACGTCAACACGATATTCCCATGTATTTTTCAAGGCAAATTCTTTTCTCGCCTCACGTTTTTCTATAGAATCTTCCTTGATTGCTGTCCGTATCAATTCAATGAATTGCGAATGGTTATCCGCTAAATAAAGAAAATCTTTGTAGTATTCTAACTCTTCCGTTCTCATTGCAACAATTGGGATACCTGCAGAAAGATACTCGTACATTTTTAAAGGATTGACAATTTCTGTAATTGTATTTACCGCAAACGGAATAATCGCAAGATCGATTGTGCTTAGAAATTCTGGTAGTTTGTCATGAGGCGTCACCAGTCTTAAAGAAACATTAGAACGCATCTGCAATTCTTTTACAAACGAAGATTGAGCAGGAGACTGAAAAACAAAGTCATACTCTACTAGAGAATCAACCATTTTCAATATTAGCTCATAATCTATTATTCGGGAATTTAATACTCCGACAAATCCAATTCTTTTTCGTCCTCTGTGTTTTGTGTGCTGCATTTGGCATTGCTGAACGAAGTTTGCATCAACAGCATTAGGTATCCATAGACTTTGAATATCTCCATACTTTTGCTCTATATAATCTTGCATTGCATGAGCGCTATAAGTAATCAAATGAACATGTTTTAGAAGAATTTCCTCTCCTTCTAAAAGCATTCTTAAAGCGTGCGAATTCCTGCAGGACATTTCCGGCGCATCGTAAACATCATATATTATAAGTCTCGATTTCTTAATGCTATTATCCAGATAACCGTTCCATAAATATGGAAACATTGCTATACAGATTGTATTATTCCATTGCAGTTCCTTGAATTGTTTTTTAAACCAACTACGAAAAAGAAGTTTATCAAAAAATGGAGTATAACTGCTACGATAAAACGTCGGTACAGTCGGTGGCGTGTATATATGTAAATTAGCTGGGAGTTCAGGCATCGCCTCTATGGTCAATTTTGACTGAGGTTGAAATCGATAAATAGTGAGACTTCGAACCTTGGATGCAAGCGATGGCATTTCTTCAATAAATCGAACAGTATATCCTCGTGAAGCAATTTCTTTTGCTATCGCTTGTTCTCTATGATAGAGCCCAAGAAAGCTAGAATTACCAATGATAAGAAATTCATACTTTTCTGGTATCATAGCTTTCACTTATTCAAGAATTTAGGACGTTTAAAACCATACAGACCATCGCAAAAGAAAGAACCTGCATATTTCCCATACTCATAAAACTCTTGTGTCTTACGAGAAACAATTGTAGAGCTATTTCTATATTTCCATCCCTGATTTAAACCATCAATTATTGCCTTTACCGTAATGAGGAAAGTTCCTGAAAAAACAGCAAATGAAAGTCGACCGAGCAATATTCTCGCAATTCTACCGATAATTTTTTGTAATGAAAAGTATTGTAAGACTATAATTAGAGAATTTCGTGTCATATAATACATTACTCGACGATCTCTTCCATTTTGAATCTCTCGATTTCCCCTAGAGCGCGAATGGCACACTATTGCTTCGGGAACGTACTGAATGCTAAATCCCTTATCTATAGCTCGTATGGAATAATCAAGTTCATGCTGATAAATAAATAGAGTTTGGTTAAATCCTCCAATTGTCTTATAAATATATTTTGGAATAATTACTCCGCAACCTATAAATGTCCTTTGCTGAAACGAAGTATCGAAATACGGTGAATCTAGTTGACCCGAAGGAGTAACTATCTTCAAGCTAAGAATTTTGGTGGAGCAAAGAGATGGCAATATCTTCTGCAGTGAATCAGATAAAGGATAGCTATCATCATCCAGACATAAAAAATATTCTCCGCTTGCCACCTTCATTCCTTCATTCCATCCTGCAATGCCAATATTTGTGTTAAGCTGAATGAGTTTGACAGTTGGAAAATCTGTGTGTACCATTTCTCCGCTATTATCGATAGATGCATTGTCGACAACAATAATCTCAAGGGAGGGATAAGAATCTTGAAGGAGATTTGTTAAAGTACGTTGAAGATCTTCCCGTCGGTTATAACTTAACACTATAGCTGAAATCAAAGGATATGAAGGTGCATCTATTTTTTGACTGGAGTAGTTCATCTATTTAGAAGAAATGCGATGCACAAGCACTTTCCATAGAAACAATGGATTACCAATAAGATATCTTCTCCACAAGCGGCGCGGTTCCTGTAATAATCGGAAAAGCCATTCTAATCCAAGATTAGACAACCATCGAGGACATCGTTTTTTTGCTCCAGCAACAAATTCCAAAACAAAGCCGCCGTTTAAGGTTATCTTTACATTTAGATCGTGGAAATACTTTTGTATCCATTCCTCTTGTTTAGGCATGCCCATACTAACAATTAAAACATCGACTTTGCACGAATTGATGAGTTCAACTATGATAGCTTCTTCATTTGATGAAAAATATCCATGGTAACTTCCTGCGATTTGAAGTCGTGGAAATAATAACTGTAAATTTATAACCGCTGTACTAACAACCTGAGGTGTACTTCCGAGGAGGAAAACTCTTTTCCCTGCTTGTTCAATTTCAGCACAGATATCATATATCCAATCAGAGAGGGCAATTCTGTCTTGATGTTCATTATATAAAATTTTAATAGCATAGGATACACCTACCCCATCGCAATATGTAATAAGAGAATTATTAAGAAATTCTTTGAACCAAGGGATGTTATTTGCAAGATTTATTGCATGAACATTGACATAACTTATCCATCCCTTGGTATCAGCAAGAAGTAAATTTCTAAAACGATTAGTGAGTTCATCTTTTGATATAATAGGAACATGAACACCCAGCACGTCAACAACCTGTGCAGGTTCAATAGTATATAGTACTTTTGTTAAAGGATTATCGATAAACATCATTTACCAATATGATTGATAATGAAACACGCGAAAAACTTTTGAAATGGAATCTACTCTTAACAATGCAAGATTTTATGATACTTTCTTCTTAAAGTACTCCAATGTTCGTTGTAAGCCTTCTACACGCGGGACTTTTGGTTTCCAGCCTAAAATTGTTTTTGCCTTCGTAATATCCGGCTGCCGCACCTTTGGATCATCTTGTGGCAATTCTTGAAATACAATTTTACTTTTGCTTCCTGTAATTTCTATAATCTCTTTCGCCAGCTGAAGGATCGTTACTTCATCGGGATTTCCAATATTCATCGGCAAATGATAATCTGAATTCATAAGCCGAAAAATCCCTTCAATAAGATCCGAGACATAACAAACGCTTCTGGTCTGCGAACCATCGCCAAAAACAGTAACATCTTCATTCCGTAACGCTTGAGACATAAACGCAGGAATTGCCCTGCCATCCTGCACTCGCATCCGCTCTCCATACGTATTAAAAATTCGAACAATTCTTGTATCCAGTCCATGGGTGCGATGGTATGCCATTGTCATTGCCTCGGCAAATCGTTTTGCTTCGTCATAGACTCCTCGTGGACCAACAGGATTTACATTTCCCCAATATTCTTCAGTCTGCGGATGAACAAGCGGATCGCCATAAGTTTCAGATGTTGATGCTAATAGAAAACGAGCATTCTTTGTCTTTGCGAATCCCAATGCTTTATGGGTACCTAGTGAACCAACTTTGAGTGTTTGAATAGGAAATTTAAGATAATCAATAGGACTTGCTGGTGAGGCAAAGTGAAATACCCAATCAATTTCCCCATCAACGAAAATGTATTCAGTTACATCGTGATGAATAAAACGAAAGCGTTGATTTCCAGCAAGGTGTTCAATATTTGAAATGTCGCCGGTAATGAGATTATCAATGCAGATGACCTCGTGACCTTCTGCTATTAGTCGATCACATAAATGCGAACCTAAAAATCCTGCTCCCCCGGTTATTAAAGAACGCATGGATTATTTCCTTTTCTCATCCTATCTCTGTAATCGGTTTTCCTTATACCATTCTATTGTTTTTCGGATTCCTTCTCGCAGAGGAGTTTTTGCATTCCATCCAAGCGAGTTCAATCTACTGACATCTAAAAG
This sequence comes from Bacteroidota bacterium, assembly GCA_035390885.1. GTDB lineage: Bacteria > Bacteroidota > Ignavibacteria > UBA10030 > UBA10030 > JAOAFT01. The sequence goes on along the minus strand of DAOOUW010000002.1, from coordinate 13,469 downwards.
TTTTTGCGGAGTTCCATCGGGCTTGGTTGAATCATATACAATCGCTCCTTCATATCCAACTTCTTCTTTAATGATATTTGCTAATTCTTCAATAGTGATATCCCTTCCTACGCCAATGTTTATAAAATCGCTCTTGTCGTAATTTTCCATAAGGAAGGTACAAGCATCCGCCATATCATCCACGAAGAGAAATTCACGGCGAGGTTTCCCTGTTCCCCAAATCACTACTGATGGAGCATTTGCTTCCTTTGCTTCGATAAACTTCCGAATAAGCGCTGGCGCTACATGGGAAGTCTCGAGATCGAAATTATCATTGATGCCATAGAGATTCGTCGGCATCACTGAAATGAAATTCGTTCCATACTGACGATTGTACGCCTCGCACATTTTTATTCCAGCAATTTTAGCAATTGCATAAGGTTCATTCGTTGGCTCGAGTTTGCCGTCTAAAAGGTAATCTTCTTTCATCGGCTGAGGTGCATACTTCGGATAGATGCACGAACTGCCAAGGAAACAAAGTTTCTTTACTCCATATTTATACGATGAGTGTATGATATTATTTTGAATTTGTAAATTGATGTAGATGAAGTCGGCAGGAAAAGTATTGTTGGCATAAATTCCGCCGACCTTTGCAGCCGCCAGAAAAACATAGTCGGGATGCTCTGATTCGAAGAATTGCTCGACTTCTTTTTGCCGTGTTAGTTCTAATTCATCGATAGAACGTAAAACGAAATTTGTGTACCCTTTTAACTTAAGATTACGCAAAATTGCAGAACCAACCATTCCTAAATGGCCCGCAACATAAATTTTTCCATCTTTTTCCATTTGAACCTTCTTGAATATTCTCAGTAACCGCGTCGTTTCACTTTATCATAATCTGCTCTTGCCATAAGATGTGCAAGGTCCTTGAATTTTGTTTTTGCTTCCCAACCGAGTTTCTCTTTTGCTTTTGCAGGATTTCCAACTAAGAGATCAACTTCCGTTGGACGAAAATATCGAGGATCAACCTCGACAACGACTTTCCCATCGCTCTTTCTAATTCCTTTTTCCTCTATTCCTTCACCGACCCATTCTAATTCCATATCGAGTTCTGCAAACGCTTCGGTAGCAAACTCTCTCACTGTGTGTGTCTCGCCTGTAGCAAGCACAAAATCCTCTGGATTTGGCTGTTGAAGCATTCTCCACATTCCTTCACAATATTCAGGCGCATATCCCCAATCACGTTTTGCATGGAGATTCCCCAACAGAAGAACTTTCTGAAGTCCTAATTTAATTCGTGCGGCGGCAAGTGTAGTTTTCCGGGTAACAAAAGTTTCACCGCGACGAGGTGATTCATGGTTGAATAAAATTCCGTTCACAGCGTACAAACTATACGCTTCCCGATAGTTTACGATAATCCAGTATCCGTACAACTTCGCTACGCCGTAAGGGCTTCGAGGATAAAATGGTGTTTTCTCTGTTTGTGGTACTTCCTGAACTTTTCCGTATAATTCGCTCGTCGACGCCTGATAAAATTTTGTCTTTACGCCTGTTTCCCGAATTGCATCTAAAAATCTCATTGTCCCCATCGCATCAACTTCGGCAGTATACTCAGGTATTTCAAAGGATACTTTTACGTGACTCTGAGCTGCAAGATTATAAATTTCATCGGGATTTATTTTTTCGAGTAGTCGGTTAAGATTGCTCGTATCCGTTACATCACCGTAATGGAGAAATAATCTTTTATCTAATATTTCAGGATTATTGTAAAGATGGTCTATCCTTCCAGTATTGAAGGAACTACTTCTACGAATGATTCCGTGTACTTCATAACCTTTCTCCAACAAAATCTCGGCAAGGTACGATCCATCCTGACCGGTAATTCCAGAAATTAATGCTTTCTTCATAGTTTGCTCTCGTTATTATTTTTTTTCACGCGGATTTCGCTGATCTTCGCAGATTAAATTTCATCACTTAAATGATATTTTTTCAATCATTTCCTAAATTCTTAGCTATCGAGTAATTTCTCGCATAATTCAATCCAACTTCGGGCAGCATTCATTGACTTCTTAGCATCATCGATATTATATTCATCAGTCGGGATGAAATCAATATCACCATAAAATGCAAGTTCACGTTCTGCTCGTAACCATTTTGCGCTTGGCAAAATTTCTCGAATCAACTGATGGAATTGATCAGGAAAGAATGAAATATTTTCCTCAATAATATCGCTTACATCATGCCACTTTGGAGGTTCGATTCCTATTCGCCTAAGAATAGCCTTTTGGCATAATTCTACAATTTCCTGCGACTCTCTGATTACGTCGGAATAACTTTTCTCTTCCATCAACACTTCAAGAATCTTCGATCGTGCTTTCGACTTAAAAAGGTAACTCTGGCTTAATTCATTACTCTTCATATTTCTATAGTATCTCCCCATTTATAATCTGACTTCAATTTCCAGTAATATCTTCCCTTAAATTGGATTTTTTTGCTGCCATATTTCTCCATTCTTTCTCGAATCTGATCAAGTGTTTCTTCGAAGAATTTATCCAAATCATACAACAGTACACAATTATCAACCATTTCGATAAACAATGGACTGCCATACAATACTTCGGTGTCCGTTTTAATAATGACTGATAATTGTAAGTTTAAACCGTTTTTCTGCTCAGTTCTAATATCCTGTTCTATTTTTTTATACACATTATTGTAGTATTCCATAAATCGATCATATCTACTACGTGGCGCATCTTTAATAACGATGAGTAAATCAATATCAGATTCAGGCGAAAATAAACCACGCCCAACAGAACCATAAAGGACGATACTTATTAAACGTTTAGAATAATAATCAATTAACAACTGCTTTGTTTTAGAAATTATTGAACGATATCGATCTTTATATCCAACGCTCATATAATATACTCTTAAAATATTGCACCCCGAATATCATAAGAAATTTCATTCTCTATCATACATCCCCTGCATGATATTTTTACTTCACCCTTATCTCCTCAGATTAAAATTCTGTATCTCCGAGAGATTATTATTTCACGCAGATTTCGCTGTTCTTCGCAGATTAAATTTTGTATCTACGTTCATTTGCGTTATCTGCGAGAGATTATTTATTTCACGCTAATCTCGCTGTTCTTCGCAGATTAAACTTCTTATCTGCGTTCATCTGCGCTATCTGCGAGAGATTATATCCTTCCAATTCCAAAGTACTCAATTCCATACTCTCTCACAACTTTAGGCTCATAAATATTTCTACCATCAAATATCACTGCTCTTTTCATGAGAGATTTTATTTTCTCGAAATCGGGTCTTCGGAACTCATTCCATTCTGTAACTACAAGTAAAGCATCCGCGCCTTTGAGCGCCTCGTAGGGGTTTTCAAAATACTCGATTGAATTACCAAAGATTTTCTTTGCATTTTCATTTGCGATAGGATCGTGAGCGCGTACTTTTGCACCAGCGCTAAGTAGAGCGCTGATAATCTCAATAGAAGGAGCTTCTCGCATATCATCTGTCTGAGGTTTGAAAGCTAATCCCCAAACAGCAACAGATTTCCCTTCTAATTCTCCATCATAGTATGATTGCAATTTTCTGAATAGCACTTTTTTCTGTCGTGCATTTACCTCATCGACTGCCTTCAAGATTTTTAACTCAAAATCATATTCTTGAGATGTTTTGATCAAAGCCTTGACATCTTTCGGGAAACAACTTCCTCCATATCCAACTCCTGGAAATAAAAACTGAGAGCCAATACGAGGATCCGACCCAATCCCTTTTCGTATAAAGTTTATATCCGCGCCAACTTTTTCGCACAGTAGCGCTAATTCATTCATATAGGAAATTTTTGTAGCAAGAAATGAATTTGCAGCATATTTCGTCATTTCTGCGCTACGCTCATCCATAACAATAATCGGATTCCCCGTCCGTACAAATGGTTCATACAATTCCATTAACGTTTCAATTGTCTTCTTATTTCGAGATCCAATGACAATTCTATCAGGTTTCAACGAGTCCTGCACGGCAGCTCCTTCTTTGAGGAACTCGGGATTGGACACAACCTCAACCGGATGTTTAGCTTGTTTTCGAAATATGGATCGCAGTTTCTCACAGGTACCAACAGGCACAGTACTTTTACTTACAACGATTTTTTCTTCATTCACATACTTTGCAATCGATTCTGCAACAGATAGTACCTGAGAGAGATCAGCGGAACCATCATCTTGAGGCGGGGTCGGTAAGCAAAGGAAAATTATTGAAGATCGCTCGACAGCAAGTTTAAGATTAGTCGTAAACTCAAGTCGGCTAGCATTTACATTCCGGGACACCATTTCCTCAAGTCCAGGTTCATAGATTGGCATAATTCCTTTCTTAAGGCTAGCAATTTTTTTCTCATCGATATCCATGCAAATCACATAGTTTCCCGTATCAGCAAAACATGCACCTTGCACCAGTCCAACATATCCAGTGCCAATAATTGAAATGTTCATTTAGATACTCCTGAGTAAATTTTGTAAAATATAGGAAAATATTAAGAAGAAATAAAAAAGCCATCTCAAGTTTTTAGAGCAAGAGATGGCAAAAATATGAGAAATTCTCTTGGGGTTCTATATAGTTTTTATAACCTTAGCTGGTACTCCTGCAACGACTGTATTTGGAGGGACATCTCTTGTCACAACACTTCCAGCTCCAATAATGGCATTTTCACCAATGGTTATTCCGCATAATATTGTTGCACTGGTTCCAATTGATGCACCCTTTTTTACAAGCGTTGGAATAACCTTCCAATCAGATTCGTTCTGCAGTGTACCATTGGGACTAGTAGAACGAGGATACTTATCATTGATGAATGAAACGTTATGTCCGATGAAAACATTGTCCTCAATTGTAACCCCCTCACAGATAAAAGTGTGACTCGAGACTTTTACATTTTTACCAATTTTAGCATTTTTTTGAATCTCAACAAAAGCGCCAATTTTACTGCCATCACCTATTTCACATCCATACAGATTAACGAAGGCAAAAATTTTTACATCTTTCCCGATTTGTACATCCGGTGAAATCCTTTGGTAAAGTTCCATTGTATAAACCAATTAGTCGATTTATTAGCTTTCTATTGATATTGATATACCGCCCCGTTTTGCTGAAGTATCAGCTGCTTCAAGAATACGCACAACATTGACTCCGAATTGAGCATTCGATATTGAATGACTGTCATTTTCAATGGAAGATATAAAGTCATCTATCATTACACTCAACGCTTCTTTTTCATCAATTCGAGGAACAAACATATCACCAAGTCTATACTGAACCAATGCATGGTGTAAGGATTCTTCGTCATTGACCTCAACACCCTTATCATACACTTTCACTTTTTCACTTGGATTCATGTCATCATACAAAACCATATGCTTACTACCGCCTATAAGTACACGTCGAATTTTAACAGGCGAAAGCCAATTTACATGGAAATGCGCAATAAGAGATTTATTATATTGCACGGTAATATAAGCCATATCATGGAATCCATTAAAATGCTGAGCGCCTATTGCGCTTACTTTCGAAGGAACGCCATTGACCAGATAGTACATAATAGAAACATCATGAGGGGCTAGATCCCAAATAACGTTTGTATCGTGTTGAAATAGTCCAAGATTAATTCGGACAGAATCAAAATATAGAATATCGCCGACTACATCGTTGTTGACAAGTTCTTTTATTTTTTGAATTGCATCAGTATAAATAAAAGTATGATCAATAGAAATTTTTAACCCTTCTTTGTCCGCAAAAGAAGCTAAATCTTCAGCTTCTTTGACCGTAGCAGCCATAGGTTTTTCTAAAAGCAAATGTTTGCCGGCTCTCAGTACCTGCATGCCTAGTGGGAAATGAGTAGAGACAGGGGTTGCTATTGCAACCGCTTCAATATCCTTCCGTTGGAGTAATTGTTCGAACGATTGTTCTACTTCAATTTCAGGGAATTTCTTTTTCATTCGATCAATTTTAGATTGCTGAATATCGAAGCAGACAACTTTTTCGACATTTTTACTCGATAAGAAATTTCGAACCAAATTGGGTCCCCAATACCCCAATCCAACAATTGCTACTTTCATAATCCCCTCTCCTTATTAGTAATTACTGCCAAACATAAAGTTCAAAACATAATTTGTTCGTGTTTTTTTAAAAGGCACTAAATTCCTCCCTTTCCAAAAATCATCACTGGAATTGTTTTTAAAATTATTTTCAAATCTAAAAGTATAGATTGATTTTGAATATAGAATATATCGAGAACAACCATATCATTAAATGAAACTTCACTTCTTCCACTTACCTGCCAAACGCCGGTACAACCCGGGATAGTACTAAGCCTTCTTTTTTGCCACCTATCATATTGATCCCATTCATACGGCAAACACGGACGCGGACCTACTAAACTCATATCCCCTTTTATTACATTAAATAATTGAGGAAGTTCATCTATACTTGTTTTGCGAATAAATTTACCGACACGCGTGATACGATTAACTTCAACGATTTTTGCAGTACCATTTGAACCGGTCTTACCATTTTTAATAAATTCTCTCATTTTATTTTTTCGTTCGGAATCATCTTCGCCACTGGCATACATTGACCGAAACTTATAGAACTTAAAAGGCTTACCATCCTTTCCGATTCTAGTCTGAGAAAAAATAATTGGACGACCAGACTCGATCAATATTGCAATTGCAACCAGCAACAAAAGAGGAAATATTAAAATTAGTCCCAACGTCGCAAGCGCTACATCAATAAATCGTTTGATAAATTGATAAAAAGGAATTGGTCCCGTTTTATATACATCAATTACCGGTACATTTCCGTACTTTTCAGTAAAAATCTTTTCGCTAACTATTCCATATAATGGAGAGGCTACTCTTACACGAGCTTTTGTCGTATTACAGATATCAAGTATTTGAAGTAACCGTTCAATGGTGATACCTTCAATGCATACTATAATTTCATGGACTCCAAATTTGTGAACAATAGTATCAATGTCATTTATCTTACCGAGTATTTTTTTTGAATGATAAAGTACTGTATCGGTAGAAATAGAATCATCAACAAAACCAATAACTGTTAACCCATACCATGGATTGAACTCAAGATTTGCTGCGACCAATTTTGCAATACTACTTCCTCCTAAAATAATTGCTCGTTCTGAAAATATCATTTTCTTTGTGAGTATCCTAAAAATTGGCACAAAAAACAAAATTCTGTAACAAGAAAAGATGAGAAAAGCTATTGGAAAGAATAATACAATTGTTAATCTGCTCTCAGTGATAAATTGAGAACGGAAGAAAAAAGCAAAAAATCCCAAAAGCACGGTGGCTACTATAAGAGATTGCATTAGTTTAATGCAATGTTCAGCAGTATCTATAATAACATTGATATTGTACAGATGAAAATAACGGAAAATAGCAATAAACAAAAAAGAACAGAAAAGAAAAAAGAAAATATACAAAAGAGTCAATTGAGGAAAACCTTGTCCACTGGATGAATAAATATTATACACTATAGCTGAACAAAGTAACGCAATGAAAACTACGACTATATCAAAAAATACGAGCACATATTTATAGACTGGTTGTTTCATTTAAAAAATTCTCGAATAGCGTCTACAACATACCCAATTTGTTCATTAGTCATTTCTGCAAACATTGGAAGTGACAGGCATCGTTCAGCTAACTGTTCTGCCATTGGAAAATCGCCTCTTTTATATTCCAAGTTCGAGAAACATCTCTGTAAATGCAAAGGCATCGGATAATGAAGCCCAGTGCCAATTCCTTTGGATGTAAGATAAGATTGTAATTCATTTCTTTTTGTGGTTTGTATCACATAGAGATGATATACGTGTTTTGCATATGGCATCTCCTTCGGAAGGATAATATCACCAACATTTTTAAGCAACGTATCATACTGTTGAGCGACCTTTCTCCTTTGTTCTGTCCATCGAGATAAATATTTTAACTTTACTCCAAGCACAGAGCCCTGAATACTTTCCATTCGGTAATTATGTCCATAAATTTCATGATTATACTTCTTCTCAGTTCCATGGTCACGCATCATTCTGAACTTTTTAGCAAGTTCATCATCATTCGTCATAACAGCTCCGGCTTCGCCATAAGCCCCTAAATTTTTACCGGGGTAAAAACTCCACGATGAAGCCAGAGAAAGCGAGCCGACTTTCTTCCCCTTATATTCTGATAGATGAGCCTGAGCACAATCTTCAACAAGCAAAAGATTATGCTTCGAAGCGATTTCACGCAATGGATCCATATCCGCTGGTTGTCCATAGAGATGTACAGCCACAATTGCTCTGGTTTTAGGAGTAATAGCAGCTTCTACTTTTTCAGGATCGATATTGTAACTCTCTGGATGACAATCAACGAATACCGGTTTTGCTCCGCAGAGCGTAGCGCCCCATGCAGTAGCGATAAATGTATTAACAGGAATAATTACTTCATCACCTGGCCCAATTCCTAGCGCCCAAAGAACCATGTGATTGCCATCGGTGCCAGAACTTACACCGATACAATGTTTTCCATTGTGGGCAGCTGCAAAATTCTCTTCAAATTCCTTTACAGGCTTCCCTAAGACATAAGAAGTATTGTCTAAAACATTTTCAATGGAAAATAAGATTTCATCTTTGATAAATTGGTACTGTGTCTTTAAGTCTAAAAAAGGTATTTCCAAATTATATACTCCTTTTATTCAGAAAATATTTTAATATAATTATCAGTTATTTTTTCCCACGAAAAATGTTGTAAAGCTCTTGCTTGTGCATTTTTAGCTAATTCTTTAATTTTTAATGGGTTCTTTAAGGCAAATTCAATTTTTTCAGTTAAATCACTAATTGATGATTTCTTAAAGATAATGGCATCCTGTTGAACTAAAAATAAATTCTCTTTGATGTCGCTGCAAATCAGAGGAACACCTAATCCCATTATAGTCAGAATTACAGGTGAGAGACCTTCAATATCTGATGGTTGAATATAAGCATAAGCATTTTTCATTAAAATAGTTGTATCGTCACCATAAATATAGCCTGGGAAAATTATTCTTTCATCGATGGTATTTTTAATTTTTTGTCCAAACGCAGAAGCATTAGGTGAGTTACCAACCAAGACTAACTTTTTAGTTGTCTCTACTTTTTCAAACGCAGGAATTAAGTACTGCAACCCCTTGTCGGGAATAAATCGGCCTACAAATAAAAAATATTCTCCTTTTTTTAATTTTAAAGAATCTAATATTGATTCATCTTCTTTCTCAAGCTTGACTTCACAACCGTACGGTACATAATCAAATTGTTTTTTAAATTTTTTTTCAAATAAACTCTTTGAAAATATATTATCAAAAACAACTTTATGAGGTATATATGCTGTAATAAATGCGGAAAGAAATAAATAAAACTTAGCATACCATGGCCATTTATCTCTCTTCCAATCGATGCCATCTTGGCTTATCACAACTATTTTACCAAAAATTCTTAAAATTAGCGCGAAAATACTGTTTCCACCATTATGGATATGTACAACATCTCCTGTATTAAAAAATATTATGTGAAACGTTGTTTTCATGGAATGAACAAAGGTATCGAACCCACTGGTTTGAACGGTTTTAATATTTACTAATTTGACACCTTGAAAGGAATCGTTGCGTTTTGGAATACCTTTATTATATATACGATTATACGCCGTTACTTCAATATTTTGTTTAACCAATCTTGGATACAATTCCATCGCAAACTTATCAGCACCCGCAGAACCATCTTCTGGAGGAATTGATCGAAATCCAAACGCAGCAATTCGTAATTTTTTCATTTTATTCTATAAATAACTCTGGTAATAATCTTGAATATACTCTCTTAGAGAAATTTTCCAATCTCTCATAATATTCAGTTGACGGATATTAAGTTTTCGATTCACCAATCTCTCATTGGCAGGTCGTGGAGCAAAGTATTCTTGAGAGAAATAAGCTGAGGATACAGTATTTATTTTAATTTCATTTTGAAGCCCCAATATCTTGATTAATTCTGTAGCAACTTCCAGCCTACTGGTTTGACCGCCACAAACCATATTATACAAGCCCCAATATTCCTTTTCTATTAATAATTTGACATTTTTAGCAAAATCATGAGTATATGTTGGAGTACCATCTTTATCATTGACGATAAATAATTCATTGGCGCCATCTTTGATTTGTTTCATTAATTTTTGAATAAATTTTTTGTCTTTATTTGGTCCACCTCCCATCATCCAGCCTGCACGGCATACCAAGTATCTTGTAGCATTGTCAATTACAAATCTTTCACCCATATATTTAGAACGGGCATAGACCCCAAGTGGATTTGGGATATCCCAATCATCATAATATTCTTTTTTACCATCATAAATGCCTGCAGTACTTATATAGAGTAAAGGAATATCTAATGCATTTGCTATATAAACCGCATTCTCTACCGAAAGTGTATTAGTGTTATAGGTATCATCCACATTATTTTCACAAAATTCCAAATCTGTATAAGCGCCCAAATGAAATAAATAATCTGGCTCAAACTCTATTACATCTTTTCTATATGAATCATAATCTCTAAAATCCAAAAATGATAACCATTCTGCATTTACATCTTTATCGGTGCATTTAAGATTGTAAGTATCCTTAAACTGTTTATAAAATGCTTCACCCAGCATTCCGCCACAACCTGCCATATAAATCTTTTTCATTGATTTACCATATAATTATTGAATATCTTTCTAAAAAATTTTTATTGCATGCAAAGCATGCTTACCGAACATCTATTCTTTAAAATATCCATTGAAAAGAAATACTCATCCATTTATTTTATAATACACGATTATAAATATCTAAAATATTTTGATAATGCAATTCTTGACTGTACTTTTCTAAAGCCATTTTAAATCCATTATTTCCAATTTCTTTTAGCTTGTTTACATCAAAAAAATATTTAGAAATAATATTTACCATTTTTGCAATATTAACATCTGAAAAAATTGTTGCAATATCTAATTGAATTTTATAGCATCCACGAGCACTTCCATTGTTGCTATGTTCTTCTCGAATTTGTTTTGTTCATCACATATGATATCATTTGACTCCATAATAATCTCAAGGCTTATGTAAATTGTAATATCAGAATATAATGGTTACTAAATATCCAACGAGCAATCCTGTGTGTTCATTCAGAGATTTTTGTATTACAATTTATGATTTTCAGTGATTCAGTTTTAAAACGTGAGTTTCTTCCAAAAAGGATTATAAGCATCATCATTGTTTAAAAGCTTTATAATGTAATCTTTTAACTGTCAAATTTCCAAATTGAGAGGTGTCATTTTCAGTAAACAAAATTTCTACCCTCTCTGACGAATTGTCTTGGCTGGAACGCCGGCAACAACGGTGTACGGTAAAATATTTTTTGTCACGACACTACCTGCAGCTATTACTGAGCCCTTACCAATGATGACACCATCAAGTATAGTAGAATTTGCACCTATCCATACATCGTCTTCAATTACTACCCCCTTTCTTATTGATGGCTGTTCAATAATGGGTATGGTAATATCATCTATTCCATGATTTTCCGAAAAAATAGACACATGGGGCCCAAACATAACATTAGAACCAATTTTCACAAATCCCCTGACTTGGATAAATGCACCCTGTGATATTCCGACATTATTACCAATCATAAGACCTTCTCCTAATTCACGTATCACCCCCGTACATTCAATAATAGAATTACTCTTAATAGTAACATTATTTCCTATAATAATCCCCTTATTAGATAGAGCATTTATTTCAACATTATCTTCTATCGTTAAAGTATTCCCAACTGAAATTCTTCCAGCAAATCGAACCTTAACATTCCGTCCTACAAAAATAATGCCACTTGATTTTTTAAGACGAAACATTAAAAGACTTCCACGTAACATCATCATCAATCGTTGGATTACAATTTTTATCAAATCGCATAATGTTAAACTTTTATCTATGTGATAGTGTTTTTTCCCAAGTCTTTGTACAATTTTTTCGATTGTTTTTTTCATACTGTTAAGTACTCTTATATAATGCAATTAATTTGCGATAATGAATTTCTTCGTTGTAATCATTCTCTAACTTTTTCAGTGCATTGTTCCCCATTTCATCAACCAGTTGAGCGTTGTTCCATAAAATCATGATTTTGGACACCAACTCTTCTATATCCAAGGGGTTAAATAAATATCCTGTTGTACCATCAACAACCATATCTAAGATTCCCCCTATGCGGGAAGCTAAAACAGGCTTTGCATGTCCATACGCTTCTAATATGGCATTCGGAAAATTCTCATACCAAATTGAGGGAACGACAACAAAATATGCATTTGCAATAAGAGGCATCAATTCATTACTGGATTTATAGCCTAAAAAGGCAATTCGTTTATCGCTGTTTGCTGTTTTTATTAAGGAATCCATAAATGGACCATCTCCTACAATTTTTAACTTCATCGTAGCATCATCAATTCGATTGATTGCCGATATTAGGTTCTGAACTCCTTTTTCCTTGCTTAATCGTCCAAAAAATATTATATATTTTTCGTTAATTTTTTCTTTTTCAGAAATTTTCGGCACTGAGAAAAAATTCGGAATAATTTCTATCTTTTGGGAATCAATTCCAAATTCTATTAATTTTTTCCTGTAAAAAGAATTTAAAACAATTAACTTGTTAACTTTTTGATATGTTTTTCTAAAATAATCTAAATATAACTGTAATGAGCCGATGATACTTGCCTGTAGCGATTGTTTTTTACATTTAGTAATGATTGGCATATAATACCGACTTGGTTTACATTTTTCACAAATATGTCCATCCCTGAACATAAAATTGCAACATACAAGTGCAAGATTGTGCTGAGTCCAGACAATAGGAATACCCCTCCTATATATTTCATCAACGATAGAAGTAGTAAGATAATAATGTACAGAATTAATGTGTACAATTTCAGGACTAAATTGCTCAAGAACATACCCTATTCTTCGTTTTGCTTCCAGAGAGTAAATGGCATTTAAGGCAACTGACAATTTATGTTTAATTGCGTTCCTTGTAAGTTCATTATTATAATTAATAGAAGGGACATCATATCTAGTATAAGTATGCTGAATATTTCGTCGATCATTCATCCCCCATAATTCTACTATATGTCCTTTACTATTTAATAGATTCTGCAAACGTAAAGTATATATCGCGTCCCCTCCAAACTCAGGATATAACTGAGAGTTAACCAATAAAATTTTCATGTCATTTCCATCTTATACATTTTTTTTGAGAGCAACTATAACAATTTTTAATAGAGGTTTATTTCTTTATATAACTAAGTAAAATTCCCTTTTGCAACTAAAATTGAGAGGATGATGCATTGAAAAGAAAAAAACTTCATGCCCAAGTT
>DAOOUW010000001.1:31261-85859 GCA_035390885.1 Bacteroidota bacterium | reverse complement strand
GTGTTAGGCACGCCGCCAGCGTTCGTCCTGAGCCAGGATCAAACTCTCCATTGTAAATATTTATTTTTCAACTTCAAGTTTGACATCCTGATCTCATAGCTTCAAAGCTATGTTGATCGTTTGGAAACCCGACAAAATTGACTTCCGTCGTGCACACTTTTTCAAAGAACAACTACCGAAAAAAATGCCCAACTTTCGTGGGCTCTTTATTAACTTTTCAATTTCATATCCGTTTTTCAAACGGGTTATAAATATACCATGATGTTTTTCAAATGTCAAGTGCTACTCCATTTTTTTTATTCTCTTCTTCTTTTAATATAGAACAATGTTCACCCTTCTATAAACCAAAATTATTCCACCTGGAAAAACCATGCAGGTGCAATTAAAATAATAAAATAGTGAACAAGGAAAGAAGCAAAACGGCGGTTGCGATACAGCTTATATTGTCCTACTAAGCCACCGCTTTAAACATCATCAAATCAGTTGATGGGTAACTTGTAGTGTGTCTAGATATATTGCATTCGTAAATGTTTAAGACATAATCCGGATTCAATCCAACCTAAAAGTGATGACTTAATCCAATTGGTAATGATGTTACAGTTACTCCAAAAGTAGACCTGCCATTTGTATCCACGCTCAGAAAAAATCCAGGCGACCAACCTTTGATTGAGAGGAACCCTGGATAAGTATTTAGTCGATAACGCATATAATATGTGTCAGCAAAAATGAATGATGCAAGGAGCGAATTATTTCGATCGTAGTAAATCCCTGCCATAGGACCTAAAATGACCGTATTTGATGGAATCTCATTCCGACGTTCAAGAGCGCGTCTTCCTTTCGACGTCAGTCCGGCTGCAATCGAAACTGAATGCTCTTCATCTGTTTTAAACGAGCCGCCCAGGACAGCAAATGTACCAAAGTTCAAAAAAAGACTTTTTGTTCGAGCTGAATCCAGCGGATACTTTGCGACAAACATATTACAAGAATTTCGAATAGCAAATGGTGCAAAGGAAACTGCGATGGGGTTCGACCAATCATTGAGTTGAAATTTTTCTGAAAAAAATTTCGAAACGTTATCGAAGCTGAAAAAGAAAATTCCAAGAGGTTGAAAGACAAGTATATCAGGGATACAATCGAGATTTGGATAATAATTCATTCCGTTTTCTACTACCTCATTGAGGTACTCATACGCCATACAAGTAATTGCGCCACACAGATACGGAACTGGAACATTGTGGTAATCGTACCATTCCGACATTTTTCTAAACTCCATTCCACCACCAATCAAATGGAGCCCGACATTTGGCACATATTGGCTTTCTTCTATTTTCAAATTGGTCGGGAAAATTTCGGTTCCAATGAACTTTCCCCATCCAAACCGATTAATAACAGGTGCAGGCGCAGTAATACAACGCCAGACATTTGTTGCCGCATGATCCCAATAGACATTTTTCCACTCAGGTTCTCTGTCCAGCATATTGAACGTATCGAATCCGCCATTGAACAACAAACTTATTGGATTATAGAGCGACTCACTGCCATAGGGAACCGGTTGATAAAAATAGTAGTGTTTTTCCTGACCACTACTTGTAAACGAGAATAAGAAAGAGAGAAAAATTATAAAATAAAAATAGCGTTGTTTCATTATTCGTAAAAGTTAGATTGAAATTTGAATTGTCGTTGTCGTTGAATTTCATACAGAAAAACCGCAGCAGCGCTTGCAACGTTCAACGAATCAACACCTGAAAGCATCGGTATAGCTATTGTCGAATCACAGGTTTGAAGCACATCAGGAGAAATTCCTTCACCTTCGCTTCCTAAAATAATACAAAGGTTTTGCTCGAATTTGACTTCTCCTATTGAATGAACGCCGTGGGGATGCGCGGCGACAATCGAACAATTGTAGTAACTTCGTAAATTGTACACTGTTTCGATAAGGTTCAATGCATGGTACACTGGCATTGAGAATACAGTACCCATTGAATTTCGTACGGAGCGTCGTAAGTACGGACTGCTTGAGGTTTCTCCAACAATAATTCCCTGAACGCCGAAAGCAGCGCAATTCCGCACTACCACACCTACATTTTCAGCATTCGTAAGACCATCAAGAGCCACAAAGAGATATGGCAATGAAGCATGGGAAATAAATTTATCAAGCGAATTGAGTTGAGGAATCTTTGCTAAAGCCATTATCCCTTGATGGAGATGGAAACCAACTATCGATTCGAGGAGAGATTTTGAAGCATGGTATGCAATGATAGATTCATCACGATTCTGAAGAAACGGTTTATAGATTTCTAACCATTCCGGAGTTGTCAAGAGGGATATAATCTGCAACGGACTCTCTACCAACCTACGTACAACTTTTTCCCCTTCTACAACAACAATGCCCTCTCGAAAATGTTCAACCGATTGCCGTAACGTTCGATACGGTGTAATTTCGGGAAGATTCAAATCTGTGAGGGGTACCGCTGTGATCATTCTTTTTTTTAATTCTAATTTCTTTTTTTGTACACATTTTAATAATAGAAAAATTTGTTGATGTATTCAAAGTTTTTTACTTTGCAAGTAATTTGTTCAACAGGCGTAAATCGTCGATGATGTGGCGTGTAATTAAAAAGTTTCGCCGCACATGCTCTTTTCCATTGGCGCCAAGTACCGCGCCAACTTTAGGATGACGAAGGAGAGAGAGAACTAATTCAGCGCATGCATTATAATCGAAAGGCTCAACAAGAAAGCCTGTTGTATTGTCAATCACCTGACGAGGAATTCCTCCAACATTCGATGCAACTACAGGCGTTCCTTTCCAGAGCGCTTCGGTTACTGTAAGTCCAAATCCTTCCCGAATCGACTTTTGAATTACAACAGCAGACTTTCTCTGAAGAGTATTCACGAGAACATTATCTTCCACTGTGATAAGAATAACTTCCTTATCATCAAGCAATGGACCAGCCGCTTCTCTTGTTTGTTCGAAGATGTCCCATCCTTCTGGATCATCGGTTGCCATACTACCGCACAATACCAATCGGCAAGGGAATTGCTTCCGTACTCTCTTAAACACCTCAATGACGCCAATTGGGTCTTTCCATTTATCGAATCGTGAAATCTGTGTTATGAGCGGCTTGTCGGTTGGAATTGAATATTTTTGCAATGTTCGTTCATAGAGTTCATCTGGAAGGTCACGATTTTTTGTTGTTAGTGGATCGATTGCGGGATCGATAATGGTATAGGTCATTGGTAAATCCTTACGGACATAACGTTCATCGGAAACTATAATTCCATCGTACGTAAGTATGAATCCCTTTAGAAAATTCCAGAGTTCTTCGTTAGGATGGGAAAGGTCAACGTGACAACGCCAGAGCCAGGGTTGACGTTTCTTGTAAAAACGAATCAATGGAAGCGGTTGCGGATCATGAATGAATACAAGATCGGCATCTATTTTGCAGTAGATAGAAAAATCTTGATTGTTCTCAACATACAGTGATGCTTTGATATCTGTCATATGTATTTCTTCACCTTGAATTGCATTATGGAACTTTTTTGTAATCGTAAAGAATTCCGGCGTTCCTCGAAGCAATCTCCAATCAGTATCGAGTCCAATGTTGTTGAGAAGCGGAACCAACGAGTCAAGAATTTCAGCTACTCCGCCTCCATAGTACGTTGAGTTAATATGGAGGACACGTTTGCCATATAATGTTCGCGCATAACGATAAATCTCTGCAATAACATCATCCCCAACAATTTCCCGATAATCTTCAAGGGTTTTCATTCTTTCTTCCTCTCTCTTTCTTTTAGTGTTCGATGTTGAAGTATAGGGTAAATTAATTTTGTCACTTCTTCCGTCGAGCGAACATAGTACTGCGCGCCTGTGCACTGAGAATAACCAACACGGATTGTCAAACCTTCACCTTCAATACGTTGAAACATTGCTTCATCGGTACGATCATCGCCAATGGCAATAAGCAATGGTTTTTGATGCACTTTTATTCGTTGAAGGATAACGTTGACGGCATGTCCTTTTCCCCATTCCGCTGGCGGCCGAATCTCGATTACTTTTTTCCCTCTTGTAAGCTTAATTTTTGGGCGGTACGGTTGTAATAAAGTCAGGAGCTTTCTTTTGAAATCTGATACTTTTGAAGGTGCAACAAGACGATAATGAATGGAAAGTGTATATTGTTTGTCTTCCATCCATGCACCCTTGAAACGACGAACCAATGGATTGCATGTTTTCATAATTTGCTTACGCGCCGTAGAAAAATTTTTTGCGGCAGGATGTACCCATTCAAATTTTCCTCTTCGAATATGGAACCCATGATTTGCTGCAATCCACATCGAGGGGATTCGTACTAAAGATTGGATATCATTCATTGATCTTCCAGTAATTAAAACGCAATGAGTGGATGGAAGCGTTTCCATTCTACATAGTAACCTACGTGTTTCATCGGAAAGAACTGCTGCATCTGGAGTTGAACAAATTGGCGTTAGAGTGCCATCGTAATCTAAAAAAAGAATTAGCGATCGAGCATGAGCAATATGGAGTGAAACACCCCGCCACACTTTTGGTGAAAAAAGATAAAGGGGCTTCACGCTACCTCTCCTTCAGCTACTTTTTGCTCTTGAACACGTAAACGCGATAAGGTTGTAATGATATTTCCAGCCCAACGATAAACGTTTCTCTCACTTACAATATTTCTTAGTTGAGACATACGTTCTCGTCGTTCCTTTGGATCCATTGTTAATGCTGTGTAGAGCGCATCAGCCATTTCCTCTATATCATAGGGGTTAATAATGAGTGCATCCGTTAATTCTTGCGAAGCGCCGGTAAACTGGCTGAGCAAAAGCACTCCATCTCCATCTTCCCGCGACGCAATAAATTCTTTCGCTACTAAATTCATTCCATCATGGAGCGATGTTACCATACAAACATCCGCAGCGCGATAATGTTCATAGATAACTTCATGGGTGTGATGAGCTTTTAAGAAAAGAATCGGCTTCCATTGCTTCGTTTGAAATTTCCAATTGATGCGGTCGGCAAGCTCATCCAACTCAGCCATAAGATCATGATATCTTTTGATGTGGGTTCGACTCGGCGCCCCTAATTCAATAAACGTAAAGGAACCAATGTACGAGGGATATTTTTCGAGGAATCGCTCAATCGCTCGAAAACGTTCCAGAATTCCCTTTGTGTAATCAATCCGATCGACGCCAACACCAAGATATTGGGCATTAATTCCATACCGTTTTAAGAGAGTTTTTTTTGCAGATTCCCCATAGAGATACTCATGACCTTGAAGACTCTTCTCAGATTCTGCTACACTAATTGGAAATGGTCGAATTACAGTACGCTGTCCTTTATGGTCAACGGAAAATTGATCCCAGTTTATTTTCGATTCGAGGAATCGATCGACTGTCTCAAGAAAATTATTGCAATGAAATTGTGTGTGGAAGCCGATTAAATCCGCACCTAACAATCCCAGCAACAATTCCTGTTTCCATGGACAGATTCCAAAAACTTCAGGATTTGGCCAGGGAATATGCCAGAAGATCGCAACTCGAGCATCTGGTCTTTTCGATTTTATGAGTAATGGAAGAAGTGCAAAATGGTAATCTTGAATTAAAACAAGTGGTTGTTCTTCATTGGCGATTTCTTCAAATACCGCCTCGGCAAATTTTTGATTCACCTGTTGATAATGCATCCAATCATTGAGTTCAAAAATTGGTCGAGTGTGTGTAATATGGCAGAGAGGCCATAACCCTTCATTCGAAAAACCGTAGTAGTATCCTTCTTCTTCTTCCTTTGTTAAGAATATTCTATGAAGGATGTACGCTGGTTCATCAGGTGGAACTTCGAGTCTGCCATGCTCATCGGCATTTTCTCGATCGGCAACTCCTGAACCGCTTGCAATCCAAACACCACCGCATGCACGAAGTATCGGATCGATTGCCGTAACCAATCCACCAGCCGGAACAATACATTGAACCGTATTATCAGAGACAACATGCATATAAGGTTCTCTATTCGAGACCACATAGAGATTTTTCCCTTTGAGTTCCATTCGTACAAATTCCTTCAAGCGTTCGGGCGTCCATCGCGCTTCTGCGGTAATACGCAATCTGGCTTCTGCTTGCGCTGCAGCTCGTGCTGTGGCAAGACTCTTGGCAAGGAGTGTAACTTCATTCGTCAATGGCTCTAAAAAATCACCTCGCATTGGAATTGTCGTTGGAACAGATGGTTTCCCAACTCGAAGTCCACGTATCCACTGTGCCAATTGTGCAATAGGTCCGGTAATGCTCCACCTTACAACGATCACCGTTGTAATAACAATGAGTAACGTATTCAAGAGAAGACGTAAAAAATTTGTTTGCCAGATTTCATTGACTCGAGCATCAATAAATGAAGCATCTTGATATAATACTATTGCTCCTACAATTTGGTCATCGAGTTCAAGCGGTAAAATGAAAATATGAACTTTATTTACGTCGCCGCTTACAATTTTTAACATTCGTTCGCGCCGTGTAAGCGATTCCCACACCTGTCCTGTAATTGTTAACTGTTTCCCAATCGAATCAGCAAAAGCAGTAGCCATGCACAGCACAGCCTGGCTATCGTAAACCGCTATTCCAACATAGCGTGTGTTCTTTGCAAAACGATCCAGCAATTGCTTCATTTTACGAGTTGAATTTGAGCGAAGGTACTCCGCAATGGGATTTTGAATTCCCTCTGTAAGCATATGCGCACGCATATTCAGCTCTCGAACCATCGTCGTTCGTTCATTCCGAATTTGAAGCATTGTAAACAGGACAGCAACCAAAGTCGATGCAATAAATAGTGATATAATAAGTCGAAGTGTGATCTTCATAATCAAATCCTTCAAAATGAACGCTATCGGCTTTTACGCCAGAGTTTCTCGAGTATCTGTGTTGCCCACTCTTTTCCCGCTAATCCAAATGCAATTGCAAATGCAAAACAAATTCCGCCAAAGGCTATTTCAAAAGCAACAACAAAGAGATTCCCAAATGGCAGCTGTGTAAACGCAAGTGAAATTACAAGCAGGATGATAGCCCATTGGACAAGGGAGCTAAAAAAATCGGCGCCAGATATTTTGATTGAGCCGAGGTAGGTAAAAATTAACACCCGCATAAATTTTGCAACGATAGCGCCAAATATTATGATAAATGCTACAAGCAGAAGACTGGGAATATAACTTAGTATGTTATTGAAGAGGTCTTCCGCCGCATGGATTCCAACGCTACTGAGCACAGCAAGCGCAAGGGCAAATAAAGCGCACCAGTATACAAAATTCGAGAGAACGGAGATACTTGAATATTGCACGCCGCCTTTGAGTAAAAATTTATCGATTCCTGCTTTCTCTGTAATAACGTTGAATCTGATTAGTTTTAAAAATTTTTCAAGCACAAATCGAAGAGCAAGAGCAACGAACCATCCAATTGCAAAAAGAATAATCGCAAGAAGCAATTGAGGGAGAAACCTTAACAGTCCCTCCCACATCGCTTCTATTGAATCCATTATGGCAGTAAATTGTTTAGGCATTGTATCTCCTTATAAATTATTCAAAGCGTGAATACATATGGTATCTCCGTCAAACTATACATGCTCTTAATAAATTTCTACGTCCTCATTTATCTTGTGATTTTGTCTTCTGCTGCAAGAAGGTAAGCGCTAGAGCTATCACGATCCCTAATCCAATTGCCATTCCCCACTTCATCACAGCTCCACTTTGGTTCCATATCCCAACTAAAAATGTGATAAGGACGCCAATGAGAATTCCCGGAAACAACATAATGCAAAAATTAACAAGTTTTTCTCGTTTCATTGTCATGCTCCTGTTTGTTGAGAAATTGAAAAATATACGCCTTCGATAAGTTCCGTTATAATTGTATTGACCAGAATAATTATTATTCTTATCGAAGGTTAAATAGAATCTAAGTTACTTCTCAAACAACAGGAGGGGCGCGGCTCGAAAGAGAATAAACTATTCCTTCATTCGGTTTTAAATTCCAATAACAAAAACCATAAGAGCATACTGTTTCAACAATGAGTTGAGAATTTGTAAGGATATGAAGCGAAAGGTCCTGAGTAATTTTTCCGTTGGAAGGTAAATGCTTGTTCTGTGTCCAGTATGCAACCCTTTGATGTGTCTTTGGTGGCATCTGCCGCTCAATGGTACTTGCTTTCT
Organism: Bacteroidota bacterium; assembly: GCA_035390885.1. Classification (GTDB taxonomy): domain Bacteria; phylum Bacteroidota; class Ignavibacteria; order UBA10030; family UBA10030; genus JAOAFT01. The sequence continues at coordinate 77,661 of DAOOUW010000001.1, read as the reverse complement.
TGCCAAACATCTCAACCAATACAACGTGTCCACCAACACCTGTAAGGATGTAACTGGCAAGAAGAATTCCAAAGACAATATTATCATAGACCTTTGTCATACTAATTTTACTATACAAAGACTCTTAGAAAGATGCAACCACTGATGGTATCAACGGTGTTGAACTAGCTCGCCTTTCATGGCAATAAAGATATACCACTAAGGCAAAGCGGCATAGACAAGATGTATTCTTGATGGAAGAAGTTTCGAGTATGAAATTGCTTCTTTGACCCACTTTTCAAATGCTAATTTATAATTAGGGTAAACTTCTTTTCTTCATAGAAAAACACCTTGATAAATTGTATTATTATTGGTAACAATTTTAGAAATGTCTTCCCCTTAATTTCAACGCATCATTTAGTTTGAATTACACTTTTTTAAAAATTTTCCCTTTAAGAATTGGATTCTTATTGAGGATTTACTACTTTATTGAAAAGATTTTTATCGCTCAGAAAAAATTGTGTATGGAACATAATCACTCTATCAGTTCAAAAGAACTTACCGGCAAACGACTGACTGGTGCAATTATACTTAACTTTGCAATAACCATTGCCCAGATCATCGGCGGCATTCTTGCTGGAAGTCTCGCTCTCATTTCCGATGCAATGCATAATTTCAGCGATGTCGTTGCTTTGATTTTAAGCGGTTTTGCATACCGAGTAAGTCAAAGACCCTTAACGGTGCAATATACTTTTGGATATCGACGAGCAGAGATACTTGCCGCCGTGGTGAATGCGATTGTCCTGGTTGGAGTTAGTATCGTGTTGATCAAGGAAGCTATCACCCGATTTTTTGTGCCAGAAATTCCCTCAGGAACAATTATGATCATCCTTGGTTTCTTTGGATTTCTTGCAAACGCTGGCGGGGTAATTCTTCTTCATCCGAATATCCAGCATAATCTAAATTTTCGTTCAGCGTACCTTCACTTAATTAGCGATGCAATATCGAGCGTCGTCGTTATCATCGGGGGCATTTGTATTCGTCTCTGGTCATTGTCCTGGATCGATCCAGTATTGACGATAGCAATTGCAATCTATGTATTGTGGGAATCTATCGATATTCTACGCGGTTCAACACGAATCATTATGATGGCAGCGCCAACTGAACTTTCTCTCGAAACAATTGGCAAAGATATTGGCTCGATTCCCTCGATCAAGAATGTTCACCATGCTCACTTGTGGCAATTGTCCGATACAGATACTCACTTCGAAGCGCACGTTTGTGTTCCAGATATGAGCGTACGTCAAACAGAAATCATTCTTGAAAAAATTGAAACTCTACTAGCGTCGAAGTACGACATTCATCATGTAACAATTCAATTTGAATTCGATAAATGCCCTTCCTCTGCATTACTCCACGAATCAGAGGACAATAATGATTGATTTGAATTCTTTAATATTCATCACTTCAGTACTCATTCTTGTTAGCGCCATCATAGCGCGGTTGGTAGATAATATCGGAATTCCAACTCTGATTCTGTTCCTTGGCATTGGAATGATCGCAAACAATGAAAAAATAATCGAGTTCGGATTCCATACGCCTCAACTTACTCACTCTATTGCAACGATCGCTCTCATTTTTATTATATTCTCAGGTGGACTGGATACCTCGTGGGAACAAACCAAATCAATTGTAAGGCACGGTGTCACTCTTGCGACGATCGGCGTTATTATTACTGCTCTTGCTGTAGCTCTTTTTACAACATTATTCCTCGGATACTCGTTAATGGAAGGAATGCTGCTCGGATCCATTATTTCATCCACCGACGCCCCCGCTGTATTTTCGATACTGCGTTCAAAAAAAATTTCACTGAAAGGAACAATGAAGCCGTTGCTTGAATTTGAATCCGGCAGCAATGATCCTACAGCGCTCTTCCTTACTGTTATGATGATTTCATTTCTATCGACAGGAACATTTTCTCTTGGAACAATGTTCATTCAATTCATCTTACAGATGACTATCGGCGCTGTTGCAGGAATTCTCATTGGCAAGGGAATCGTGTTACTCCTCAATCACATACATTTTTCCTACGAAGGATTTTATCCGGTAACATTGTTGGCATGTATTACTGGCTTGTATGCCGGTACGACGCTCCTCAACGGAAATGGAATTCTTGCCGTATATATCGCAGGGATTGTTATCGGAAATAGCGATGTTGTACAAAGACGAAGCTTGCTTCGATTTTTCGATGGACTTGCATGGTTGAGTCAAATTACTATGTTTGTTGCTCTTGGCTTCCTTGTTACTCCTTCTGAAATTTTTGCTCATGCACGCGAAGGTCTCATCATTTCCGCTGGGTTAATTTTTCTCGCACGGCCGATTGGCGTTTTTATTTCTTTAATTCCTTCAAAATTTTCTCTAAGGGAACAACTCTTCATTTCATGGGTCGGAATTCGTGGTTCAATGCCAATCATTCTTACGACATTCCTTGTCATATCACAGGTTCCAGACTCATACACAATTATTCGTATCGTATTTTTTATTGTACTTACTTCAGCGCTTGTTCAAGGCTGGTCTATTCCTTATGTCGCACGCCTTCTTCGGGTCGATGCGCCGCTTCCACCATCGCGCCGACTTCCATTGGAATTCGAAACGCCAAAAGATAGCGATACCGAACTTTACGATTTTATCATTCCGTACAACTCAGCCGCTGCAAATAAACCCATCGTTGAATTAGGGCTTCCAAAAGATTGTCTGATTGTTCTTATCATTCGAAATGAGCGCTATATCCTTCCCAGTGGAAGCACCTCCCTTGAGCCAGGCGATACCATTCTTGCTCTTGTCAATAAAAAAAATCTCGACGAATTTCGCTCGATTATTACAACAGGCACAAATCCTGCACATTCGGATTTGTTATGATTCATTGGGCTTTAACAAGATCAAACCCTGACATTTCTAAAGAGTTCATACAAGCCTTTACAATCACCCGAGTTATCATAGCATCTTTCTACACAAAAATGTACATTTATCACCAAGGACTATCACATATTTCTCAGAGATGTTAAAATATAAATGGTACCGAGAATGAAAATGCCCCCTACAAAAAAGGGAATGTATTTCGGTGTATTGATTATTTTATCAATCATTGTAGTACTGAATGGCATTATATACTATCATTCTCGTCGGATCGCACATAGCGCAGAAATCACAAACCAGCTTTATGCAATTTCGCAGCCAAAACAAAATCGTATTGCAGAGTGGTATTTAGATGAACTTCACGATGCAAAAGTAATCGCCTCAAATTCGTTTCTGCAAACTTACATCAAGCAATGCGCTCTTCATTCTACATTCGAGCAATGTACATCCCTCAAAAAATTTCTTTTCAATTTGATTGAGGAGCATGGCTACGATGCTATATTCCTTGCTACAATTAATGGCGACATCATTACCTCCACAACACAGCAACCATATCTCGATTCGGTCGCCATTGTAACTATTGCATCCGCATTAAAACAGAATCAGGTAACTTCAACGGACATTTATCGGACTCAATGGAATAATTCGGTAGTAATAGATTTTATTGCTCCACTTCCAGTCCAGGTTAATCAGCGTTCCTATGTTCTAATTTTCCGACGCAATCCTGTAACAGATCTTTATCCACTCATTATCGAATGGCCAATACCAACAAAAACTGCAGAAACGATTCTCCTCCGCCGTGAGCAAGATTCAATAGTATTTTTGAATGAGCTTCGTCATAAACCCAACACATTGTTATCAAAAATTTCGACACAACAGATTTCTATTTCTTCAGTTCAAGAAGCATTGGAACATCATGTTTTATATGAGGGAACTGATTATAGAAATATCAAAGTACTCGCATTCTTGACGCCGATTCAAGGAACTCCTTGGTTCCTTGTTACAAAAATTGATAGAGATGAGGCATACGAAAGATTCCGGTCTGAGAATCGTGCGATGATTCTGATCATCATTTTCATTATTGTAACAATAGCTGCAGCAATTGCGTTTTTCTACAGCTATCGGCAGCAAAATCTCTATAGAAAAGCTTGGCAGGCTGAAACGGAATTTCGAACCACATTGTATAGTATTGGCGATGCCGTTATTACAACAGATCGTAATTCATTTATCCAAAATATGAATCCAGTTGCGGAAGCATTGACAGGATGGTCCGAAACTGAAGCTCGAGGCAAAAAGATCGAAGAGGTTTTCCACATTCTTAATGAGGACACTCACACTCCGGTTCTAAATCCAGTTTCTCGGGTTCTTTCAGAAGGTATGATTATTGGACTTGCGAATCACACAGTCCTCCTTTCCAAAGATGGTAGAGAGATTCCGATTGCAGACAGCGGAGCGCCAATTAAAGATAAAAATGGAGTAGTCATTGGCGTAGTTCTTGTTTTCCGGGACCAAACTAAAGAGCGACAAGTTCAAAGAGTACTGCAGGAAGAAAAAGAGTTTGCTCAAAGTATTATAGCTACTCTTAAGATACCGCTACTTGTACTGGATGAACATTTTAATATTATTACAGCAAATCGTGCTTATTACCAATCCTATCAATGCTATAGCGAGGAAATACTTCAAAAGAATATTTTCGAAATTCAAAATCAGCAGTGGAATCATCCAAAGTTACATTCGTTGTTGCTGAACGAACTTCCACAAAATAAATCTAAAAAAGATGTTGAGGTAAAAATCGGTAACCAAATCTTCCGCTTCAATGCTCAACATATTTTTCGAGAAGGCAATAATACCAATCTAATTCTTCTTGCTATAGAAGATATTACTGAACGAAGAAAATCAGAAGAAAATATTCGTACTTCGGAGGCAAAGTTCCGTTCTATCTTTTCAGTAATTCCAGATGTCTTTTTGGTTTTAGACTCTGAAGGACGGTACGTCGAAATTCTCCCTGCAAATCCTCAATTATTATATAAGCCTGCAAACGAAGTCATCGGAAAAACACTCTACGAAGTTTTTCCGCCAGAGCAAGCAGAACAATTCATGGCCGCTGTTACAGCATGTTTCAAAAGTCAAAAAAACGTCTCTCTCGACTATGCTCTCAATATCGAGGGAAAGCAAATATGGTTTAATGGCACGATAGTTCCATTTGAAAATGATAAAGTAATTCTTATTGCACGAGATATTTCGGAGCGCAAACGGATCGAGCAAGAACTCCGTGAAAGCGAAGAATGGTTCCGCCGACTCGCCGATACAACCTCGACGGCGATCTTTATTTATCAGGGGAAATATTTCGTCTATGTTAACAAAGCAGCATGCGAATTATTTGGGTATACATCTGAAGAATTGTTGAGTATGCAATTCTGGGACGCCATTCATCCTGACCACAAAGATTTGGTTCGTCAGCGCGGGTTAGCTCGTCAAACAGGAGAAGTTGTACCAAGCCGGTACGAATTCAAAATAGTCCGAAAAGATGGTTCTATACGATGGATTGACTTTACTGCGGGGAAAATTGACTGGTATGGCGCTCCTGCTGGGCTTGGCTCCGCGGTTGATATAACGGATCGAAAACTTGCTGAAGAAGAATTATGGAAACGCGAACGTTCACTTACTAATTTGCTCAGCAATATACCTGGATTTACCTATCGCTGTGTAAATGATAAAAATTGGACAATGCTTTTTATTAGTGAAGGGTGCAAAGAAATAACAGGGTACGAACCAACTGATTTTATCAATAACAAAACCTTAGCTTTCAATGATATTATTCAAAATGACTATCAAGAAATTTTGTGGATGCAGTGGCAAGAAAAGCTTCCAAAAAACGAAGTATTTGAATATGAATATCCTATAACTACAAAAAGTGGAGAACAGCGATGGGTATGGGAACGCGGGCGCGGCGTTTACGACACCAATGGCGCTCTCCTCTTTCTTGAAGGTTTCATCACTGATATTACCAATCGGAAAAAAGCCGAAGAAGAACTTACTCAGGAACGAACGCTTTTACGAGTCATTATTAATAATTTGCCCGATGCTATTTATGTAAAAGACACCAAAACTCGAAAAATACTAGCAAATAAGGTCGACATCCAAAATATTGGCGCACAGTCCGAAGAAGAGGTACTTGGCAAAGACGACTTTGCGTTTTTCCCTCCCGATATTGCAAAAGCTTTCTACAACGATGATATGTATGTTCTTCGAACTGGGAATCCAATCATTAACCATGAAGAAAAAATTCAATTCGCTGATGGCTCGGTTGGATATTTGCTTACTTCCAAAGTACCGTTACGAGACTCAGCGGGAAAAATTACTGGAATCGTTGGAATTGGGCACAATATTACAGAATGGAAACGAGCCGAGGAGGCGCTCCGAAAGAGTGAGACTATCTATAAAGAATTCGTTGAGAACGATTTGACCGGAGATTTCATTGCCTCCAGTGATGGAATTATAAAATCTTGTAATAGCGCTTTTGCGAAAATTTTTGGCTTTCCATCGCCAACGGAGGCTCAAGGAGTTTCACTATCATCTCTTTTCCCTTCACCAGAAAATTTTCAGCGACTTTTGACTTTTATGAAAGAGCAAAAGAGACTAGAATATTATGAAACATCTTTGAAGAGTCGAGATAGAAGAGAAGTATATGTAGTAATGAATATTGTCGGGAAAACAGATGAAGATGGCAAACTAACCGAAATTATTGGATATGTGTTCGATGATACACGGCGGCATGAGCTTGAGAAACAGATCATCCAGACACAGAAGATGGAAAGTATTGGCATCCTTGCAGGTGGCATCGCCCATGATTTTAACAACATCCTTGGAATTATTCTAGGATACACCTCGCTCCTTGAACAAGAATCCGAGAAGCAACAAATCTCTGCAAAGAATTTAGAAATCATACGTAAAGCCGTGGAACGCGGGGCGGCGTTGGTACGTCAGATTCTTACCTTTGCTCGCCAAACAGATATCCATGCGGCAACGCTCAACATAAATGATATCATCAAAGAATTATATCAAATGCTGTACGAAACATTCCCTCGCATTATTGAAATAAAAACTATACTCGAGCCAGATTTGCTGCCAGTCATTGGAGATCAAACTCAACTCCATCAGGCAATTTTGAATCTGGCAGTCAATGCCAAAGACGCCATGCCCCAAGGTGGAACATTAACTTTCAAAACCTCAAATGTAGATGGCAATGAACTCCGTAGAAAATTCCCCAATGCAACAGCTGAACAATACGTATGTGTATCAGTACAAGATACCGGCTACGGAATTCCTGAAGAGGACTTGAAAAAAATCTTTGAACCATTCTATACAACAAAAGAACGTGGAAAAGGAACCGGCTTAGGACTTGCGGTCGTCTACGGAGTTGTTACTACTCATCAAGGTTTTATCGATGTCGAAAGCATCGAAGGAAAAGGTACAACATTCTCCCTCTACTTGCCGGTATCAGAGTTATATGAGCTACAGCAGACAGAAATCATCGAAGCGGAATCATATAAAGGAACTGGCTCAATTTTATTGGTAGAAGATGAAGACGCGCTTCGTGAAATTGCTGCGAGCGTACTTGAATCCGGTGGTTACACGGTGTTTCCAGCTGCAGATGGCGAGGAAGCGCTTCGCATCTTCGATGAACACATGGATACAATCGATATTGTGCTTACTGACTTAGGGTTGCCGAAAATGGACGGTACCGAGCTTATTCGTCGGCTTGTGAGTAAAAAGCCAACGCTGAAAACTATTGTTGGAAGTGGATATTTTGAGCCTCAAAAGAAAGAAGAGTTGCAAGCGCTTGGAGTTCAATTACTACTTCAAAAGCCATACAAACCCCAAGAACTTTTATCAGGGGTCTATCGCATTATAACCCATTCTTAATGCTGTTCTTCCTTTAAAAACAGAAGAGGGATGCGCATCCCTCTTTGAAGAATTTTCTTACTTGTTGTTAAATGAATCAAGAACAACCAGAAGTGCTTCCACACTCAAGACATTTGTAACAATTTCCACTCCGAATCATGATACTGCCACACTCATGGCACAACGGAGCATCGGATTGAGTCTGGAAAACAAATTTTTCATTCTTTTCCATTATAGATGCAGCTTTTTCTGCAGCAGCGTTTAAGATAGTCAACGGTTTCTTTGCATCTTCTTCGCTCATATTGATTGAGCTTAAGTCATTCGATGTCGGAACTTCTTCTTTAAGAAATTTTCTCCCGAGCCATCTGAAGATGTAATCGCTAACCGATTTCGCAATTGGAATATCGGGATTGTTCGTAAAGCCGCTCGGTTCATACCGCGCATGACTAAATTTATCCACTAACACTTTAAGCGGCACACCGTATTGCAACGCGATAGAGACCGCTGTGGCAAGCGAATCCATTAACCCGGAAATTGTCGATCCTTCTTTTGACATTGTAATAAAAATTTCACCCGGCGTGGCATCCTCAAACATTCCAACAGTAATGTAACCTTCATGTCCAGCAATACTGAATTTATGCGTTATGGATTGTCGTTCGTCCGGAAGCCGTCGACGTACCGGTTTATACACAATTTGAGGCTGTTGCTTCTCTTCTTTCTTTAGCGATGTGCTCAGCGGTTGCGTACGTTTGCAACCGTCGCGGTACACTGCAATTGCTTTCAGTCCTAATTTCCATGCTTCGAGGTAAGCATTCATTATATCATCCGGCGTTACATCATTCGGCATATTCACTGTTTTAGAAATTGCACCGGACAGAAACGGCTGAACGGCCGACATCATTTTAATGTGTCCCATGTAATGAATAAAACGGTTGCCGTTTGTAGGTTTGAATGCACAATCAAAAACAGGAAGGTGTTCTTCTCTCAAATGCGGGGCGCCTTCAATGGTATTATTTTTATCGATGTAGGCAACGATGTGTTCAACTTGTTCATCATTATAACCTAATGCTAATAATGCTTCCGGTACACTTTGGTTCACAATTTTTAATACACCGCCATCGCTCATCTTCTTAAACTTTACGAGTGCAATATCAGGCTCTACGCCTGTTGTATCGCAATCCATCATAAATCCTATTGTGCCTGTTGGTGCAAGAACAGTTGTCTGCGCATTGCGGAATCCAAACTCGCTTCCCGTTGCAATAACTTCATCCCATGCTTGACACTGCGCTTTATAGAGTGATTGAGTCAGCCATGTTGCATCGATGTGTTCGGCTGCTTCTCGATGTTTCTTCATAACATTCAACATTGGTTCACGATTTTTCGAGAATTCCTCAAAAGCTCCTTTTACTTCACTAAGTTTTGCGGATTGTTTATATGCCTCTGCCGTCATCAAGGATGTAATTGCAGCCGCAAGCGCTCTGCCGGCTTCGCTATCGTACGCTATACCGTGAGACATCAAATAGGCTCCAAGGTTTGCATATCCAAGCCCCAATGGACGAAAAGCATGGCTATTTTGGGTAATAGCAGGCGTCGGATAACTGGAATTATCAACAGAAATTTCCATCGCTGTAATTGTTACTGCAATAGCTTTGCTAAACGCTTCAACATCAAATTCTTTAGTATTTGGTTTCCGGAATTTCATCAGATTCAGTGATGCAAGGTTGCAAGCTGAATCATTGACAAACATATACTCACTGCATGGATTCGATGCGTTAATCGGAGCCGAATTTGGACATGTATGCCATTCGTTAATCGTTGTGTGGAATTGGATTCCCGGATCTCCACAAATCCATGCCGCATCGGCAATTTGCTTCATCAAATCTCGTGCACGATATTTATCAATAGGTTGTCCACCCTTTACAGCTTTAGTATAAAATTCTTTATCCTCAAGGACAGCTTTCATATATTCGTTCGTTACACGTACAGAGTGATTCGCATTCTGAAAGAATACTGAATCGTAAGCGCCCCCTGGCACATTGAACCCACCATCGTAACCAGCATCGATAAGCGCCCAAGCTTTTTTCTCTTCCTCAGCTTTACAATTAATAAATTTAACAATATCAGGGTGCTCAATGTTTAGAATAACCATTTTTGCTGCACGCCGGGTTTTTCCACCCGATTTAATAACGCCTGCAAATGCATCGTACCCACGCATAAAAGAAACCGGTCCAGATGGCGTACCGCCACCGCTCAATTTTTCTTTCGAAGAACGAAGAGTGGATAAGTTAGTACCAGTTCCTGAGCCATACTTAAAAAGCATACCCTCTATTTTTGCAAGTTCAAGGATCGACTCCATCGAATCCTCGACTGAATTGATAAAACACGCTGAACATTGAGGCCTCTCCTCAACTCCTACATTGAACCATACTGGACTATTAAACGACATATATTGATGCACAAGGAGATAGAGTAATTCGTAATAAAAAATATTAGCATCTTCTTCTGAAGCAAAATAGCCATCGCGTAATCCCCATGTATAGTATGTGCGCGCAACTCGATCAATCAGTTGACGTAAACTGGTTTCACGTTGAGGAGTTCCCAACGATCCATAAAAATATTTTGAAACTACAATATTCGTCGCGGTCACTGACCACGATTTTGGCGCTTCAACATTTTTTTGTTCGAAAATCTTTTCCCCACGATCGTTCGAAATCGTTGCAGTCCTTAACTCCCACTCTATTTCATCAAAAGGATGCACGCCTGCCTTTGTAAAGTATCGTTGAAAGCGCAATCCTTGCTTATTTCTTTTTTTAGAATTCAATGATACTTCGGCGTTTACATCCTCCGTGCTATTTTTAAGCATGGTTATATCTCCTTGGTGTGGGTTAATAGTTATATAAAAAAAGAACGCCTCACGGCAGCGCCGTTCAGTCTTTTGTTATATTTGAAAATTTTCTCTGAGGGTATTTGTAACTAACACCTTCATTTTCGAAGAACAATGAGGGCCGACCCATCAACCTTCATTATTAAGTTACAACCGCTGTAAATATATTGGGTTACAACCCTTTTGTCAAGTAAAAACTCAGATTAAATTTTCACTGTTTTTAATTTTTTACTTGACATTCTTTACTCATCGCTGGTTCTGTGCGCCACGCATCTTACGGCTGTTATTATACAAACCTGTTTCCCGCTCGATACGAATATTATCTGTTCCACCACTATGAAAGAGCATCTCTGTTCATGTGAATTTTGTTACAACATGACATCTTTCGACAGCAGTAATGATGAATAGAACCGCGATTCCCGGTAACTCTTGGTCATCAAGAAGTTAAAACTTATTGTCTGTCGATTGCGGTATTACGCGTTTACGCTGACTTACTCTATCGGGTACCACCCACGCATCGCGATATCCTAAATCGATATAGTATAGAAGTCTTTGGTTTGCCTCATATCGCGTACTATAATCGCCAACACGCACTTTATAAACAGGGGGATCAAAAACAATGTACACAGAATCTGAAACCGACCGATCCTGCAAAGAAATTTTGAACTGACTTGCATCTTCAAAATCAGAGGATGAAAATAATTGAATACGAAACCCCTGTACTATTTCCTCTTGCGCTTCTACAGTATCCTGTGATGGTGGCGTAAAAATACCCTGTTGGTTCTGTGTTGCATTTTTTTCAATTACGATCGCAATATCCTTGCTATACGGAATTGGGTTAAATGTCTTTTCATAATCATTCAAGGGAGCCATTTTTTCAGTTGTTACCGGCGATTGTGAAAAATCCCGGCTTGACGAACAACCTGTTCCCAATACAAAAATCGAACAAAGAATAAGCATGCAGTAAGAAATTATTCTACCACAAGTTTCAACCAGCATTTTCCGTACTCCTTTGGGAATTGTCGTTGCAACGTCCTTAGAACAACTTCCGCCGATTCTCTATCCGAAAATCTCCCAATACTTACTCGATACAGATGCAGAGAATCATCGAATTCATTGAATACAGGATACTCTTTGAATCGCTCCTTTGCAAGTTTTTGATTGCGAAGAGCATTCGCAATGTCACTGTAGGCGCCAAGCTGAATTGTATAGAACCAAGAACCTCCTAATGCACCGTTTGTACTATCGCCTTGTTTCGATTTGGGATAATGAAAAATTTCTGCCTGTACAGTATCTTGCTGCGACATAAATTCTGGTAATGAAGAGTGATTTGGATGATTCGAACTCGAATCGGGTGTAATTTCTTGTGAATTGAATTGTTGTGCTGGATGCTTATTCCGTCTATCGCCCTTTGTTCCTTGAGATACCATACATCCCCACATTCCAAGTAGAATCACACTAAAAATGATAATGAAGATTCTCTTCACACGATTATCCACTTTAATATTCATGGGGTTGAGATTCTGAAAATTCTGTTATAAGAGAGACCCCGGAACTTGTACCAATCCGATTTGCTCCGGCTGAAATCATTGCTATTGCCTGTTCGCGTGTACGAATTCCTCCAGATGCCTTTACACCTGCTAATGTACCAACCGAAGCTCGGAGAAGCGTTACATCTTCCACTGTTGCGCCGCCTTTTGAAAATCCTGTGGATGTTTTGACAAAATCAGCTCCAGCTTCTATTATTAATTTACATGCTCGTTCTTTTTCTTCTCTGGTTAAAAGACAAGTTTCGATGATTACTTTCGTTAAAGCATGCGAATGATGAGAACTATGAACAATGGATTTAATATCTTCGAGAACATATTGATTGTTCCCAGATTTTAACATTCCAAGATGCAGTACCATGTCTACTTCTTGCGCGCCGTGCTTGATAGCTTCACCCGCTTCGGCAAGTTTTGCGGCGGTCGTTGTAGCTCCCAACGGAAATCCGATGACCGTACAGACTTTGACGTCGGTATCTCGAAGCAAGGAATGACACAAAGAGACATACGAAGGATTTACACATACAGACGCAAATTTATAATTGCGCGCTTCTTCACAAAGCTGTTCAATTTCAGAGGGAAGCGCCTCAGGTTTCAATAACGTGTGATCGATGAACGAAGCAAGTTTTGAATCAAATGGTTGCTTGAATGTAAGCATTAAAAATAAATTTCCTCGATTAATGGCTCTCTTACTTGCAGTAATATACAAGAATTACTGTGAGTTCACAAGCTCAGGTAAATTAAGAAACTACATCATTTTCAAATATGCGATATCCTCGCAAAAATTCTTCGATTGGCAAACGACGTTTCCCTTCTGCTTGAATTTCCTGAACAGCAATAGAACCGTTTGCAGTACCGATCAATAATTCCGATGAAGTCGAACGAACAACAACACCCGGCTGCGAGATATTATTCAAGACAGGGGTCGAGCGAAAAATTCGAAGCAATTTTCCTTTATGCGTCGTCCACGCAGTCGGTTGAGGAGATAGTCCTCTTATAAAATTATGTACTTCCTGAGCTGACTTATTCCATTGAATACGGCAATCATTTTTAAATATTTTTGGGGCGGGAGTTGCAAAATTTTCATCCTGTGGATGTACAATGACACCTCCAGATTCAATAAGCTGAACAGTTTTCAATACAATCTGTGCACCGACTTGTGCAAGAGTATTATAGAGTGTTCCAAATGTGTCCTCATCATTTATTGGAACCCGTTCCTGAAGAATTATATTTCCGGTATCGACTTTTTCTTGTAAGAAGAACGTCGTTACGCCGGTTTCTTTTTCGCCATTGATAATTGCCCAGTTAATTGGCGCCGCGCCACGATACTTTGGTAGGAGCGATGCATGAAGATTGAAAGTTCCTAAACGAGGTATTTGAAATACTTCCGCTGGGAGAATCCTAAACGCGACAACAACACCGATGTCAGGTTTTAATTCCTGGAGTGTTTTAATAAAGTTTGGATCTTTTAGTGAATTTGGTTGTAACACTCGGAGATTCTTTTTTAGCGCCAATTCTTTTACTGGTGTAAATGAAAATTGTCGCCCGCGACCTCGTGGTTTATCCGGTGCGGTAACAACTGCTGGAATCGAGTACCCATGGTCGAGTAAGTTTTGCAAACTCACGCAGGCAAATTCCGGTGTACCAAGGAAAAGGATCCTCAAAGACATTGCTATTCATCCATCATCGTAACAATATTGTATGACAAATCTATTTCACCCTTTCGAATTTTCCTGAGCTTTGGCATTAACATGCTCCGTTTCGCTCGGGATATTCGCTCGATAAAAAGGACCCCTTCAAGGTGATCCATTTCATGCTGGAGTACCCTTGCAAGCAATCCATCTGCAACTAGCTCCTGTTCGTGAAGTTCTGCATCCAAAAATCGAACCTTGATTTTTTCAGGTCGTTCTACTTCGGCATGAATATCTGGAATGCTCAAACACCCTTCCTCCATAATCCATGAACCTTCCGTCGCAATTATTTCTGGATTGATCACGACGAGCGTACGTGGTAAATCTGGCGACGTCGGATGTTCATTGCTCTCTGCCTCACCTTCTGCATTAGGTTCATCGGCATCGCTTATATCAATTGTAATAATGCGCCGAGAATCTCCAACCTGATTGGCTGCCAGACCGATACCATTTGCCTTCCGCATAGTTTCGAACATGTCAAAAATCAATTTGTGGAGAGATTCATTGGTCTCTGTTACATTTTGACTCCTTTTTTTCAATATTTTTGTTCCATATACATAGATAGGAAGAACTGACATTTAACGTTTCCCTTTCATTCAATAATTCTTCGTGCGCCTGTGTACCGTTTGCTATAGTACGAGCTTTGAAGAGAAGATATCGTTACTCCAAGCGAGACGCTTGCATGAGCAAACAAGTTATCGCCAATATAAATTCCGACATGCGATGCAGGATCGCCTGTTGTATTGAAGAACACAAGGTCTCCAAATTTTAATTCCGATTGTTCGACTGCTCTTCCCATCTTATACTGTTCAGCGCTGCTTCGTGGAAGTTCGATGTTCATTGCATTTTTATAAACCACCATTGTGTACCCAGAACAATCCATCCCTTGAGAAGAAGCGCCTCCAGAAACATATGGTACTCCCATATACTTTGAGATTTCGCGCATCATACGGCTCTGATCGAGAGGCTCAATTGCTTGGTTCTTTTCCTTGCGGAAATCACTCCTCTCTATTTTAATCCGCTCAACGTTAGTCGTATCCACTTTTGTGTTTTTTTTCTTTTGCTCTTTTTTGACTTCTTGAGAAGAAAAACGGGATTGCGGTTCATTTTTCTTCTGCTCAGAGGCTCGTGTTTTTTCTTTCGAACTGAATCGAGGAGATGAAGTACCGCATCCACTGAAAGAGAAAAGAATTACAACAATACTAAGGAAAGCGCAGATATGGCATAATAAAGACGATGATCTCATTTGGGGAGCTTCTGTTATGTCGTTAAAGATTTTTCAGAACGGTGCATCGATACGCCAATTATTGGTTCCTATAATTTCTCCTGCTGAAGCTCTCTGCAACTATTCCAATCTCGTTTTCAAACAACGAACCTTTTTGGCTTCTCAAAGAGTGAGAAAGCCAAAAAGGATTTTACTCTATCCAAGATATGTACGAAGCGCTTTACTCCGGGATGTATGACGCAATCGTCGAATTGCCTTTTCTTTTATCTGACGCACTCTTTCACGAGTAAGATTAAATTTCTCTCCGATTTCTTCGAGCGTCAGCGAATGCTCTGAATCAATTCCAAAATAAAGTCGAATAACCTGAGCTTCGCGCTCGCTCAACGTCGCCAGAGCACGGCGCACTTCCGCCTTCAGTGATTCATCCATCAATCCTGAATCGGGAGACGGCTGTCGATTATCTTGAATAACATCAAGCAACCGATTGTCTTCTCCTTGAGCAAATGGAGCATCCATCGAAAGGTGCCGCCCAGAAATCTTCAACGTATCGGAAACTTCGAACAGCGACATATCAAGTTCTTCGGCAAGTTCGCTTGCACTTGGCTCGCGTTCGAATTCTTGTTCGAGCGTACTAAACGCTTTCCCAATCTTATTCAAAGCTCCGACTCTATTAAGAGGCAATCGCACAATACGCGATTGTTCCGCAAGCGCCTGAAGAATCGACTGCCGAATCCACCATACTGCATACGAGATGAATTTGAATCCACGCGTTTCATCGAAACGCTTTGCTGCCTTGATCAGTCCAAGGTTACCTTCATTAATCAAATCACCAAGCGATAAGCCTTGATTCTGGTATTGCTTTGCAACACTTACAACAAACCGAAGATTTGCTTTTGTTAATTTTTCTAATGCTTTTTGATCGCCTTTTTTAATCCGACGCGCAAGTTCAATTTCTTCTTGCGGCGTCAGTAATTCCACTTTTCCAATTTCTTGTAAATATTTGTCCAGAGATTGGCTCTCACGATTTGTATATTGTTTACTAATTTTCACGATATCTCATCTCACATAGTGAAACATTCTATATTTATTTGATGCGACAACATAATGCAAAGAATCATTTATTCTTTTCTGGAAGCTATCTGCTTTCATTTTATCCCTCTGGATAAATTTTAGGTATAATGTATACCCGTTTTATAGTCGCTGCACTCTTAGACGTAACAGCTTCTATCATTTGTTTCTTATATTATTTGCGAATAAAAACTCGTTCCTCCAAAATGAGGAGGAGCGCTTATTCCATAGTACTCACACACTGTTTGTGCACAATCTGCAAATGTGCTACTCTGACCAAGATATCCATTCTTTTTCCCCTCTGGTGTATAAACCAATAAGGGGACGGATTCCCGCGTATGATCCGTGCTTGCATCTGCGGGATCATTGCCATGATCGGCTGTTAGTAATAACGTATCAAAAGCTCCTAAAGTTGCCTGAATCGCCGGTAGCGCAGCATCGAATTCCTGCAATGCCTTTGCAAATCCAACCACATCTTGACGATGTCCATATAACATATCAAAATCTACAAGATTCGCCATAATAAATCCGCTATTCCTTGCACTGCTCTGTTCAATAATAGATTGAATCCCTTCCGCATTGGATTTTGTATGGATGCTTTTTTTCAATCCTCGTCCACAGAACAAATCTTCGATTTTCCCGATGCCAACTGTTTCAATATTATGGTCGCTCAGTACATCAAGAAGTGTCGGATAAGGCGGTTCAACAGCAAAATCTTTCCGGTATGGCGTACGGACATAAGCGCCTGAGACGCCTTGGAACGGCCGAGCAATAACACGACCTACTCTATGCTTTCCAATCATAACTTTGTTCCGAGTAATAGAACAAATTTCATATAAACGATCGAGTGGAATGACTTCTTCGTGCGCGGCAATTTGAAAAACCGAATCCGCCGATGTATAGATAATAGGAAAGCCCGTACGAATATGCTCGTCTCCTAATTCGCTTATAATTTCAGTTCCCGATGCTGGTTTATTGCCAAGGAATCCTTTACAACCTGTTTCTTGTAAAAATGAATCAAGGACTTCATCTGGAAAACCCATTGGATACACTGGAAATTCTTCTGTTGTAACAATTCCTGTCAACTCCCAGTGTCCGGTTGTGCTATCTTTTCCTTTGGAAGCTTCCATCATTTTTCCGTAACAGCCACTGATGTTCGGTTGAGAAGAACTTAGATTCATCGAAATAAGAGCGGCAAGTCCAAGCTGCGCTAAATTCGGAAGAGAAAAATCACGCACTTTCTCTGCGATGTGAACAAGCGTGTTTGCACCTTCATCTCCGTATTTATCCGCGTCGGGCAATGCTCCAATTCCAACGCCATCTAATACAATCAAGACTATTTTCCCTTGCCTTGGCACAAATAATGCACTCTATTTAGCCGAGGATTTCTTTTTCATTACATTTACAAATTTGCACACGCTGTTTGTTGAACTTATACGAGCCGTGTGCTGAACGAACGGATTGTACATAGAGCGTTGGGACTTTAATTGCTCCACATTTTGGACATTTTGCTCCGCGCTCGCTAGCGGCTTTTTTTGCTTTTTCTGCAAAGTCTGTTGCTTTTGCCATAGATTAACTCCCGATAATTAGTTTTTATTATTTAATTGTTCTCATTTAATAAACACGCATAATATTACCGCCTGCTTCACGTGCTTTTGCTAACGCACGAGTTGCATTACCTAACACATCCATATCGCTTGCATTTTCAAATGTTCCAGCGATACCAATACTTACAGTGGTGGAAAAATTTCTGTTATCGATATTTATGATGTTGCTCGCTACATTTTTCCGCAATTTCTCCGCCCACAACGAGGCTTCATTTGGCGTTGTGTTGACAAGTATCACTCCAAAGCAGTTAAAATCAAAACGTCCGACAACATCATACGGACGTACTGCAGTTTTCACTATTCTGCCAACATTCTGCAGAATAAAATCAAAGGCTTCTTTCCCAAAACGGTTAAGGTGATCTTCCATCCGGTCGATAGCAACCATTACAACGGAAAGCTCTGCATTGAAATCATCTGCACGCTGCACTTCTTCATGCACCCGATCCATAAACGCTTTTCGGGTGGCGACTCCGGTGGTTTCATCGAACGAGATGTACTTACTGGTAATTTCCATGAGACTAAGCGCTTCTAATGCCCAGGATGCTTCGTTCGTAAATTTTTGTACAAGAACAATATCAGAATCCGAATATGCATGCGAATCTTTGCTTTCAACTACCAACGCACCGTAACATCGGGTTAGAGAATTAATCGGGATCGCCAGTAATGAACCGTCGCTCTCGCATCGTTCAGCAGGATAAAATCTTGGTAACCCAATTTGAGAAAGATGTTCAATATGTGTCGGCGCTCCGGTTTGAATTACTTTTCCAACAATACTTCCATCCAGGTCAATCGAACTCAAGAGAGGAACGTATGAATCATTCATTCTATTGAGCATATACTGCACAAGCCATTCTTTCCGATTTTCATCATGGAGTACAACAGCAACATAATCCCATGATACAAGCTTTGATGTTTCTTCAGCCAGCGTACGACATATAACCGGAACACTAAATTCCTGCTCGAGGTTTTGTCGAAAGTGAGAGAGCGCCTGTAATACTTTTGAATCTAACAGCAAATCGTACTTCGATGTGTAACTAACAAGCAATGAAGATAGAAGCTTTGCAAAATTTGCTAAGAGTGCGATGGTTTCGTTTCCATAAGCATCATTTTCACAACAATCCACGGTCAGTACAGCAATAGGAGTAGAAGTCTGAGCGGGATAAAAGACTGGAATACCCAAAAAAGTTTGGACCTGTTCTTTCTGTGAATAGTACGGCAGTAATTCTGATTGGCTAATATCCGTAAGGTAATTTACAATGATGGGCTTTCCAGCCTGTGCAACCTGGCTAATATAATCATTCCCAAGTTCCAGTCGTCGTTGCTGTATAAAAGCAGAACTATCAGACGCAGCATCCTCGAGCACTAATTGATTCTTTTCACGATTAACCCAAAACAACGCAACGGTGTATGCAAAAGTTACTTCCTTCACAGCAGTTAAAATTCGAGACGTCAATGCATGAAACTCGCCTCGTGGTCCATTCTGGGTCGCTTGATCAATATCTTCAAAAAATGCAGTTAAATCCCACTCAACTGTTGTTTGTTTAGGGGCTCTGTGATGTGAAACCTCATGAAATTCCTGATTCGGCGTTTCTTGCAACGGTTGTTTGTTTCCATCGTCAATAAGCTGAATTTTATATTGAGAGCCGGAAGTCTGAAAATCATCAAAGATTAACTTTTTCACTGTACCGTCTCTCTCCTTTGAATCTTGCTGAGAATCATCTTCCGACGTACTCTCCTGTCTGGGTTGACGGAGAATGGTGCGCACAAGCAATACTGTTACCGCACCTAACCCCACAATACAAATCACCCGCCACATTAAATTATGAACAAATATTGAGGCTATAAACAAAATGACGCCCAAACCTACGTACGTTTCCTGCATTAGCGTTAAAGAGCTAATCCAGGAAAAGAACGGATTACGCTTTCGGGCGTCATTCATCGAGGTCTCGTTTATTCTGCCCTCTTCTTAAAATTATTTAAATTTACTGCTTCTCTGTAGAAAAGTCAAGGAATCGACTTCATCCAAAGCTCTCATTATTTTCCATTTTTCGAGTAAGCGCCGAATTTAAAACCATGGTTCACGGAGGCGTATTCAAGAAATTTATTAAAGCATTATTGAATGGAATTACTTAAAACGTATAAAATCCATAAAAATTTTTATCGAAAAAAATAGGGCAATGATGAATAAAGATAAACATATTGCCAACACATTACTGACATTTATCCCAGATTATGCAATAGAAAAAATCCGAGAGACAGAAAATTCTATAATTCTCTGTCTTTATAAATAGAAAATGGCGATCCTATCATTTTTTCTATCTTCAATGACATAAAAGAGTTGCAAAAATTGCGTTATCCTTAATGCGCAATTTTGGATGAATATAGTCGGACATCCTGTATAAATAACGGTTTGATATTGCACACTGTCGCCAATAGTTTATATCGCATCGAGCGACCGCAGCACACTCAAAGGAAGTAACTACAAATCTTTAGACCGTTACTGATGGAGAATCAAGCACCGAACGGAGCGTTTTAGCCAGCTCTTCAAATTGAAAAGGCTTTTGGAGGAATGCTTCAACTTTATTTTGTAGCGGAGAATCGCTGACAATTCGATTACTATAGCCTGTTGCAACAATAACTCGTTGAGAAGGATTCATTCCCTTAATTTTCAAACAGGTGGTCTGTCCACTCATTTTGGGCATATTGAGATCAAGGAGCACAGCGTCGAAGGATTCGTTTTTCCGCAATAGTGTAAGCGCCTTTTGTCCACTGTTGACCGCAGTCGGAATGTATCCTAATTCCCTCAGCATGCCGCATACAACCTCGAGCACTTCATCTTCATCATCGACAACAAGAATTCGTTCCGTCCCTCGAGGCAATTTTTCACTCTTTTGAGGAATAATTTCTGGGATAGTAGTTTTGTAAATTGGGAAGTGAAGAATAAATTCGGAACCTTTTCCTGGTACACTATGAACTGTAACAAATCCATTATGAGAATTTACGACACCGTAAACAACAGATAATCCTAATCCCGTTCCTTTTCCTTGCTCCTTTGTTGTAAAAAATGGCTCGAATATCCGTTGACATATTTCGGGTTCCATGCCAATTCCATTATCAGTGATGGAAATAGCAACATACTCACCAGGTTGCTGGTCAGGCGAGGTAATTTCATTTCTTGTAATTTTAATATTACTCATGGAAATGGTTATAACGCCACCATTTGGCATTGCATCCCGTGCGTTGATTAAAATATTGAGCAGCGCTTGTTGAATTTGCCCATCGTCTCCTTTAATAATGAATGTTTGTGAAGGAAGTAGCATTGAAATTTTTATCGATTTGTCGATACTCCGCTCAAAGAGAGTAACAGTTTCACGAACTATATCGGAGACAAGAATTGGATGAACATGGACTGCGCTCTTTCGAGCAAATGTTAATAATTGACGCGTGAGCGATGCCCCACGTTTTGCAGTCGAATCGATGATTTCGATAAAGCGAAAATTTTCTTTCTGTCGTTTTATTCTACGCATCATGATTGCCGTTGAACCGAGAATACTCGTGAGAATATTATTGAAGTCGTGAGCAATTCCACCGGCCAGATTTCCAATACTATCGATACGTTGAGCATGGATAATATTTGCTTCTAATTTTTTCTTTTCGGTAATATCACGAGCAACAGCGCGCATCAAAGGTTCTTCACCTTTTTCATCCTTCATCAAAAGCGCATTGACGCTAACATCGAGTATTCGACCATCGCTCGTTACCATCTTCTCTTCGATTCCCCACAATTCTTTTTTCTCATTGAATATTTTATCTAACATTTTTTTTACTTCTGCGTGGTACGCAGGCGGATACAGTTTCGTCAATGGAAATCCGATAAGTTCTTCCTTGGAGTATCCTAACATTTTTGCTTCCGTTGCATTGCAACTAACAATAATCCCATCTTTGTTGACAAGGTGCGTCATATCGGGTGAATTTTCAAAGAGGTCGATGTATTGCTCCTGGGAACGACGCAGCCGTTCAAATAGATTTGCGTTTTCAAGGGCAACTCCAAGCTGATTTGCAAATGCCGATATCAGTTCGGACTGTTTCGTATCGAACGCTTTTTGAGAAGTACTTGCAACAACAATGGTTCCTGCAAAGTTGTTCTTTACATGAATGGGAATTGAGGCCCACCAATGAAGATGTTCGTACTGCTGCAAATTCATACCATTTTGTTGTTCCGGAATCTTCACCACATACATCGTTTTGAGTCTATGGAAAAGTGGATCATCTTGAGGAATTGTCTGATTGAATATCGACAATGACATGGAACCTGTTTGATACGAGGCAACAACTTTAAGGGATCCATTTTCTATTTGGTATATCCAACCATATTGAACATCAAGGATACGAAGAATTTCACGCAGAGCGTTGGTTAGTAACTCGTTAATATCGACTGAACGATTTATTGTTTGAGCAAATGAATTCAACGCCATAAGCTCCTGCTTTTGTTCTTCGAGAATTCGTCCATACTTGAGAGTAATTGTAACAATAATAAATCCAAATATCCCCACTGTCAGCACACTGCCAAAGAGTAGCCATTCCAATTTTTGTCCACTCGTCCATCGTACAACAAAAATAGTGGCAAGCGAAACGACAACGATAGTAGAAATTACTATCTGCAATTGTTCGACAGGACCAAGTGTCAAACGAAATTTTTTGAGACGTTTGAAGTTAACCATTGCTGTTAAAAATTTACCATTCTATTAGAGGAGAACTTTAGAGAGAATCGAATCAATATCTTGTTCATTTAATGGCTTAACAAGATAGTCAACAGCTCCAAGCGATTTGGCGACTTTCCTCGCTTCATAATCATCGATTCCTGATAGAAAGACAACCGGCGTTGAAGTAAATGGAGTCTGCTGCTTGAGTTCATGGAGAAAATCAAATCCGTTCATATCTGGCATTCGAATATCCGTCATGATCAAATCTGGTTTATACGAGTTAAGAATCTTGAACGCTTCCGTGGCGCTGCCGACCGTTCGGACAGAAAACCCTTTATTCTCCAAATACCGCTGTAAGAGTATTTGCCATGAGAGCTCGTCATCGATCACCAATATGTGTTTTTTCTTATCCATAATTTTTCCCTTTTTAAGATAGTAAGCGTGGAAGAAGAATGCAAATTGTCATTCTTTAGAAACAAGCATAAAATCCAATTGTCGTTGTTCTGGATTGACGCGTACTAGTTTAACTGTTACTGCATCTCCTAATCGATATATGTTCTTCGTCCTTCTTCCGACTAATGCATATTGCTTTTCATTATAGCCATAGTAATCATCCATCATGTCGCGCACATGGATCAATCCTTCAGCGAGGCTGTCATTTAATTCTACAAAAATGCCATAGGGAGCTACTCCCGAGATGACCGCCTGAAATTCATCTCCAAGATGGTTCTTCATATACTCAATTTGAACAACTTTTATTGCAGCGCGTTCCGCTTCCATTGCAAGTCGTTCGCGATCAGAAGATTGTTTCGCAATTGCGGGAAGCCGTCTCCGCAATTCCTCACGTACGCTCGGAGCTATACCGCTGCTATAGCGTTTCAGCATGCGATGAACAATAAGGTCAGGGTACCGACGAATCGGCGACGTGAAATGAGCGTAGTAATCGAACGCTAAGCCATAGTGGCCAATATTATGGTCTGAGTAAATTGCTTTTGCCATCGAGCGCAACACAATGCCATTGATAACGTTCTCAACCTCGCTCCCCTTTACCTGATTCAATAATTGTTGAAGTTCCTTCGATGAAACTCCTCCTTCGACATTGAGGGAGAATCCAAATTTCTTTACAAAGAGAGCAAGCTCTTGAATTCGCTGAGGATCGGGAGCGTCGTGCACTCTATAAAGGAATGGCTGAACCTGTTGTTCTGGTTTTGGAAGTCCAATATGTCGAGCGACTACACGATTTGCGAGAAGCATGCACTCCTCGACAAGCCGATGACTTTCAAGCCTAATCTTTTTTTCTACTTCGCTTGGCTTTCCTGTTTCATCGAACCGAAACCTGACTTCTGCAGTTTCAAAATCGATACTTCCTTTCCGCAAACGATTCTTCGTAAGAACATTGCTCAGTTTGTACAACATCTTTAGAGAAGAAATAAAAGGAGCATCTTTTTGAGAGAGCTTGTTTCCTTTTTTATCTTGTTTGATAAGCTCCTCAACTTCTTCATATGTGAAACGCCTTTTACTTTGTATAATACTTTGCTCAATCTTATACTCCTTAACTGCTCCACGAGGAGAAACAACCATCGATACAGAGTAAGCAAGACGATCTTCGTTCGGCCTCAAACTGCAGAGATTGCCTGAAAGTCGTTCTGGAAGCATCGGAATAACACCATTGGGGAAATAGACGCTTGTGCCACGTTTTAATGCTTCTATGTCAAGAGCGCTTCCTTCGCGAACATAGTACGATACATCTGCAATGTGAACGCCAAGGAGATAGTTGCCGTCGGGCAATAGTTCAATAGAGAGAGCGTCGTCAAAATCTTTTGCATCTTCTGGATCGATTGTAAACGTAAGTAGATTTCTGAAATCTTGACGGCGATGAATTTCATCCTGAGGAATCGCAGAAGAGAGCGTGTCAGCCTCATGGATGACTTCCGGGGGAAACTCCAGCGGTAAATGAAATTCACGAGCCACAGACTGAAGTTCTGTAGAAAGAGCGCCCGCTTTCCCAATAACCTCGATTACTTTTCCTTCCGGCAAAGCATGGCTTTTGTTCTTTGGAACTATTTCTACGACGACTTTATCTCCAGCATGCGCTCCCAAAAGTTCATTACTTTGAATAAAAATTTCCTGGGTTAAATTTTTGGAGTCTGGAATTACTCGATACTGTTTCCTCACTTTTTCTAAAATACCAACGACTGTTCTAGAGCTATGCTCAAGAACTCGAGTTACCTTGCCTTTCCGAATCTTGTCGCGTACTTTTTGCTTAGTAGACTGCGGATAGAGAGTTACTTCCACCGTATCTCCATCGTATGCAGAGTCTATGTCTGATTCTTCGATGAAAACTTCCACATCGGAATCAAGAATGGCAACAACACCTCCGGTTTTAACTAATCGAAGAGTACCTTGGACAACTTCAGGCACATAACGATAGCCATACTTTTTCCCGCGATAACGAAGCAGCGCTCCTTTATCCTGTAAGAATCGTAACTCTTGTTTAAATTGCTGATAAGTTGATTCATCTCGAATACCGAGTCTTCGCGCTAATTCTTTTGATTTAAATTGTTCTGTTGGATATCGTTCAAGGAATTGTAAAATTCGATGTTGAAGCTCAACATCATTGTTCGTTGTCATATATACTCATTTCTTAAAATGTAAATCGATAAAATATCTTTGCGCTATTGTATGCACGGCGTTGTTCTTCGGAATATTCCGTTCCTTCAACTATATGTTCGAGTGAAAGAATAAGATTACGGGAAAGCGATGATATTGGCAATTCGACGCTCACATTCGCATTTCCAAAGGGATCGTTGATTACTTTCCCTCCAAAACGAATGACCGCATCGCCAACTTGACCTGTAAGACGAACATCCGCTGACTCGTTAAACTGACCGCCGTAGTACAGAACATCGATAGATTGAACATAGCCTGCCGTATTTCGCCGCAATGCTTCACTGAGAGGTCCGGTGATCATTCCAGCGGCAATTCCAAACCCTAAATTCGTACCAATCATGCTCGTTCGTTGCTGAGCAGTCAGTTCATTTGTAAATTGCCCGCTGATAATAAACGAGAGCGCATTCGATTCATCATCGCCGGTCTCATATTTGACCCACTCATTATTTTCATACCGTTCAAGACTTGTGCTAACATGAGGTTCATTCAGTGAGCCAGTAATTTTTAAGATAACCGCTATTCTCTCCCGTTCAGCTGAAGAGAGAGAGGATGACAGATTCGATTGTGCGCCTGTAACTGCAGTTGTATCTTTTGCATGAATTCCTTCATAGCGTGCCGTTACATTGAGCTCAGGATCGCCAAGTTCTCCTGTGAATGTAATTGTTCCTGTTGCATCGAATTTTTTGAAGAAGTTATAGTACGAACGATCAACAACCTGAACTTTTCCAATAAAACGACTGATCGTTGCTATTCTATTGTACGTTACTCTTCCCTGTAAAACGGCAAAAAGTTCTTCGCTCGTTTGCGTATTAAACACAAAACGTATAGTCGTATTGCCTTGCGTCTCAATGGTAAGATCATAATCAATATTATCAAGAAACGATACTGGCGTCTCCTCCCTCCAACGATCTTCTTGACGCATCGTCAATTGCTGGATTTTCGACTGCTTTGTACCATTCGTTACAGCTCGAAGAGTGTCATTTTCAAATGTTACTTTGATAGTACTTGCTCTTACCGCCGCTATTTCTCTTTTCGGTGGAAATATCAATTGCGCATCGAGGAGGTAGAGTTCTCCTTTCAAGAAAGAATGGGAAGCATTCCCTTCCCACATTATTCCCCGAGGCGATGTTGCAGCGTAGAGTGTTCCATAATAATTTTGTCCGGGCAAACGCCGATTCTCCTTCATAACCAATAACTCTCCATTTGCCGTCAAAGAAAATTCACTGAGCGAGAGTCCAACCATCGAAATTGTACCGTCTACTTGCACAATACCATTCGGACGATTGTCTTCGGGCACATTTCGTACCGATACATTGTTAAGTCGAATAGAATTCCCTTCCGAGACTGCTTTTCCATTAAGGATGTACTGAATTCCCAACGGTCTGAAGAGAAAGCGAATATTATTGAATGAAGCAAATCCGCCGTACTGCGGTGAGTTTACAGGTCCAACCATCGAAAGATCGCATGCAAACGTACCGTTGATGTTCTCGAGAAATGGAAGGAACGGCGAAAGAATTACTGCATTAACATCCCTTGCCTGAAGTCGAAGATAAATATCTCCATTCATTGGCTCTTCTGAAGAAGACGAAGATATCTTTAGAGTATAAGGAATGCTTCCTACAAGCTCCACATCAGGCTTTGCCTCCAATGAGGAAGTTGTTGTTGTACTCATGCGAACAGCAAGCTGAACCAATTTTTGAGAGTAAGAGAGTGTTCCTTTCACTGTGCTGAAGAATGCATCTCGAAGGGCGCCGCTATCAACCTTAATGGCAGCATCGATCATAGGATTATCGAAAGTCCCTCGAAGTGAAAATTGCGCATTCGCATTACCTGTCATTTGTCTAAGAGAACTAGAAGGATCTGTCCGAGAGAGAATATTACGTAAATCTTTAAGCGAGAATTTCTCCACACTTCCATTGAAATTCGAATTTCCTGATGGGTCAAAGATTCCAGAGAGCATAATTTGTGTAGAATCATGCTGGAGCGTAAACGATTGGAAATACACTCCGTCTCTTCCAATGATGCAGTGAACAGGAATAGCATTTTTAATCTCATAAGTGGAATCCAATGCTATTGATAGCATTGGAATTGACCAGTCCAGCAAAGCATTTCGACGCCACCATTCACTTTTTGTTTTTACAGCAACTGTGGAATCAATGAGACAACTTAATGCAAATGTTCCGGTATCAACATCTGAAATAAAAGCTGTCTGAAAATTATTCCCGACGAGATTATTGTAGCGTAGAGATTGCGAATGGATCTGAAGCGTCGATTTCGTTTCATCAAATATAGATTGAGGAGATAAATTGCTGGCAGAAATATGAACGTCAACCTTTGAACCTGCAATCATTGTATTAGATGGCGCAACGCCAAATTCTGGAGATTGCACTTGCAAATCAAATCCCAGTGATTGCGGCATTGATTTGATGGAACCACGGATCTTTGCCTCGCCTTCCATTGGAATCGAGAGGATTGTACCAATTGCAGAAAGATCCGAAACTACAAGGTTAAAGGAAACATCCTCGGTCGGCAATTTCAATAATTTATTTTGACGATGATAGAATTGAATGGCTTGAGAACGAATCGAATCGAGAGCAAAAAGATGATCGGAAAAATAGCTACTGTAGAGCAAAATTGATTTATTGAATAATTGGATTAACGAAGATGGTGAAAAACTGCCTTCGAACTGCGCCTTGAGCGGCTTCGATGTTATTGCAAGATGATTGTATTGCTCTTTCGAGGAATGATGCACTTGAATCGCTCCGTCATTAAAGGAACGCGTTCCATACGTTGATGGGAAGAACGAAATGATTAATGAATCCTCTCCTTGAGTATGAGTATGCGCGCCTCCAAATTGATATTGAAATGAAAGCATACTTCCATAACGAGCGCTATGGAAAAAATCTGCAAGATTGCAGGAAATAACTTTTCCTGCAAATGAATAGAACGTGCTTCCTTCTCCAACATTTACCGACCCTGAAGTCTCCCAATGACTTTCTCCAATTTGAGCCACGCTATGGGAACGGAGAGTTCCTTCGGCTGTGTTGATTACTGCAACAAATTTTTCTACTGGAATTTGAAGTATAGAAGATGAATCGAGTTCCATTTTTACAATAGCCGTCATCGAACGAATATCCGTACCATTGCCGTTAAAAGTTATGTGTCCGTTAACATCGCTCTGCATTGTCGTATCGCCAATCAATGCTCCAATAGAACCTTGACGAACACGCACAACTCCTTCATAAGTCATCGGTTTCGTTTCCAATGAAATTGATGTATTTGCTTCTATTGTTCCAAGAGATGAGCGCGTTTCTGCAATAGCTCTAAATTTTTTTGGTTTTCCATCAAACGACAAAGATGTAGTAACAGCGCCGAGAAAATCGAGATTCGGCAAGGACAATCCTCGCAACAAAGTACGGCATACGGAAGGATCGAGAGAGCTTTTATCAGAAAACACATGGAGCTCAAGGTCGGATGGATGATGGAGATTGAGAAGCGTTCCTTTGAGGTTTACAAATGTTTTTCCAGAAATAACTGAACATTCCTCAATACGCATTGCATCGAAAGTACCATCGCACTTTACTATAATAGTCGCCGCACTATCTAAAAAATCGACGTATGGATGAAGGAAGAATTTCAATTCCCTCATATCTATCGGAGTCGTCGAGAACTTAAGGTCGACAGGTTTATTTTTAAGCTCCGCAAGCATAAAATGTTTTTTAAAAATGTCCGCATTCTTCAACGACGCAGTCAGTCCTATACTCGATTGAGGAAGTTGAATATTCACATCCTGCGCTAAGAGCTCATTGGGACGAAGTGAGAAAGTACCTTCGAGATGTTGCACTTGAAATGGTTGAAGGACCGAAGAACACGAAAACTTATAGATATGAACTTTGTAGTTTTGAGGGGCAACGTATATGGATGTTTGAAGAAAAATAGAATCGAGCCGAAAATTGGCATAATCAAATTCTGATTCCAAAGGAGGACGCGCGCCTTTAGCAATGCGGCGCTCAAGCGCCAGAGAATCAATAAGCGATACCGAAGCATTGACAAGTCTGATATTTTTCAAATCAACAATCCATGACGCTGGGGTTGTATCTTTGCGGGTCGAACGAAAGAGACGCGAGATATTCCATGTTCCATCTGTGGAACGTATCAGTGTTACAGTAATACTCTCCAATTTTGCATCCGCAAAGCTGGCTCGCTGAAAGAAAAATGCAATCGGATCATATTTGAGCTGTAACTCCTTAGCATGGATCACATCGACGCCAAGTTCGGAAAGTGTAACATCGCATACTTTGATGCCTGTGAAGAGATTTCCCTTTATAGCGCCGATTGAGAGATCGCCCTTTACAACTTTGCTGGCATTTTTGTTAATATAGGAACGGAGAGACTCATGGAACGCAGCGGTTTGTGTATAT
Organism: Bacteroidota bacterium; assembly: GCA_035390885.1. Lineage (GTDB taxonomy): Bacteria > Bacteroidota > Ignavibacteria > UBA10030 > UBA10030 > JAOAFT01. The sequence goes on along the minus strand of DAOOUW010000001.1, from coordinate 48,048 downwards.
CCAACAAGAACGATAAAGACGAAGAGTAGAATTATAGCGGAGTAATATATAAATCGAAAAAACTTTTTCACACAGAATGTATTACGTAAAAATTTGAAATGTTACTGTTCACTTTTCTGTAGTTTGAATAATTCTTGTAATAATAGAAGTCGTCGAACGATCAGGAACAAACTCAATTGTTTTCACCATTCCGCCCGCCGCTTCGACAACATCTCTTCCAACAACATTCTCAACTCTCCAATCGGCGCCTTTCACAAGTACATCCGGAACAATGGCTCGAATGAGTTCATACGGAGTATCTTCATCAAACAGACACACATAATCAACGGCAGCAAGAGCCGCAATAACAATAGCTCGATCTTCTTGCTGTACAATTGGACGCTCAGCTCCTTTCAATCGTTTCACGGAAGCATCTGTATTAAGACCAACGATGAGAACATCGCCTAATTGTTTCGCTTTCTGTAGATATTCAACATGACCGCGATGAAGGATATCGAAACATCCATTTGTAAAGACGACTTTCTTCCCTTGTCGCTTCAAATCATTTCTTATTTGCACTAACTGATCGCGATCTACAACGAGTCCCATTTACTGTTCTCCATTAAAAATATCAATTGCGGTTTCAAAGAGAATTTTTGGATCTATTGGAACAACTCCAACTTCGCCGCACACAATACCGCCTGCTATATTTGCTAGTGCTGCTGCTTCACGGATCGTTCCGCCCGCTAAAAGCGCCATTGTTAAAGTTGAAATGACAGTATCTCCAGCGCCTGAAACATCCGCAACTTTTCTTGCTGTTGTTGCAACGTGAGCAGAAGCTCCGCTCTGTTCATAAAGCAGCATTCCCATATCACCGAGAGTTAGCAGCACGTTTTCTGCATTGAGTTTGCGCAGAATTTCTTCCGCTGCAGCTTTATAATCGTCCATCGATGCAAGCCGCTTTCCGAGCGCTTCCTCAGCTTCTTTTTTATTTGGTTTAAACACTGTTACATTGTGATATTCAAAAAAGTTATTATACTTTGGATCGACTGTAACAATTTTGGAAGCACGTCTAGCTTGCTCAATAATATCACTAACTAATTGCTTCGTGAGCACTCCTTTATTGTAGTCTTCTAAAATGATGCCATCGATGTCATTGAAATGATCATCCAGCGCTTCTAATATTTTCTTCTGTGTGGCGTCGCAGATATCAGCTTTGACCTCCTGATCGATTCTGACAATATGATGATCGTGAGCAATGACTCGACTTTTTATTGTGGTTGGGCGCGACGCATCCTCCACAATGCCACAGGTTGGAAAACCACGTTCTTCGACAAGGCGCTTCAAAACTTTCGCTCCCTCATCATTCCCCACAACGCCAACTATAATTGGAACACCGCCGAGCGAAGCAATATTGTTCGCAACATTTGCCGCGCCTCCAAGCCTGTTCGATTCTTCTGTTACTTCAATGACTGGTACCGGAGCTTCTGGAGAAATCCTCTCTACGTTGCCCCAAAAGTAACGGTCGATCATCAAATCGCCAATAACGGCAATTCGTTTATTTTGAAAACCATTAAAGAGTTCTTCTATCCGCTTTTTCGATATAGAAACCATGTAATTTCTTTTCCTTTAAATCTTCAATTTTTTTGAAATATAGAGAGAATTGCCTGTACAATCAACCAAGTTCATTCCGAAGCGCTGCGGAAAATAAATTGCATTCAGATTACATAAACCGCACTGGATAATTCATTGCCAATATCACATACTATCAACAAGGATACGCATCATTTATAACATATCAGAAAATAACTTTTATTCCAGAAATATTGCTCACTTTATTGCTAAGCATATCTCTTGACAAAGAGCTAATTTGTTTCGATTATAGTTTTGTATGGAACATCAAGAGAAAACAGCGCAACGGATTTTTTTTCTGGGAGCTTTAGTATGGTGCGCCGGCATTATCGTAGCTCCTTTTCTGGAATCGAGAGGATTCCATACGTTGGCATCGATCCTCTATGAACTCTATGGTAAAATATGTCATCAGCATCGCGATAGTTCGCTCTATTTTGGGGGACAACCTTTAGCCGTTTGTATTCGATGTACGGCTATTTATTGGAGTTTTGGCTTGGGTTGCAGCATTCTTTTGTTTATCTCTCATTTGTCTCTGAAACGTAACTCTACTCCTCCACTCTGGATTTTATATAGCGTTGCTGCATTGATGCTTGCTGATGTTTTACTTAGCATCACACACATTCATCCCAGTAATACTATTACAAGAGTTATTACTGGCTGTTCACTTGGATTAACGCTCTCTTGGTATCTCCTCCCAATCTTTACAGATGCTGTCGCTCAACAGTTCTTCCACAAGCCGCAAAGGATATTTCAATAATGGAACAAGAACCTTTCTATGATGAGTATGAAAAACCAAAAAAACTTAATTCTGTTCTTCTCGGTGGACTTGTAATTGGATTACTCTCCGGTTTACCAGTATTAAGCATCGTTAACTGTTGCTGCTGTGCAGGAGTGATGGCAGGCGGCGCAGTTGCAGTAGTCCTCTACAAAAAAGAACTCGATCGCCATCAGTCTTATCTCTTTGAATCATCGGATGCTCTTATACTTGGGATTCTATCAGGCATCGTTGGAGCTGTGATTGGCTCGGTACTTAGTAGTCTTGTTCTTCTCATTATCGGTCCTATCGAGAATGAATTTCTCCACTCAATCCTTGTTAGACTCATTGCAAATTTAGAATCGAATGGCGCAATTCCACCAGGTGCATTCGATGAATCGCTTCAACAATTTGAGGAAGCAATGTCGCAAGGTGTAACTTTTGGACTATTTCTCCGCGAGCTTGTTGTCTCTTTGATTGCGTATCCGATATTCTCGATGGTAGGAAGCCTTCTTGCTTACGGAATTACCAACAAGAAAAAATAGATTATTTGTTTGATGCTCGACTTCTGTTTTTAAAAGCCAGAAGAGTTTATTTCCCGTCTTTTTTTCAAGAGAATTGTCTCGTCCTCAAACGTTCCAGCTTGAAAAAATTTTCTCGGCTTCTAAAGATAATTTGAGCTAAATTTAAATCAGCGCTGTAGAGTACTGGGTATAATTTAAATAAATCTCTCATATCCTTGAAAATCGTAGAAATAATAGAATGAACATTTTTGAATGAAGAGTAAAGTATGGAACGCATAAATCTTCTCATTAGCTTTAAACCCGATGCAAAACAGAAACAACTTATTGAAGATGGTTTGAAAGACCGCTGTACAATATCATATCTTGAGGATGGAAAAGATCGGAAGTCGGTAATAGAGAATGCCGAGATTATCTTAGCGTGGAATCCACGTTTAGAATTTGCTGCGTCGGAATATCAACTTTTGAAGAAAGCAAAGTTGATGCAGTTAATTTCGGCGGGCGGCGATCACCTTCCCGCTGAACTCTTCAATATGGGTTTTGCAATTACAGGAAATGTAGGCGCTTATGCAACTCCGATGGCTGAGCATGTCATGGCAATGGTTCTGGCGTTGGCAAAGGATCTGCGAGGCGGACACAACAAATTGAAAGCTGGCAATTTTGATCAGTTCACCGCTACAAAATCGGTGAAAGGCGCTATTTGTGCAATTCTTGGATTTGGTGGAATTGGCAAAGCAACCGCTAATTTAATGAGGGCGTTCGGTTGTAGAATATTTGCAATCAATACAAGCGGAAGAACTGATGAAGCAGTTGAGTTTATCGGAACAACGAAAGATTTGAAGTATGTATTGAATAACGCTGATATCATCGTTATCTCGATGGCGCTTACGAAGGCTACGAAAAATCTTATCGGCCAACAAGAACTTTCGTGGATGAAAGATGATGCCATTCTGGTCAATGTTGCAAGAGGAGAAATTATAGATGAAAAAGCTTTCTATGAATTTTTGAAAACTCACCCTAAATTCAAAGCAGGGATTGATGCATGGTGGGTAGAGCCTTTCAGGCATGGAAAATTCGAGATGAATTATCCGTTCCTCGAACTTCCAAATGTCATAGGAACTCCTCATAACTCTGCCATAGTACCTGATGCCTTTCTGACCGCCGTGAAAGAAGCTGTTCAGAATGTAAAATCATATCTGGATGGAAAAGCTGTCAAAGGCATTCTTAAGAAAGAGGATTATTTGTAAGAGGTTGTTGTAAGAATTCTGTTCTTGCGATAAAGCATTTTAAAAGTTCAAGACTGAAGAAAACTATGGGTAAAACTTCGACTCACTTCGTTGCACAAAATAAACTCGTCTCGTTAAGAAGCGCAAGACTCAAACAGAATTTTGCGAGGACGCTTCGTTCGCCTCGTTTTACTTCCATATTTTTCTAAGGCCGGTTTCCCCTTAATATAATTCGTTGCCTCGATACGCTTTTCGAGCTACTCGGCAACCGAACCTCCGGCGGTTGCTGAGGTGGACGGCAGTCCGTATCGAATCTACCATTTTAGTTTCCTTTTCTTTCAAAAAATTTTTCTTTCTTAACGTTGTTTTTCTATCGAACACCTTTTACATTATAATTCTGATTTATGACTGAGCAAAAAATCATCGTACGTGGGGCGCGGGTTCACAACCTCAAGAACATCGATGTTGATATTCCGCGCAATACTTTAACTGTTGTAACGGGCATCTCTGGGTCTGGGAAATCGAGTCTTGCGTTCGATACAATTTATGCAGAAGGACAGCGCCGTTACGTAGAAAGTCTCTCTGCCTATGCTCGACAATTTCTGGATATGATGGAGCGTCCGGATTGCGATCGCATTGATGGACTCAGTCCTGCAATTTCCATCGAACAAAAAACCGTTAGCTCGAATCCTCGTTCAACCGTTGGAACTGTAACAGAAATCTACGACTACTTACGACTTCTCTTTGCTCGCGTCGGTACGCAATTCTGCGTTCAGTGTGGTAGAAAAGTGCAACGACAATCCGTCGATCAGATTATCGAAGCTATTATGAGCTTCCCACCAAATAGCAAAATTCAGATTCTTGCTCCAGTTGTCAAAGCCAGAAAAGGTCATTATAAAGAACTTTTTCAAAAGATTTTGAAAGATGGATTCCTTCGAGTGCGCGTCGATGGCAATTTTCGAGAAATTGAAAAAGGGATGAAGCTCGATCGCTATAAAGTTCATACCATCGAAATCGTTATCGACAGAATTGTTATAAAATCCAACCAGCGCAGTCGGATTGCAGGCTCTGTTGAAACGGCGCTACAATTCGGCAACGGCGTTTTAATTGTTCACGACGGAAAGAGCGACCATCTCTTCAGTCGGTTGTACGCTTGCAGCGAATGCGGCATTAGTTACGATGAACCATCGCCTCTTTCGTTTTCATTCAATACGCCAACCGGATATTGCCCAACCTGTGAAGGATTGGGAGAGATAAAACAGTACGATATCGAGCGAATTATTCCTGATCGTTCATTGTCTATTAAAAAGGGCGCGCTTGTACCTTTCGGAAAACCGCGACGGACATGGATATTCGACCAACTACAGGGATTTGCAGAAGCTTATAAATTTACATTCGATACGCCATTAAAAGAACTGAGCCCAAAAGTGTGGAATGCGCTTCTCTATGGAACTGGCGACGAGCTTATTCGAATGTCTTACGAAAGCAATAATAAAATATCACACTATCGACATCGCTTTGAGGGAATAATTAAAATTCTCGATTCTATTTATCGGAATACTTCATCTCAAAAAGTACGTCAACAAATCGAAGCATTCATGGCAACAAAAACTTGTCCGGATTGTCATGGAGGTCGGTTACGAAAAGAAAGTTTAGCGATAAAGTTAGAGGATCAGAAAACTGGAAAGAAAACCTCAATCACTGAAATTGTCAATCTTCCAATAGACGAAGCGCTTCCTTTCTTCAAACAAATTCAGTTGAGCGAACGGCAACATATCATTGCAGAGCCAGCGCTCAAAGAAATTACACAACGATTGCAATTTCTTTTAAATGTCGGATTGCATTACCTCACCTTAAATAGACCCGCATACACGCTTTCTGGCGGTGAAAGTCAGCGCATTCGATTGGCAACGCAAATTGGTAGTCACTTAGTCGGAGTGCTGTATGTGCTGGATGAGCCAAGCATCGGACTTCATCAGCACGATAATATCAAACTCATTGAGTCGCTAAAAGCGCTGCGGGATTTAGGGAATACAATAATTGTCGTTGAACACGACAGAGAAATGATGCTCGACTCGGATTACCTCATCGATCTTGGGCCGGGAGCAGGCGAGCATGGCGGTTTTGTGATTACATCTGGAACACCGAGAGAATTGCTTCAGCCACATACCGAAAGTAAGAATAATAATCACAAACCCAAATCACTGACGCTAGAATATTTGAAAGGTGAACGATCTCTTTCCATTCCACCTGAACGCCGGAAAGGGAATGGAAAGCGATTGATTCTTCGCGGCGCTTCGGGAAATAATCTTCAGCATATTACTGTTGATTTTCCACTTGGTACATTTATTTGCATCACAGGCGTTAGCGGTTCGGGGAAATCAACCCTTATCAATGATACGCTCTACCCAATTCTTGCAAATTATTGTTATGGTTCGTTGACCGTTCCATTGCAATACGATTCAATTGATGGATTGAAAAACATCAACAAGGTGGTCAATATCGATCAATCCCCCATTGGTCGAACGCCGAGATCGAATCCAGCGACATACACTGGAGTCTTTACAGATATCCGGAATCTCTTTGCACAATTGCCGGAAGCTCAACTTCGTGGATACAAGCAAGGACGATTTAGTTTCAACGTCAAAGGCGGCAGGTGCGAAGCGTGCGAAGGCGCTGGAGTAAAAAAAATCGAGATGAGTTTTCTTCCCGACGTGTACGTTCCGTGCGATATTTGCGGCGGCAAGCGGTACAATCGGGAAACGCTCGAAGTGCGATTCAAAGGGAAATCAATTTCGGATATTCTCGAAATGACTGTTGAAGAAACAATGATGTTGTTTACGGATTACCCACGGATTTATCGTTATCTTCGAACGCTTGCCGATGTCGGATTAGGATATATTCGGTTAGGACAGCAAGCAACGACACTTTCCGGCGGAGAGGCGCAGCGAGTGAAACTTGCAACAGAACTTGTGAAAGGCGGCTCTGGCACAACAATTTACCTCCTCGATGAACCGACGACAGGATTGCACTTCGAGGATATTCGTTATCTTTTAACTATCCTGAATAAGTTAGTGGATAAAGGGAATACTGTAATCGTAATCGAACACAATCTTGATGTCGTTAAAGCAGCAGACTGGATTATTGATCTTGGACCAGAAGGTGGAAAAGAAGGCGGACAGATTGTGGCAGCGGGAACGCCAGAAGATGTTGCACGTGAGAAAAAATCCTACACTGGGAAATATCTGAAGGAAATTCTGGAAAGTGGAAAATAAAAATTTCAAATAGTGTATTTTTCTTTGTCAGCACACGATTATCTATCGAATCGGCAAAGAGTGCATCATGATAATCCAAAATTATGCATTAGAAACTTACAAAGGCTGTTGCCTCGATACGCTCTTCGAGCATTTCGGCAACCGATTCCCTGACGGTGGCTGACGTGGACATCAGTCCGTATCGAAGCCACGCTACAAAATTCTCCTCTTGTAGAGAGGCTGGGGGTGTGTTATTTTTTTGCCTATTCTATTGTTTTACTTCATTTTATACTTCTATTACTATCGTTATTGCATAATCTGGGTTTAATAACTGATGTCACAGATTTGCACAAATAAGGTGCAACTATTTATAATTGCGTAGCTTATTTTCTTTACAGTAAAATTCTTGAAAAATTTCTCTTGATATTCTATCTCTCTTTGTTGTAAAATACGGGTGAAGGCTCTTTTCCCAAACGAGTGGGGAGAAAAAGAAGAAAGGGACAAGCGATGAAAGTAATAAGAACGATTTTTGTATTCGTAATAATTTTTACGAGTAATATTTTTAGTCAACCGTATTATTTTTATAAGATGTTAGAGAATGAAGATTGTACATTACTTTGGCGAGTAAATTTACAGACGGGTCAGAAGGAGTTATTTTACCATGATACGATCAAATATGAGAATGGGGATAGCCGAGATATAAGGGAGATTGATTGGGATTCAGAGCAACAATGGATCTATTGTTGGATTGATAAAGGTCCCAAACAAATGCGTTTGCCCCCTTGGGAAGGCGTTGCAGACAATTGGTTATTATTGGATGTATTCAAGGCGGATAATCCATCTGTATGGCATGAGTTTCCTGATACAGGATCCTATGTGCAAGATTCTTCGCCTGAATATCGAAGGAAGAGAGTCCACGATGGAGTAATATATAATAAGCATCGGAATGAGTTTTATGTGGTATGGAGTGTGTATTTTGATCTGGGCTCATGGGGTAAAGATTATTTACGTGTAGGTATTTATGATGCTTCGACATTTGCCTTGAAGGATACATTTCATATTGATGAGAGCTGGTTAGCGCAGACGTCGACAGTGTCTGAAGATGGCTCGAAGTTGTACGTTGAACTATGGGATTATCAGGACGAGAAGGAGATAGGGATATTTTCTATAGATGAGAGAAAGATTATAAAGAGGAAAAAGATAACGGAAGTAGGACTTCCAACGAAATATAAAATTTTAAGGGATAGCAAAGCAGGGAAGTACCTCTTATCATGTCGTTATTCTAATGATAGTTCGGAGGATAAGAGATTATTTACCTTCGTTTACGATATTGAAAAGGACAGTATAGTATCTGTATTTCCTTTTCAATACAATTCTGATAAATATTTTTCTGGTGATGGTCGGTATATTGTTTTAGAGGAAATAGAGTATACTCATCCAGATCAATATACTTGGATAAGAGTTGGTTTAGGAAAGATATGGATATACGAGAGCGCAACAGGGAAGTTCGTACAAAAACTTAATCTTCCACAAGATGGGAAGATATTAGTTTTTGATAGCTATCCGAATATGCTATACTATTACTTACCGAAAGAGGGGCGCTCTATCAACATCGATCTTTCAAAGTTATCACCACAGAATTAATATAATGGTTGATAACGTCATAGAGATGACAGCTCAGATGAAGTAAGAAGTTGTTCTCAGCAACAACCTCTTGCAATATATGGAAATTAACCGATTTACTACTTCTAATCTGCTTTGATTTGCGCAATTTGCTTGCGTGAGACATTAAAGGATTCTCAAATTTTTAACTCATCCTTTAAGTCAAGTTATTTCTGCTTTTGCATTTGTTTTTTATTTATTAGAATGGTCGTTGCACTCTCAAAATCAATTGAGCTGGCGCTGCGCAATCTGTACGCCATGCTATGCCAAGTCGGTAAGAGCCTGACCGATTTCCCAATGCAATTCCAAAATCATGCTTTACATCCTTAAATACAAAATCACCAAATCCTTCGATTGGCGTCGCTGAAGTAGGCGCATCCTTTATCCATCCTGCATCGGATATAGCAATTAAAATTACATGGTCAAAAAGCCATGATGGAAAGAAATCAAGATCACCCAGAATTTCTCCACTGAGAATAAATTCAAGATTGAGAAGAAGCATTCTGTTTCCAGCATAAGATTTAAATGGAAAAGCGTTGAGCGAACCCAATCCGCCTAGTTCAAAAATTTTCTGCTGTGGTACATTTCCATCTGCAGTGCCAATGCGCAGCCGAGCATTGATATTCTCGTAGTAATCGAAGGGTTGAAAAGTACTCACATCGAGCATATAGTGATTGAATCCAAATTCGCTACCCAACGCTTTACGGGCAATCTCTCTGGAAGCATAGAGTTGCCAGCCGTCGCGTCCTTTGCTTGTTTTCTTTACTGTAGTTAGTCCACCGCTAAGAATAAAGCTGTGAATTCGCCCCGCATCAATAGCAGGATTTTCTCTAAAACTTTTTTTCCCGCCGAAGAAAGCCCAATCAACCCTGTTCTCCATTGATTCATAATCATCTGATGCGTAAGAAAGCTTTATCTCGCTTTTGAATCTATCCGAATACAGGTAATGCCCTGCGTACACTGTGAATCCCTCGCGCTGGAAATAATCTCTAAAGTCTTCGTGCAGAAACAACGATGAGAGTGTATTTTCAATTTGTGAAATGATCCATCGATCTTTTGTATCAGTTAAACTATATCCTTCTAATCCAATGTCAAAAATCCCATCGCGATTTTCTGAACGGAAATGAAATTGACGACTGAGACCGAGCGTGCCACGCCACTTATGTGATTTGAATCCCCATCCAACAAATCCATAGGCATTCCACCAGCGATGCCCATCCCAGTAATATTTTTTATCAGAACCCAATCCTAAAAAAACACTTTCAACTCTGTTGTATCGGAAGATGAATTGATCGAAGTCGGTTATTTCTTCATTCCACGGCACATCGAAGGAATGATTCGGATGGAATAGCCATCGTTGAGCAAGCCGTTTGGATATATTTTGTGTACGAATGTCTTCGAACCCTTGAATTTTTCCTCCAGGCTCTTTTTGTATCTTTCCGTTTACGACGTGAGCATCGCCTTCGATTGTGCCTGTGGAGAGCACTACTAAATCACCATCGATGACTGTTGCATTTCCCTTGATAGTACCTGCGACTTTCAATGTTCCATTCTTTACAATGATAGAACTTTTGATCACTGCATTTTCAGCAATCGTTGTATCGTCAATAATTTCATCCGCTTCTTCGATTTCATTTTCATCTTCAATGGTGTAACTACTACTGTCTTCTCCTGCAATGGATGTATCAATGTTACTGAAGTTCAATGAGTCATAAAGTAATTGTTTAGCGATATGAGGAAGCATCGTTCCCGCAATGCCAACATTTTCGATGGAAATTGTTGCGCTTGGTTCTTGTGCAAAGATAACCGAAGCAGGAAACAAAGCAAACACGAGTAGCCCTATCAAATTCTTTTTCATCAGTGTAGCTCCTTCTATTGAAAAGTTCTAATGAAATCTACGATTTATCGAATAAAAAGTTACGTCCGAACTTCTTCAAGTTACGAGAATGAAAATGAATACGCAATTTTTTGATTTTGAGGATCGTCGGATTTTCAATTCTGTAAATGGATCTACAAAGCAAAGAATAATTCACCATCTTTATACTTTCTTTTTTATATTTGATTATAGAAGTAAGAAAGAGAGAAAAAAATTTATGCACTTATCTGTAAACATTGATCATATTGCAACAATTCGAAATGCTCGAGGCGGAGCTCAACCAGATCCAGCAGAGAAAGCTCGTGTGTGCGAAAGCGCAGGCGCCGAAGGCATTGTGTGTCACTTGCGGGAAGATCGCCGTCACATCAAAGATGAGGATGTGCGACGCCTCCGTGCTTCAATTACAACAAAACTCGATCTTGAAATGGCTGCAACTGAAGAAATTATCTCGATTGCGTGTCAGGTGAAGCCCGATCTTGTAACCCTTGTGCCTGAACGACGACAGGAATTGACAACCGAGGATGGAATTGATATAGCAAGTCAACAGGATTTTTACTCCCGCGTTGTCGAACGATTCCATCAGCATGGTATTCTTGTTAGTCTCTTCATCGATCCGCTGGAGGAACAAATCCGCGCATCAGCAGCGACGGGAACTGACATGATTGAACTTCATACCGGCGAATATGCCGACGCAATCGGTGAAGCGGAACTGCAACGGCATCTGGTTCAAATTCAAAATGCTGCGAAACTTGGCGCACAACTCGGGATGGGCGTCAATGCAGGACATGGATTGGATTACAGTAATATTATTCCTGTTATAAAAATCCCTGAAATTCAGGAAGTCAGTATTGGCTATGCTATTATCGTACGTGCGTTAGATGTTGGACTTGCTGAAGCTGTCCGAGAAATGGTTTCGCTTGTTCGTTCTCAGACAACTTCTTCACTTTAAAAAGTCTGCGCTATGGTTCGTCAATCTCGATTGTTCCTTCTTTTCCTGTGTTCCAACGTAATACTTTTACAGGCGCAACAGCAAGAGAGAATCGAATATTCTTTGCTTCCATCTTCATCGCTCATGCCGCGTCGCACTGCAAATGTTACGGAACATGGGCTTTCTCTTTGCAAAATGTTCGATAAAGATAATTACTGGGCAGGAATTGGAAATTCCTTACCTCTTCTTCAAGTCAACTACGGAACACTGCGCGGCGATATTTCTGTTGCCGCAACCGTCTTTACACAGCTTGACCATAAACCAGGTAGTCTACGAGTTATCAACACGGATTTTTATGTAGATTTGCTTTTTGCAATGACATGGAACGAACGCACCTTTATTCAATTTGGTCCTGGACACACAAGCCAGCATCTCAACGACGATGCATTCGAAATTTTTGGTTATCACTCATCGATAAATTATGTAAGGGATTACTATCAACTCTTCGTTCTTCAAGCTATCGATAAATTGCGCGGATATGTATATGCCGGAGCTCTCTATCATCATACATTTAAGGTTCCTTCCGATAATAATCCTCATTGGTTATTTGAAGTTGGAGCAGACGTTGCTCAAACACAATTGAAATCATGGCTCATTGGTTATGTTGCTTTTGACATCAAACTGAGAGAAGAACTTCGCTATGGTTCGACTCAAAGCTATCAGGTTGGCGTAAAAATTTTAGGAGAATCTCCACATGTTATTCGCGTTGCTTTGACGCATCGAGCGGGGTACGAAGAACGAGGTCAATTTTTTGATTCGAAGGTTCAATTACACACGCTTGGAGTGTACTTTGATTTTTAAGCGCTGCACATCTTTGGCTGTTTTACTATTGTGGGCGAGCTTGACTCAGCTTCCTGCGCAAGAGCGCGACTCACTCGCTCGTACTTCAGAAAATCCATGGTATCTCCAGCGCAAAAATATCACGACAGCAGTTATTGCTACTCATACGCTTTTTACAACGTACCTTGAATATAAATGGTGGTGGGAAGGAAATTATCATCCCTTTAAATATGAGAATGACGGATTTTGGCATAATTACTCGCTTGGCGTCGATAAAGTTGGACACTTCTACACTTCATATTGCTATACAAATGCACTCTCGGAAATACTTCAGTGGAGTGGATACTCAAGATCGACTGCTACATGGTGGGCAAGCGGAATTGCTTTCTTCTATGCTCTATCAATTGAAATTGGCGATGGATTTTCGACGTATGCATTTTCTCTTACCGACCTTACCGCGAACACGCTTGGCATTGGGTACGCGTATCTTCAGCAGCGCGTCCCCTTCTTTCAGAATTTTAAATTCAAATGGAGTTACTATCCATCCGGAAAAATTCCAATGGATGAATACTTCCGCCTTACAGATGATTACGATGGACATATCTACTGGCTTAGTGTCGATGTTTACAATTTACTTCCAGCAAAAGCCAAACATTTCTGGATACCGTATTTAAACATTGCTTTTGGTTATGGTGGAGAAAATATTTATGGAAGGCCAACATGGGTAAGCAAAGATCCAATTTATCCGACAGAACCAGCAAAACGAAAATTTGTTGTAGCTCTCGATTACAATCTTTCGGCAATTCCAACTACACATGAAACGTGGACAACAGTAAAGCGCCTCCTCGATCTCTTCCACTATCCAGCTCCGGCAGTTAGTAAAACGCAAGGCAAGCCAGCCAAATTTAAGCCGTTGCTACTGAATTAGAAATAACCCAACATTTTCATTGACCCAGATTATGCAATAAAGGTAGTAATAGAAGTGTAAGATGAAGGGAAATAATAAAATAGGCGATAGAAAAAGAAACCCAAATGGTGGCTTCGATACGGACTGCCGTCCTACTCAGCCACCGTCGGGATTTCGGTTGCCGAGGTGCCGTAAGGCGTATCGAGGCAACAACCTTCACAGATTTCTAATGCATAATTTGGATTAAAGATGGTTCAATTACTGTAACTCCTTAATATCTTTCAAGATAATGAAAATGGTAGAAGCGTCATTTTCTTGAACATGACAATAGCATGTTTTTCCAGTAAGTTATCTACATTATTTGGGTTCATCTTCTTAAAATTAGTCGAGTTTCTTCTATTGCATCCATTAGATTTATGAGCAATATTATTGTGAGAAAAATATTTTAGGGGAATTATGTTAATGACAGCAAGAGGTGAAAAATGCAACAGACCGATGAAAATCCAGGAATGGAAAAATTAGCAGCGCAAGTCATACGATTAAGTGATTTAGCGGATTATCAGGAAGGAGCTGTCGTAAGCCGAACAATCATTGATAAAAAAGCTGGCACTGTAACTTTTTTTGCCTTTGATGAGGGACAGGGATTGAGCGAACATACGGCTCCATTTGATGCAATGGTCTACATTCTCGATGGAGAAGCGGAAGTTGTTATTTCTGGCAAGCCTCTTTGCTTGAAGGAAGGCGAGATGGTCATTATGCCTGCGAATCAACCGCATGCCTTGAGAGCGTTAAAGAAATTCAAAATGATTCTGACGATGATACGATCTTAAATGAAGGTGAGGCAAGCTTTGCTTGGCAACGGATAAAAGAATAATCAGCGACGTCTCTTGAATCTAAACATATTGCGAACCTCTTTTATCTACAAAATGTCTCATCAGTTATTCGAAAACAAAGTGAATGACAAATTACTTCAAATTTCTTGAAGTATTCATATAGGATTCGATTGGCGAAATAATATATCAAAGTACGGCAAAGAAATTCCCGTAATTTTTGTTTTTGATATTACATTATAATGCGGATTGAGCCAGGGCTATTCTATAATAAACGTCAGGCAAAACGGCGGCAAAGCAAAACAAGAGAGGAGGTGAGCAAGAATGAGCGATTCTTCAGTAAAGTTTACAGTGGATTATCCTGAGAAGCTATCGAGAGGAAAACTTCTGTTGAAGACTTTTTTGGGATGGCTGTACGTGGGAATACCTCATGGATTTATTCTGTTCTTTTATGGAATTGCAGTCGCTGTTGTGTTGTTTATAGCGTGGTGGGCAATTCTGTTTACGGGAAAGTATCCAAGGAAGATGTTTGATTTTGTTATTGGATATATCCGTTGGGGACTTCGTGTTGGTGCTTACATGGGATACTGGTTTACGGATCAATATCCTCCTTTCAACGGAGAAGAATAGAAAGCGTTCAATAGGATATATAGAAATTCAATAAGCGTTGCCGTCGAATTGCCTGGCAAAAGAATAATGCTTGACTCCTATTGATTATTGATTGCTTCAAGCTTTACCTCGTTTTGTTTTCATAAAGCTTCAAGATTGAAATTGAAAGCCAGCAGAATAATAGGCAATACTGCCCAAAAATTTCCAGATAAAGTTAAAGACGCTGTTCCAGAGCTTTTAAAAATACAAACGACGAAGGCACCGTTGTGAGATGGAGCGCAGCTTTTGACCTGACTGAAATAGCTAAGAGCAGCCAAGATTCGCAAAAGGAGCTTGTTCCGAAATTTAATAAGATATTGAAAAGAGAGGACAACAACGGCGTGAGAAATATTTATATGAAATATTTAAAACAACTTGATAGAAAAAGTACAGTCCCCAAAAAGAAATTGGGGTCGTTGATATTCCTCAAATGAACTTTTAATGATTGATGGAGCATGGAACCAAAACACGGTACAGGATTTTAAAGATGCGATAGAAGCTTTATATGCCGTATACTATACTCTAAAGTTTATAATGAGCAGTAGACTGTGCCGTTATGCCACTTGAGTGTCTCGAGTAGAAAGACGATCCAGACAAATTCAATATGGAAAATATAGATGGGGGAACTAGACAGCAATGATTATGCAGACAGAATATATAACAGAAGAACTAATAGAGCCGTTGGACAAAATTTCAGAGCGACTGTAGATGATTTCACACTTCTCGTAATTTTTATTCACTCCTCAATTTTAAAATATATATTTAACGATGAAGATCCATCACGCTTTCAACATCATTACCTTGAATTCCTGCGATTTTTTTTGTACATAGTACGTTGAAATCCTTGAGTTTATCACATTCCCGTTTGGATTTGCGCAAACGGGAATTTTTCTTTCTAAAGGTATTGATATTACTATGAATCAGTTGTATATAATTCCAATTTTATTGTTTTCTATTATTGTGCACGAAATCGCTCACGGAGCTGTGGCGCTGCGACTCGGCGATACAACCGCTCGCGATGCAGGCCGTTTAACGTTTAATCCTTTTCCGCACATCGATCTCTTTGGCTCTATTCTTGTTCCGCTCCTTGCATTTCTTGCAAAGATTCCAGTGTTCATTGCGTGGGCAAAGCCTGTTCCCATCAATCCACAAAATTTCCGCTCGCCTCGTCGCGATAATGTGTTTGTGTCGCTTGCTGGTCCATTCTCAAATTTTGTTGTTGCTTTGTTCTGCGTTCTTGGATACTGCTGCTTTAATATAATTTTTACGTCAGTTGCTCCGGAAGATGGTAGTGTGACAGCATCACTCTTTATGTTTATGCTGCAAATGTTTTCAGTCGGCATTACGATAAATATCTTCCTTGCAGTATTTAACTTGATTCCGATTCCACCGCTCGACGGTTCCCATGTTCTTTCAGCGCTATTGCCAGAAAAATTAGGATATAAATTCGAGCAGTTAGGATTTCTTGGAATTTTCGTGGTGCTCTTTGTCATTAACATACCAATTGCACAACAAGCGCTTGTTTCTATTGTTCGCTGGATTAGCGTTCCGTATGTGCTTCTTATGCATCTTTTGTCGGTAGCATAATTTTTGTAGAATCGAAAAGTGTGGTGATATGTCATTCATTGATTATAAAGATACCGTGTTGTACTGCGAGGATATTTCCCTTAAGGAACTTGCCGAGGAGTACGGTACGCCGCTCTATGTGTACAGCAAGCAACAGATACTTC
>DAOOUW010000001.1:21334-31161 GCA_035390885.1 Bacteroidota bacterium | reverse complement strand
CTTGCCGAGGAGTACGGTACGCCGCTCTATGTGTACAGCAAGCAACAGATACTTCATAACTATCGCACGATCAATGCTGCATTTGGAGAAATAGAGCATTGCGTTTATTACGCAGTCAAAGCAAATAGCAATCCAACGATTCTAAAAATGCTTGCAGAAGAAGGCGCTGGCGCTGATATCGTTTCCGCAGGCGAACTTTACCTTGCGCTCAAGTCTGGATTCGATCCTGAGAAAATAGTTTTTGCCGGCGTCGGAAAACGAGATGATGAAATCGAGTATGCTCTCAATAAAAATATACTGATGTTTAACGTCGAGTCTGTGCCAGAGCTTCAGGCAATTTCAAGAATTGCACTCAGACTCAATAAAACAGCTCGCATTGCCATCAGAATAAATCCACATATTGATGCACAGAGTCATCCGCACATTACGACCGGATTGCACTCTACGAAATTTGGAATTGAAGATACGAAAGCTCTCGAAGTTTACAAACTCGCAATGAACCTCCCATCAATCGAAGTTCATGGAATTCATACGCACATCGGTTCTCAAATTACTTCGATAGAACAATTCGTGGAAACAGCAAAGAGTCTTGCAACCTTGGTGCAGCAATTACGAGAAGCTGGGATTCCAATTCAGCACATTGACTTTGGAGGAGGCTTTGGAGTGCCATACCACAATGTTGTGCTGCACGAAGCTCTCCCCGTTGAGAATTCTGCATCGCCAGTGCCAGCGCCTTCAGAATTCATTGAAGCTATCATGCCAATTTTGCAATCCTCAGGCTGCTCGCTTTGGACTGAGCCGGGAAGAGCAATCGTAGCAAATGCAGGACTGCTTCTTACAAAAGTGTTGTATATTAAAGAGAATACGTCAAAAAAATTCGTAATCGTTGATAGCGGAATGACAGAACTCATCCGTCCCGTTCTTTATAATGCTTATCACCAGATTGTGCCAATTGTCATTGAGTCGTACGAACATTTGCAGGCGGACGTCGTTGGTCCAATTTGCGAGAGTGGGGATTTCTTTGCTCGCGATCGTGCTATTTCAAAAATCCATGCTGGTGATTATCTTGCAATTATGACGACCGGCGCTTATGGATTTGTCAACGCATCGAACTACAATGGGCGCTTACGACCAGCTGAAGTGCTTGTCAACGGAGAACGTGTTCGAGTCATTCGCTCACGCCAAACATTCGAAGAACTAATTTAACGAGGTAAAAAGTGAAAACGTATACTGTTGCTGTTGCAGGCGCTACTGGTTTAGTAGGCCGTACAATGACCAAAGTGCTCGAGGAAAGAAACTTTCCTGTCGAGAATTTTATTCCGCTTGCTTCGAGTCGTTCCGTCGGAAAGGAAGTGCTCTTCCACGGAAAACCGTATGCCGTGCGGGAACTGAAACCAGAGGAATTCAATGGCGTCAATATTGCGCTGTTCTCAGCCGGTGCAAATGTAAGTTTAGATGTCGCGCCGATTATTTCCAAACGAGGCACGGTTGTTATTGATAATAGCAGCGCTTTCAGAATGGATGAGAAAGTACCTCTTGTGGTTCCCGAAGTCAACAAAAACGACATCTTCAAACACCATGGAATTATTGCAAATCCCAACTGTTCGACAATTCAAATGGTTGTAGTACTAAAACCACTCCATGATGTATTCCGGATCAAACGAGTTGTTGTTTCGACGTATCAATCTGTTACAGGCGCGGGACAAAAAGGTGTTGATCAACTAGAAGATGAAATTGCCGGAAGACCTGTTCGATTTCAAAAATTTCCTCATCCTATCGCATACAATGTTATTCCCCACATTGATGTCTTCTTCGATAATGGATATACGAAGGAAGAAGCTAAAATGATGATGGAAACCTCAAAAATTATGGGCGAGAATATTCCAGTATCAGCAACAACCGTACGAGTGCCTGTAATTGGAGGACACAGTGAAGCGGTGAATATCGAATTCGAGAAACCTTGCTCGGTAGAGGAAGTGAAAAAAATTCTGCGCAATGCTCCCGGCGTTGTGGTGCAAGATGACCCGAAGGCAAATCTCTACCCAATGCCAATCAATGCGTACGGCAAGGATGATGTTTTCGTCGGAAGAATCAGGAAGGACTATACTATTCAGAGCGGAGTAAATCTCTGGATTGTCTCCGATAATATTCGTAAAGGAGCGGCAACGAACGCCGTTCAAATTGCCGAAGCGCTGATCGCTGAAAAAGAGTAGTACAACTCCTGGAAATTATTCGTTCTTACGCTGATTGACGGATTAGAAGTAAAAGCATAAAAACCAAAATTACACACCCCCTACCCTCTCTATATAAGAAGGGAATTTATAGGCGGCGGTTTCGGATACGAGCTATCGCTCACCTCAGCCACCGTCTGAGCATCGGTTGCCGAGGCGCTCGTGATGCGTATCGAGGTGACAGTCTTTGTAGGTTTCCAATCAACAATGTTGGTTAATGAATTCTTTCCGCATTTTTTATTTGCATAATCTATGTAAAAGAATTTTCTAGATGTATCTCACGTAGTAATAACAACCATCGACCGCAACTAGACAAGGCTGCATCAGTATATTACAAGATATAGCTTTGATTTACTTGTTCGTCGGTTACTCAATACTGCGGAAAGAGTACCTCAAATTTCTGATACATCACATTTATATTAACGTCTCAAGAGTGCAGAACGGCGTATTGATTTATCACTTCCAAACAAAAGTTCTGTTAAACTAATTTTCCTTGTAGCTTTTTTTACATTCATCTTATCAAGCGAGTATGGACGGATTCCGTTTCCGTCTGGGGCTTCAATTCTTCCACATTTACCAAGTACACCAATTTTAAAGTAGCGTTTATAATATTGAACATTCAGGGTGGAAGAAGAATAGGTGCTATCCACTCTCCAGAATTTACGTGTCCCATCAATTTGATTTACCTTAATATCTACCGGTCCAACACCTTTTGCAAAGTAGATATCCATGTTTACATTTACTTCCTCGTATGTAGTGTCGTAGTATGATTGCCATCCTTTATTACCATAAGAATAGTAGGAGTAATGAGGCGTAGTGGCAGAATCTAAATACATAATTCTAATTCTAATGACATTGGAAAACTTTTCTCCTGCAGAATTAGTATACGAAGGTCTAAAATCCATAATCTGGGCAGTCACTTGCTGGTATAATGGAACAAAAGGATTGATAATCCATTTTGCTCCAATAACAATTTCCGAAGGTAAAATAGTACATATCTGATCAGGTTGTTGGAACGCAATAACTGATTGGTTGTAGTTGACTATTGCTACATTCGAATATTCAATCTCCCCATTTTGATGATAGCCATATAAAAAATGGCATGGTAGCCCTGCAACGTTGGTTTGCGGACCTATATATCCCTTTCCAATGAGATCGGCTTCTGCGTGGGACTGTATAATTCTCCCTGTACTATCGTATTCCATAACTTGATATTCACCTTTCCCGTAAATAGTCTGTGCCCCCTTCAATGGAAAGTAATCACTTCCAAAACCAATAAGAACAGAGCCTGCAGGTCCTGTGTTCGAATCTTTATCGCATCCAAAATTGAGCATTAAGCAAAAAACAAGAATGGCGACAGCAAGCGTTACAAATTTTTTCTTTTGCATTGTACTTCCTCCTGTATAAATTATTTAACATCAATTTTTCTCAAATTGAATTTCCCATGTATTTTGTTTCCCATCAATATAGCTTAAGTAGAAATCATCATCGTAAGTGTAGAATACACTGCGGAAATGTTTGTCGCGATTATAGCTATAGAAATCAGCAATTGAATCTTTGTATTCATAAGTACCGCTTATGAATAGTTTATAACCGTTATGGACAAGTACCCGTTGCACTGAAAGCCACATTTGGTCATCAGTTAAGGTTACATCCTTAAATATACCAACATTGAGCGTAAACGAACTATCGGGATTTATCTGACAGTTGATTTGTCCATATCGTGGAACACTGAATTCGATTCGTTCGTGTTCATCATGCGAGTTTGTAACGATAACACTGTGCGCGTTCCAATTGCCAAAGCAGTTTTCTATAGTATATTTTCGTTCGAGCTTTTCTTTTTGGCTACACCCAAACACCATGAAAGACACACCTACAAATAGAAAAATTATTGGAAGTCTTGAATTTGTCTCAGCAACTATGGAATACATTTCCTCGCCCACCATTTTCTGCTATCTTACTCAGAATAATTTACATTTTCAAGATAAATCCCAACAATAGAAAAATTCAATTTCTAAAACTTCCTTATACCATTCAATGATAGAATCACCAAAGTCTGATGGATAAAATCAGAACAATTCTTTTCATAGCTTCCCTTATGCGAGTATCAGCGTAATCTGCGTGGAAATTTTTTGGTTTCCCAAATAAAGCAGCATTATAAGCTTTTGACTACTTTTACAACTCGCCAGAGAAGTACAACATCACGCTTTCGCACAACCATTGGCTCATAGGCTGGATTCAATGGAATGAGATGGATAAAATCTTCTTCAAATTTCACCTTCTTTACTGTGTCTTCTTCATTGACACGAACAACACAGATATCTCCGCTTCGCACATCCTGATTTGGACTCACGATAATGATATCGCCATTCTCGATCCTTGGCGACATACTATCGCCCTTTACCTCGAGCGCAAAAGCTCTCGAATCATGGACATCATCAACGGTGATGGTTCGTTCACTCGAATCGGGATGAAATATTTGAGTGAGCGCTCCAGCCGGCACCGAAGATAAAATTGGAAGCGAAACAAGATTATACCGACTTGTATCGAGCGAAGGGGAACTTGTAGATTCTTTTGCAAACATCTCGCCTTCTCCAGTCAGCAACCAATGCGCTGACACTCCAGTTACCTTCACTATGCGCATTAAGTAATTACTATCCGGGACTTGCTCGCCTTTTTCCCAGCGCTGCAACGTTCGAGTGGCAATATCTATTTTCGTAGCAAGCGTTGCCTGATCGAAATTCTTCGCATATCGCGCTTGCTTAATTCTCTGAGCTATCGAAGATTTCATTGCAACCTCATCAAAACGACATAATTGTCATACCCTAATATGACATTTTATTCCATAAAATCAATATCATCTATTATAAATGATAGCAGATATAGAAATTCTAAGCATATCAACTCTTGACAAGACGACAAAAATGTCGTATGATTCCGAAGAGAAAAATAAATGAGTCAACAAATGATAACGGTTACAAGTACAAATAAGAACATTCAGAAGCTTCCTTCTGTCCAGCTTCCACTTGAGGCTTTGAAGGAAGAAATCTTCCAACAATTTACAAAGCAAAGCGGTACAACATTTTTACTCTACGGCAATGATTCTGTGTTTGGTTACGCTCACAGAATTGCCGCAGAAGCAATTGCACGCGGTCGCACTCTTGCAGTTGTCGATGCGAGCAACTATTTCGATGTTCATTCTCTTGCACGTTATGCACGTTTGCGAAAAATCGATCCTGAGGAATTTCTCAATCATATATTTATCTCGCGTGGATTTACCTGTTATCAGGTGGAGCAGACTATCACTGTAAAGCTCCCGGAACTTCAGAAGAAACTGCCAACACAGCTTGTTCTAATTCTGGGCTTGCTCGATACATTCTATGATGAAAATGTCAACATTCAGGAAGCAAAGTCAATTGTACAAAAAGTGATTTCGTCTCTCGACAAACTCAAAGGCGCTGGCATCTCATTCCTTGTTGTGTGTCAGGAAAGGAATATTTTCCCGCCGGTACGGAACCAGATCTTTGCAATGGTACGACAATCAATGGATTACGTTGCAAAGCTTCAAGGAACGGAAACAGAAAAAGCGCGATGTATTCCTGAGTCGAGACATACAAATCACAATATTTATAAAATTCATGGATAGGCGATTCTATGGGACGAACAGTGCCAACATTTACCAATATTCTTGCATCGGAATTAGAAAGCTGGTCAAAGTTTCGCCGTGGATTGCGGAAAGAAGATCAGGAAATTTTCGACGACATCTTCCGCGCAGCGAAACTCCACTTAGCGGAAAACTTCTATGCAATGCGTGCAGTTCCATTTGAAAGCATTGTCATGTCTATTATTCTTGAGCAGCAAAAGAAGATCAGAAAATTAGAGAACGAACTCCACGCACAACAGCGTATTACCGAAGATGCACCCAATTCCAAAGACAGCGATTCCAAATTGCAGGAAAAAACTTACAGGACGGTTACAGTAGAACAATGACCGAACAATCTTGTACAACTTGCGCACCTCTTCTCTCCGGATGGTTATTCGATGCCTATCCATCCGAGAACGGTATGACGCTCTGGTTTATTACCAAAGATGGCAAACGGCGTAAAACATACTTCCAATTTGCACCATCGTTCTTCCTCGACATGCATCTTGCCGATAGAAATCGTGTAGCTATGGCTGCAAAACGTTGTGGGACGCCGGTTCATGTTCATTCAACAACACGAGAAGAACTTTTCTCCGGTAAATTGCTCGATGTATTTCAGATTACGGTAAAGAATCCTCTTAACTTTCAAAAAGCGACACAGTTGTTTGAAAAATTTTTTCCTTACACCGCATTCTACAATTCTAATTTGCCTGTAGAACAGCAATTCTTCTACGAAACAAATCTCTTTCCACTTGCTTTCGGTGATTACGAGATCAACGCATCGAACGAACTCACAGCCTTTACCGTGCACGACAGTCGTGAAGCATGCGAATATGAAGCGCCACCGCTTTCAATTATGGAATTACGATTAGCGCCGGATTCAGCATGGATTGCACCGAAGTACCAGCGTTCTTTCCAATTAGATATCGTCTGCGATGAGCGCACCGCGACAATAGAATGCAGTGAGCCGGAAGAATTCCTCGAAGTATTCAACAGTCATCTTCTCCGTTGTAATCCCGATATTCTCCTTACCGAGTACGGCGACTCTCTTCTTTTACCAAAGCTTGTACATCTCTCGAAACAAACAGGAATACCGTTGTTGCTCAATCGAGATACGAAAGCTTCCTACATAAGGAAAAGAGGTTCGAGTTTTTTTCAGTACGGAAAAATTGTACACACCGATGGTTCATTTCTTCTTGCAGGACGGTGGCACATCGATAGAACAAATTCCTTTACCTTTGCAGAGGCGGGATTCGATGGACTCTTTGAAATGACGCGTCTTACTCAAATGTGCGGACAGCAACAGGCACGCGCAAGTATTGGCACATCAATGTCGTCGCTTGAGTACTCGTGGGCATACCGACACAACGTTCTCATACCATCGAAGAAACGCGAAGCGGAAGATTTTAAACCCGCTACCACATTGCTGCTGGCAGATCGAGGCGGACTCATCTTCACTCCGCCGGTCGGTTACTACGAGGATGTTGCAGAATTGGATTTTGTGTCAATGTATCCTACAATTATGGTAAAGAATAATATTTCGCCGGAAACCATCAATTGCCAATGTTGCGCATCGACGAAGCCTGAGAATGTAGTGCCAGAACTTGGTTACAGAATATGCTCACGGCGGAGAGGATTGGTGGCTTCTACATTAGAACCTGTACTTGCAAAACGAGCGTACTATAAACAGAAACGAAAAATTTATAAAGGGAACAATGATGCGCTCTATCAGAAATACAACAATTTACAGAATGCGCTAAAGTGGATGCTGGTTAGTTGTTTTGGATATCTTGGGTACAGAAACGCGCGGTTCGGAAAGATCGAAGCTCATGAATCGGTCAATGCTTTCTCCCGTGAATCACTCCTGACGGCAAAGGAAATTGCCGAAGAAGCCGGATACACTGTACTTCACGGAATCGTCGATTGTTTGTGGCTCAAGAAACCAGGCGCAACTCAACAAGACTATGAAGAGCTCGCTGCCGAAATATCTCGTCGCGTCGGTATTGATATTTCATTGGAAGGAATATACAACTGGATTCTTTTCCCCGCATCGAAAACCGACGCTTCAATAACAACGGCAAATCACTACGTTGGATGGTATAAGCACGGCGAATTGAAAATGCGTGGAATCGAAGCGCGCCGCCACGATGTACCAACCATTGTGCGAACGACGCAAATGGCGCTGCTGAAAATGATGGCGCAAGCAAAAAATATCGATGAACTTACTGCGCTTGTACCGGAATTAATAAATGTTGGACGTTGCACAATCGAATCAATCCTCAGTGGAAACGTTCACCCGATGGAACTTATCATTAAACGGCACATTTCACAGGAACCGGAAGAATATAGAAGTCGCACGGTCAATGCAATCGTCTCAGCATCAATAGAGCAGATGGGAATTCATCTTTCAGCTGGCGAGCGCATCGAATACATTCTCATTGATCATACCGGAAAAAAATATCCGGACAAGGCAAAACCTCTCGCCCTCTACGCTTTCGAAGATGGATACGATAGAGAGAAGTATGCTGAACTTGTAGTAGAGGCAATGGCAACGCTTCTCCATCCATTTGGATACGATAAGAAAAAATTGAAAGAACTTTTTGGATTGCAAACTTCAACCGCTAAGCAAATTTTCTATCCTCCAAAGGAACAACAGCTCTCATTTTTCTATGGATGAAAATTACAAATGAATGATTCCACATCAATATTGGGTCGCATAATGCCGGTTTTGTTGGGCAAAAATGGATTTTCGATTTTTTGGCACGTATATTCTCTACAGCATTAGGCGTGTGCAAACAATTTTGTCAAACGTGTGTAAGGAGAAAACTCTATGAACAAATTGAAATGGCTTTTCCCTGCCTTCATTTTCCTTGTAACAATTGCGAGTGCGCAAAATTCGCTCATTATTCAGGAAAATGATTTAGGATTCTGTAACTATAATGGTACCATTGAAACCTCCTCCTCTTCAATTTCAGGATGGACAGGACCAGGATATGTCGATGTTAATAACGGTATTGGCGTTGCTATGAGCTGGGAAATTTTTGTTCAGACCGAAGGAGATTACTTTGTAACGTGGCGTTATGCTTTCGGTGGAACAGCAACCAATCTTCGCGATGGAAAACTTTACATTGATGGAAATGTTGTAATCGATACAGTGCTTTTCCCATACACAACTACATGGTCGAACTGGAGAGAGATTGATTCACTACAGGTACACCTCACAGCCGGCGATCATAAAATACGGCTGGAATCAATTTGCACAGGCGGACTTGCAAACATCGATTACTTTAGAATTATTGGAGATGGAGTTACTGGTTATGAATGTTCTCCACAGTACACACTTACCGTTGCCTCAAACGACTCAACTCGCGGAACAGTGTCGTACTCTCCTATACAACAGCTTTACGATAAAGGTACGATTGTAACGCTCCATGCTCACGCAGCGCAAGGATACTTTTTTGAAAGCTGGACAGGCGAGGAACCAAGTGCGGATAGTATTTTCCAATTTGCAATAAAAAGCGATGTCCATGCTATTGCACGGTTTCTTCCTAATTTTATAAAAGAGAATATCGATACCACAATTATTGGTTATGCTTCAGTTCAGGATGATAACGGCACTCCTTACCTTGTAACAGGAGGCGCAGAAGGCGAAACGGTAACTGCGACGACACTTGAAGAGCTTCAAACATATCTTGGAAGCTCAACTCCATACGTTGTAAAATTTTCTGGTTCCCTTGCCGAACATTCGGTCATCTCAGTAAAATCAAACAAAACTCTTCTCGGAGTCGGAGACACTGCACATTTACGAGGAATTGCGCTCTCGATCAATCAAGCGCGTAATGTAATTATTCGGAACGTTACTGTATCCCATGTTCAGGACACACTTGACACAAATGATGCTATTGAAATCAATGGTTCATCGAAAAATATCGTCATCGATCACTGTGAACTTT
>DAOOUW010000001.1:0-21234 GCA_035390885.1 Bacteroidota bacterium | reverse complement strand
GCTATTGAAATCAATGGTTCATCGAAAAATATCGTCATCGATCACTGTGAACTTTATTCGGATCGCGACCATGATAAAGATTACTATGATGGACTCCTCGACATCAAAAATCAATCGACATTCCTTACTGTATCGAACTGCTCTTTCCACGATCACTATAAGGCGGTACTGATAAGTTCCGGCGATACACAATATGCAGACAGCGTTATTCGGATTACGTTCCATCATAACTACTTCTTCAATTGCGGATCGCGTCTTCCTTTAATTCGCTTTGGGAAAGCTCACATCTTTAATAATTACTATAAAGATTGCAGCGATGCGATTAACACTCGCATGGGCGCATGCGTGCGGGTCGAGAATAATTATTTCGATAACGTTGAGAAAGCTCTCTTCAGCGAATTTAGCGCTTATGTTGGGAACGTTCATCTTATCGAAGGGAATTATTTTGGAAGCGGCAGTTACATTACAGAACCAACCTGCGTACTGGATGTTCCATATTCGTATCAGAAATTCCTTGATCCAGTGGAGACTCTGCCATCAAAAATTCCTGGGTTAGTGCGAACCGATGTCGAAGCAACTTCGGAGTTGCAGCCGCTGCAATTTTCAGTAGAGCAAAATTTCCCGAATCCATTCAATCCATCGACAATGATTCGATATCAAATTCCTGTAAAGACGCATGTTGAAATTGCTGTCTATAATATTATTGGAGAGCGTGTAGCCACGCTTGTTGATGGAATTGAAGAGCCTGGCGCGCACAGTGTTATATTAAATGGCGAGCATTTCGCGAGCGGAGTGTACTTCATTAGCGTACGAGCAGGCGCCTATAGTGCAACAAAGAAGGCGGTTTTAGTGAAGTAATATTTCCATCCATTTGGAACGAGTACCCCGAACTGAATCAAGTTTCGGGGTATTTTTTTATCGAAGAGAAGATTTAGCCGCTTTGAGCGTGTTCTTCATCAGCATTGCAACCGTCATCAATCCAACGCCGCCGGGGACTGGAGTAATTGCCTTTGCTTTCTGAGCAGCGGATTCAAAGTGAACATCGCCGACAATTTTGTATCCTTTTGAAGAAAGAGAATCTGCAACGCGATTGATGCCAACATCGATCACTACAGCGCCTTCCTTAATCATCGAACCGTGGATGATTTCCGGCTTTCCCATTGCAGCAATAAGAATATCCGCCTGTTGGGTGTACACAGAAATATCCTGAGCAGCGGTATGAGCAATGGTTACAATAGCATTAGCGCCGCGTTGTTTTTGCATCAACATCATAGCGATAGGTTTTCCAACAATGTTGCTTCTGCCCACAACGACAACATGCTTTCCCCCTGGATCGTTGCCGCTCCGAATCAGGAGTTCCTGAATACCAGCGGGAGTGCATGGTTTCAAAGTATCTTCGCCAAGCAATAATTTCCCTAATGTTGTTGGATGAAATCCATCAACATCTTTCTCTGGATTGATAGCGGCAATTATCCGCTGTTCGTTAATATGTTTTGGAAGCGGAAGTTGAACAAGAATGCCATGGATTTTCGCATCGTTATTGTAATTGTGAAGGAGGGTAAGAAGTTCCTCTTCTGTAATCGAAGACGGACGTCTCTCTGTAACTGAATAAAATCCCATCTCCTTGCTCACTTTTTCTTTGGAACGAACGTACGATTGCGAAGCAGGATCGTCTCCAACAAGAATGACGGCTAAGCCAGGAGTTATTCCATAGCGAGCTTTAAGTTCCTCAGTTTCTTTTTTGACTTCTTGTTTGATTTGTTCAGAATAAAATTTCCCGTCGATTATTTCTGCCATAGAAGCGCCTTCTCATAAAAGTTTGTGTCAATCTAGAACGCCGGAAAAACTACTTGCTCAACTTTTACCGCTTTCCCGGTTTCACTATCAACTTGAAGATACAATGCGCAGAGCCGCACATCATGTTCGGCAAGTTCAAACTTAAACGGAGTTTGAAATTGGAATCGCTTGATTGCAATTTCTTTCTTCATTCCAATGACAGAATCGAACGGTCCTGTCATTCCTACATCTGTAATGTAAGCTGTGCCTTGCGGAAGAATTCTTGCATCCGCTGTTGGAATGTGCGTATGCGTGCCAATGACGGCGCTGCACTTTCCATCGAGGTGCCATGCAAGAGCCATCTTCTCGGCTGTTGCTTCCGCGTGAATATCAATGAGAATTACTTTTGTTTCGTTAGCAATTTTGCTGATTGCCCACTCAGCAGCCTTGAATGGATCGTCGATTGGTTGCATAAACGTACGACCTTGAAGAGAGATGACGCCGATCCTTCCTTTCTCTTTCAAATCATATACTACAAAACCATTTCCCGGATTCTCTTTTGGATAATTCAAAGGCCTGAGAATGTTTCGTTCTTTTGCAAGCAACGATTTTGCCGACCAGCGATCCCACAGATGATTTCCGGTGGTAATAACGTGAATGCCAAGTTCAAAGAGCTGTTTTGCATCTTTCTCTTCGATCCCTTTTCCATCGGTTGCATTTTCTCCGTTGACCACACAAAAATCAATGCTATATTTTTGTTGATATTGTTTCAGCAGGTTGGTAACAAGCGTTATTCCTGGTTTTCCGTTGATATCGCCAATAAAAAATATATTCAGTAGTTGTGCCACGCAGTTCCTTTTCTTCTTTCATAAAAAATGTAAAGAAAATATAAGAGAATTTGTTTCGCATTTCCAGCAAAGCTGAAAAAGAAACAATGAGAATTAAATACGTCGCCTACGCTCCATTGAGCGCCCACTCATAGATGCTCTTTGTTTTTTCAGCGATGTGTTGCCAGGTAAAATGCGCAAGGAAATAATCTTTCAATCTTTTCGAAGCTGGCTTTGCAAGCGCCGCTCGTATACCTCGCTCAATGTCGTTCACTGATGTTGGTTCGACGTATTCTACTTCGTTCTGAAAATAATCTTTCGTTCCGCCATAAGGTGTAATCACAATGGATGCGCCAGCGAGCGCCGCTTCCATTGCTGCAATTCCCGGCGTTTCGTAGAGAGATGGAAGCGCAAACACTTTTGCAGCTCTATATGCCGATGCAAGAAGCATCGAATCATGCGGAAGCTCGTCAATAATCAGTAAACGAGGATTCCTTTTTGCAAGTTCAAGACATTTTTTTCCGGTAGGCGTATCTTCGACTGTACCGATGAGCACCGCCGGATGATCGATCCGTTCCAATGCTTTAAGAAGATTGTAGACATTCTTTCGTTCTGCGCCGATTTGCCCGACGTAGAGAATATAATTTTCCAATCCATACTGTCGAATAAAAAGTTCTGGCGGCGCTTTCGAGAAACGATCTTCGACGCCATTCGGAACAATTCGTACACTATCGGATGGTACATTCATTCCATGGATTAAAAGCTGCGCTTCAGCTTGAGTGTTTGGAAGGATTCCGCGAGCCCAACTGCAGAGCTCAGCCATAATTCCATAATCTGTCCATACTCCGCGCACAAAATGATTGAGAGTTCTATCAAGAGTTACAACGGAATGGATGGTTCGCGCAGAATGCCGCGAGTAAAAAATTGGCGAAACAACAAATGGTACGTGATTCACCCTCAACGCTCGAGCAAAGTGGTACGTCGCCATATTTGCAGTAAAAATGTGAACGAGATCATACGAGTGAATATCAATATCTTTCCACATTTCGAACAACGAAACAGTAACGTCGAGCTGTTCAAGCGCAGCTTTTGTCTGGAGCATTTGTGTACGCACTCCGCCTTGATGAAGCGACACAGCGGGATGCGTTGCAAATAGCGCCTTCATCGTTTCCGTCCCTCTCTAAAAAATTTGACAATCGCATCGGTCGTGCGAATGAAAGGAATACGGTAGTTCCATCGAACAATTCGGACGTAATCTTTCGGATAAACGAACGGCTGTCGTGTCTTCCGTGGAAGCGATTCAAGTTTGACTGTTGATGGGGTTTGAAGAAATGCTTCACGTCCATCAGAAATGGTGCAATGGATAGTGCAGGATTCATCGTTCGAATCTGCCGATACCATCAAAGTATCGTTTTGGAATTCGCAATGAAGAGAGGATCGTTGACGTTTGCGCCACCACTCTGCGAATTCAATCATTGTAAATAGAGGCAATTTGACTTCTTTGATACGATGAAAAATGTGCTCCAGTACATCGAGTTTTCCATCGCGTGGATGATGATACAAAATAATTGGCTCAGCAAGAGCAAGCTTTTTGTCAATTACAAAATCAAAATACTGTTTCATTGCATCACTGGAATATGAATGACGTTTTAACGATCCAATACAAATCGGATGAATCGGAATCTGAAGCATACCCGATTGCATTTGAAAAGGCATGCTGTCATAATCATACGAAAACTCTGATGAATATTCAAAATCATTCCGGATGCAATCATCGAGTTCTTTACTCCATTGACCATAGGGCGCAACAAATCCTTTCGGTTCAATTCCTTTTGATCGAAGAATGGACAAAGCAGCATCAACATCATCTCGAATATTGAGCTTTTTCTCCCTATAATGTTGATGATCGTAACAGTGAACGCCTATCTCATGATTTCCATCGATTCGGCAATAGACATCCAGGAATGGCTCCTGACTTTTTACATCGAGGAACCACGAGGCGGGAATGTGGCGCCGATGAAGGAAAATAGCAAGCTCATCGATTTGTTCTCTTGTTCCAAAATCAGTATCAATTCGAAAACAAAAAACCGAGCGCGCATTGTCTGGATAATACCATTTATGCACGTACGGAAGATTCCGTGTATGATGAAGAAATTCGAGGGAATGGCTAAGCAAAATTCTCAAGGAGCGCTTCGAAATTGTTGCAACACGCTCGAAGGGAAGACGAGCATGGGAAGAATAAAATGACCAGTCATCGCTTCTGCTATCAGCGAGAAGCATATCAGCTTCAAAAGGAAGCACGATCATTGTACCTAAACCATGCTTTGTCATAAGAAGCGCCGAATTTTTCGTTTGCGTCTTACCAAGATTTGCATTCGATGGAATTGTACAAAGGTCATTCACCCGGATAATCCCAACATCTGAAAAAAGTTCCGAATCAAGAAATGAAATATAACTCACAAACTTTTTAGCAATAGGAACCGAAAATATTTTCGAATACGCTTCCGCAGAACAGAGTAACGAACCTCCTTTTGAAACATAGGATTGAATCATCGGAACTTGTTCAGAAGACACGGCTGATGGCGCAATAATAACACTATAGTCATTAAGAGAGAAGGATTCTGAAACATGCGTATATGGCACGCCCTCTTGCTCGAGATAACTCTGCCATCCCTCAGAAAATCCAGTTATTCCAACGACGATATTCATAGGAACCTTTCTCGTAAAGTACAAATATCATCATACTTTATTCCACCGCTTAGAAAAAGAATTACGCCATAAACACAAGCGCCAAGGAGAATACGTACAACCAGCCAGAGAGAAGTTGAATATACAAGCGCCACTCCCATGAGAGCTGACGCTAGCAAACATTGGATGAGCGTAGAAGGAATTCGTATGGGAATTTCTTTGCGCACTTCAATCCACATCAGCACGAGGCTTACGATTTCAGAAATCACAACTCCCGCTGCCGTGCCAACAGCGCCCGCAGCAATAGCTCCAATTGTTACACAACACACATAGAGAACAGCGGTTGCTATCATAATTGAACTATAAGTTTTTTCTCGATGAAGAGCGATGATAACTGCTGTCATTATGGTGTGGAGCATTGTAATAAGAAAGTACCATAGAAACACCTGCAGCACAGGCGTAGAGGCTTTGTATGTCTCCCCAAAAATAAAAACAAGCAATTCCGAAGCAAGTATACTTCCACCGACGACGATCGGCAAAGCGAGAAGAAGCGTCCACCGAATCGCTTCATGGATTAAATCACTAAGCGATTCACGCGAACTAACAATTTTCCTCGATACTGCAGGAAGGAGAATAGAATTCAACATCCTATCGCCAATGAGAAGAAAAAATACAAGTTTACACGCAGCGCTATAAATTCCGACCTCTTGAGGGGAACGAACTATGCCAAGCGCTAACGGCGGAAAATTTATAACAAGCGTTGCGAGAATGACGCCAACCGTAAGAGGGAGCGAACGGAAAAATAAATTTAATGAAGGCTTTATTTTAAGTCGAAAGTTCGGAGATGTCCGACGGTATGATCGAAACAATAACAATGATGCACAGACTTCGCCAAAGATTGTTCCCACAGCAAGGATCCATACCTGCTCAGCGGAGCGGACAAAAATTACAACTGCAATCATAGCCACAATAGATGATAATCCGCGCGCAACTCCCACAATTCGCATAGATTCTTTTCCCTGGAAGTACCATTCCAGCGATAGCGCTTGAGGAAGTAGTACAAAAGAAAATAAAATAATGAGGAGCTGGGTAAGAGAATCCCCAACGAAGAACAGCGCAGATAGAATCATGAGAATAACAACGATGCATGTCGTTACCAATCGTTCGCTCATAATTTCGTTGACGATGGTTGTTTCTGCTCCTTGAGCAATATTTCGGATTCCAATTTTCGTTAAGCCTCCAGCGCTAAGGACAACTCCATACGCTAACACCGCGTATGCAATATTTACTGCGCCAAAGTCTTGAGCCGACAGAACGCGCGCAAGAATTACCACAACTACAAATCCAGAGATTTTCCCAATGAGATCAGCGACGGTAAGTGCAATTACGTTTTTGGATACCTGCTTCATTGTTGACAGAGAGACTGGTAAAGTTCGATTGTTTTCTCAGAAATTGTTTTCCATGAATAACGTGAATGAGCCATCTCACGAATAGATTGCCGTGTAGTTTCTCTCTGCAAATAAAGTTCACTTGCAAAGAACCTTTGAATAGCGTGCGCAAGCTCATCTGGATCTTCAGGCTTGCAAACTATTCCGGTAATACCATCCTGGATATCCTCACGGAAACTTCCTACATCAGTTGCAATGAGCGGCACACCGAAGCGATAGGCAAGGAAGATAATCCCGCTTTGATAAATCGAACGGTATGGTAGAATGACACAATCTGCCGCGGCAAAGTAATATTCTACCTCCTCAGAAGGAATGAACTTCGCGTCGAATCGAATTTGCTCTGCTGGAATATTTGCTTTTGCAAATTGAGTCAAGCTATCGAAATAGCCATCGGAACGTTTTGGCTTCCCGGCAATGAGGAAGAAGAATGATGAATCTGAATTCACTATATGCGCATACGCATCGAATGCAATATCCAATCCTTTATACCGATCGATCATTCCAAAAAATAATAGCGTCTTTGCTGTTTTGGAAATAGAAAGATGGGCGCGAGCTTCTTCCATAGAAATTCCGGTATACTGTACTCGTACATTTATTCCGTGAGGAATGACGGCAACTTTTTCAGGAGAGAGTGAAAAAGAATCGCACAACATTTCTTTCATCTTTTGAGTATGTACAATAAGCCGATGCGCAAGATGGTATCCACAGTAGAGTGAAATTCGATTATAGAGAGATGAATGGCGTGTATCTCGAAATTGTCGGTCAATATTGTGCACTGTATAAACAATCTTTTTCCCAAACATTCGATAGTAAAGAAGAAGAATCGTGCGGTCAAACAAATAGATACTATTGTCCCATTGAATATGGAAAATGCGAGCTTTCGAAAAAGGGACATAGCTCAACAATCGAAAGTAATAACGCAGTATTCGGAATGTTTTCGTCAAAAAAGATTGCGGAGAAAGATTATCCCCACGAAAATTGTAGTGACGCACGGATGGAATATTCGTAAAGAGATTTTGTGATGCGTCAGAATCAATAACATCAATAGTAAGGGATGAATTACTTGCTAACCCTGTAACAAGTCCATAGAGATAATCTGTTGGTTGACCAGCATTTAAAATGGCAATATGCATGCACGCTGTGTTGAGGATAATTCGTTACTTATCTACATCAACTTCAAATTTAACAATCGAGAAACCTTTGAATGTATCATTCACTCCAAATACGACGCCGCCAAAGACCACAATCATTCCAATCAAAAAAATTCCAATGATAAAATATCGTAACCATGGAATTTGAAAGAAGAAATCAAAACCAATCAAAATGGACGTTACTATAAAAATTCCTATACTTACGAAATAACACAAAACAGCATCACGAAGAAGTCGCGCTCGCTCGAGTAAGCCATTGAGCTGTCGCTTGATACTTTCGATTCGCTGACTCTCTAAAGGAAGAAGCCCGCTATCGGGAGCGCGATTCAGCAATGATCGCTTTTCTCCTGTTAAAAGACGAATTCGGTTCAGCACATTTGAAAATTTGTTACTGATTCCCAGGAGTAATAACCCGCAAGCATTGATCATTACTGCCGGCGCCAGTATGAGTTGAATTGCTTGTGTAACCGATAATGTTTCACTCAACAACGGATCCATAGATTTACGATCTCCTATTTCTGTTGAGATACAACCTCGCCAATAATAATCGGTTTTTCCTTTCGACGACGCAACGCTCGAATGAGAGCATCAACAGAAGATGGCGCAACAATCATAACAAGCCCAATTCCAAGGTTCATCGTTCGCCTCATATCGTCTTCTGGAACATCGCCGACATGTTGAATGAGATTGAAGAGAGCTGGACGTTCCCACGCGCTCCAATCTATTGAAAGCATCAATCCTTCCGGTAACACACGTTGAGTATTTCCAACAATTCCTCCGCCGGTAATATGCGAGAGTGCGTGGATGTATTTGCCTGCGGAAGATTGAAGTAACGGATAAAGAGTTTTGAAGTAAGAACGATGAATACTCAAAAGCCCTTCGCCGAGCGTTGAACGAAGTTCAGGAATAAAAGTTTCGAGATCGAATTGCGGCAAGAGAATTCGACGTGCAAGAGAATAACCATTCGTGTGAAGTCCCGTTGAAGGCAACCCAATGAGAATGTCGCCCTTCCGAACTTTTTTGCCATTGAGAATTTTTGATTCATCCACAACGCCGACAATTGTTCCCGCAATATCGTAATCATCTGACGCATACATTCCCGGCATCTCGGCAGTTTCTCCACCAACGAGAGCGCAATCATTTTCTTTGCAAGCTTTTACTAAGCCAAGTATCACCTGCTCAGCAACATCGGGATTTAATTTACCGGTAGCATAGTAATCAAGGAAGTACAGCGGCTTAGCTCCACACACAAGGATATCATTGACACAATGATTGACGAGGTCTTGTCCGATTGTGTTGTGGCGATCCATCATAATGGCGATTTTCAGCTTTGTCCCAACACCATCGACACTCGATACAAGGATAGGCTTTTTAATTCCAGGGAACGATGCTCGATAGAAAGAGCCAAACAAACCTATATCAGCCTTGACATTTGAATTGAACGTTGAGCGTACAGACTTTTTGATACGCCTCACAAGCTCTTCCCCTGCATCGATATCAACTCCAGCTTCTTTGTATGTTATCATACGGCTTTGTTCACAATGTTATGGTTTTTCCTTTAAGATAGTTGTTTTTCGAACAGTGAACAAGTAATAATAGAGGAAAGGCGCGAATGTCGTCAGAATCTTAACGCAGCGGATTAATATAATGGAATAGATAAGAAACTATTTAAGGGATCGAGACGATTGACGAATAATAAATTCTGTTTCCAGCACAATTTTTTCTGGCTGAAGGAGAGTAGTAGATTCTATATTCCGAATTAAAATTTCCGCAGCGCGTCTTCCAATTTCTTTCTGTGGCGCACGGATTGTCGTCAGGGGAACAGGATAGATACTCGCGTAGTAAATGTCGTCATTCCCAATAATAGAGATATCTTCAGGTATTCGAATGTTGAATTCTTGTAATGCAAGCATCACAGCAAGAGCTTGTTGATCATTGAAACAAACAATAGCCGTCGGATAATCTTCTCGCCGTTTATTCTTGAAGTACTCAAGAGTTTTCTGAAATGCTTCTTCATGCCGAGACCCGATGGATACAATCATATCTCTATGGAAAATAAGCGGACTTTCACTAAATGCATGACGAAAGCCTTCGATACGTTCCTGAGTGTGAGAAGATTGTGGTGGACCAGCAAAGTGCACAATTTTAGTATGTCCATTATCAATAAGATATTTCACTGCTCTTTTTATTGCACGAATATTATCAATAGCAACGACATTTGCTTGAATCCCTTTTACGTCTTCGAGAAGTACAAAAGGAAAGTTTAACATTTTTAACTTAAACAAATGCTCAATTTCCGCTGCACCTTCTACAATAGGAGCTATAATTGCTCCCTTTATATCTTTCGCTGAAAAGAGGTGCGAAAGATGCTTTTCCGCTTGATGATTATTTTCTGAACTCGTAATAATAACAGAGTATCCTTTTGAAGATGCATACTCCTGGACACCCGTCGCAATCGATGTATAAAATGGATAGTTGATATCTTTTATAATGAGGCCAACACTTTTGTCCTGTCGCCCATTTTTTAAATTCCGTGCAGTGCCTCTTGGACGGAAATTAAGTTCCTTCATTACTTCCAGAATTTGATCTCGAGTTTCCCCTTTTACAGAATTTTTCCCATTGATTACAGCTGAAACCGTACCTTTTGATACCCCTGCTCGTTTAGCTACATCTTCAATAGTGATTTTTTTTATCAAAGCAAAAACCTTTAAAAAACAGACTTGAACCGTTTAAATTTTTAACATAAAAAATATATCGATAAGTTTATGTAAATGCAATCAATTGAATTTACTTTTTAATCCAATTGCTCATAAGAAATGTTAGGTTTACTTTTTTGATAAACAAGAAATGAAAACTACTTCAGCATTATGGAACAAAACGACTGTCTAGACTGAAAAAAATAGAGCAAGTGAGGATAATCTGTTTAAATGCGGTTGATTTTATAACAAACAAAAGGTAAGACTGCTGGAGGTGGTCAGCAGCCTTACAAATCATGCAAATTACTTAATCATTGGCTTAGCGCGATGAACAAACTGAATCGGGAAACCATTGATATCTCGCATCATTAGTACCTGATCCCCAATTAGCGTAGTTGTAATATCATCTGCGACCACAGCTCCCTGTGAAACGAGCAATTGTTTTGCCTGTTCAACACTGGTTACTTGAAATGCAACATGAATCGACATTGGACTGATTGTGCCAAAATCAATTACAGGATATTCCTCATTTTGATAGAGCTCGAACATCATTGCCTGAGTGGAATCGCTAACAAACATTCCGTACGTTGGAGCTTTTCCATCGCGTATACGTTTCATTTCAGTGTTTTGTTCGTACCAACTGGCCGTTTTTCGTGAATCCGATAAGTTCAAGGCAAAATGTTCAATGTAGAGTCCACTATGACGTAACATAGGCGTTGCTCGTTGAACAAATTGAATTGGCAATCCCCAGGGATCGCGTAAAATACACACAAGGTCTCCTGAGGCTGTAGGTTTTAGAGAATCTGCCAAAGATGCGCCATTTGACAAAAGTTGCTCCACTGTTTTTTTAATGTCAGGAGAGCAGAATGCAAGATGAAGCGACATTACATTGATTTTCTGAGCCGGGAACAATGGGTAATCGGCATTGTGAAATAATTCAATCATCATATGTTCGCCAGAGTCTGCGATAAACGTTGTGTACGTTGGGGCTCCATCCTGACGCATAATTTTCATTCCCAAATTTTTGACGTACCAATTTGCCATTGTAACAGGATCTGCAACGTTGAAAGCAACATGTTCAAATCGAACACATACATTCTGTGAATTCGCTACCTCAATTTTCCCGTATGCTGTAAATGATAGAATGGAAATTTCGAGTACCAGAACGCCAATCAGATAACTAAATTGATTCTTCATAATTATTTCTCCAAAAAATTGTGAAATTACTTTGAGCCTTGAAGAGTCTGAAAAGCAGTGATAGCCGCTTGAGCAACCATGCCATCCTGTTGCGGCGTACCGCCGCTAACTCCAACCGAACCAATAATTTGATCATGCACGATAAGCGGCAATCCGCCTTCGACGGGAATAACGTTTGGTACTTTCAGCAATGTCATATCTCCGCCCGCCACTCGATCCTGATATGATTTCGTCGGGCGTTTGAAGTACAACGCTGTCCGAGCTTTTGCCAATGCCACATCAATGCTGCCAAGTTGTGCAGAATTCATTCGTTCAAAGTAGAGAAGATTTCCACCGTCATCGAGAATTGTAATGACCATGGACAGATTATTTTTTGCTGCTTCATTCTCCGCTGCAACAGCGAGTTGCTTTGCGACTTCTAAAGTAAGAACAGGCTTCGTAGTTTCTTGTGCAAAACTACTAACGAACCCAAAAAGGATTAGCGCCAACAATGCGAATTTGTGAATTTTGTTTTTCATAACTCCTCCATATTATTTATTGCCTTACACAGAATATAATATACAAATATTTATGAGAATGTGGATATTCAATGCTCTGTTTAAACCAGCCCTAAAGAATTGGTTCTGAACATTTTCCAAATGCGCATTCACTACAGTGATGTTCGACGCAATAGTATTTATAAAGATGGATCAATCCCTGTTGCTTCCATACGCTATCAATTGCGAATTTTTTGTGAACGACGTTATTTTCCATTGTGCGAAGGATGCCGTTCTTTTCACGCGGCGGAAGCGACTGATATAATGTTATCGCCGATTCACGTACATCTCGATCTTTGAAAATTCGCGCATAGAGAAGAGCAATCGGTAAAAGTACGTTTACAGTAATTTCATGCTGGCGTGAAATTCCCAGCGCAGGCAATGGCTTTGCTGAACATTCAACAAAACTGTACCGACATTGCCAGAACGAATTGAGTTTAAGAAAAAAAATGTTCCATAAGCATTTTTCTGTTTCCCGTGGAGATAATGTTTGTTTGAAGCACTGAATCATTTCCCTGAAAACTTCTTTTCGAAGCATTAACTCGCCAAGCGCCGCTCCTGCAGCAAGTCGTCGTGCCGGAAAGTTAGCAGGACGCGTTGGGAAAAATGTCCATGCGGATTCTGAAACAATATCACCGGTGTAATGTGTGCGAAACTGTTCCCACTGTTCAAGTAATTTTTGGATATAATTACGCGTTTCGGTTTTCTCTTCTGATATTGTTGAAGGAAGTAGACCAGCAACGCCAAAGAGCAACGCTTCGATGGAAAGAGAAGGATTTTTTTGCTTCTGTTCTTTGAGGATATTCAACGGTAACGCTTGGGCTACTCTCAACATTGGCTCACGATTGTGGGAGTATCCAAGAGCTTCCATCCAGCCTTCGTACAAAAGTTGTTCCCATAATTCTTTACGCGATACATCCTGTTTCGTGATAGAGTACTGAGGAGGAGGAACATTTCTCATCTCATCGTCGTAGAAAGGAGTGTACTGCTGCTCGTGATCGCGAAGAACCTGTTTCCTTACAAAAGCAAGTTGATTCAATCGCTCTTCGAATCGGCGGAGTTTCAACTCCAATCGTTCAAGCGCTAATTTAGAAATCCACCGTTCGATTTCTTCCGCTGGCGCTATAGCATTGCTGGCGTTGCAGTGCGATAGAGGTATTCGTTCCAATCGGTCATCAAGAATTGCTCTTTCCC
This sequence comes from Bacteroidota bacterium, assembly GCA_035390885.1. Taxonomy (GTDB): domain Bacteria; phylum Bacteroidota; class Ignavibacteria; order UBA10030; family UBA10030; genus JAOAFT01. The sequence goes on along the minus strand of DAOOUW010000001.1, from coordinate 7,721 downwards.
AGATCACTCGCAACGGCGTCGAAAGATTTTCAGAGAGAACAAGCACCGGTATTTTTCTTCCGCTTGCTGTCATTGTGCTGAAAGCTTGAGAATCCCCTTCGAGTACAACATGGAGCACAACACCATTGTAGTGAGGATCGATTTGATGATTGTGTTGCAGCCAATCGAATTCATTTCGATGAATTTCCACATCGCCTTTGTAGGAAATTCCATCGATGATAATGCGAGCATTGAGGAAATCGGGACCGGAATTTGTATTCCATTCACCCACATCCCGGACTTCTATACGCTCTCCGTCTGTTGTAAAGAGTTCTTTGGCGAGATATTTCTTACTCCAGATGTGCCGTAAAAATCTTTCATGGATTACCGGTACACGCCGAGTCATAGTAGTTCCCCTTATGTCTGAGTAAATTCTATTTACTTAAAATCGAACGAATCGAATCTCGAACTTTTATTGCTTCCGCTCGTGCTGCATCTGCAAAGTTCTCTTCCGTTGATGCATAGAGTACGCTTCGGCTAATGTTAATAATAGCTAAATCTCCTGTACGGGCGCATCCATTCTGCACCGCACTTGCAAGATCTCCACCCTGAGCTCCAACACCCGGAATAAGAATCGGCAGTGATTTTGCGATGCGGCGAACAGCGCGCAATTCTGTTGGATGTGTTGCTCCGACGACCAATCCAACATTATCGTGCGTATTCCACTTCACTGCTTTCTTAACAACTTTTAAATAGAGTGGCGTCGCTCCTACTTTTAATCTCTGGAAATCTTTTGAACCTGCATTCGATGTCAATGCTAAGAGAAAGACGCCCCGATCAGTTCGCTGTAGGAAAGGCTCTACACTGTCAAATCCCATGTAAGGATTGATAGTTACTGCGTCGAAACCAAAGTCATCGAAGAGTGAAGTCGCATATCGCTCGGCAGTATTTCCAATATCGTTCCTTTTCCCATCGCCAATAGTTAAGACGGTGCGCGGAATATACTTTAGCGTTTCGTGCAACAATTTCCAACCACACTCGCCAAGCGCTTCATAAAATGCGAGGTTCGGTTTGTAGGCGCATACAAGGTCGCTTGTTGCTTCGATAATTTTTCGATTAAACTCGAGTAACCCAGCCGGCGAGTTTCTGAATTTTTCCGGAGCTTTCCGCGGATCGACATCAAGTCCAATACAAAGCAATGATTGTTTTCTTTTTTGAATTTCATGAAGTCTCTGTGAGAATGATTCCATAGAAATCCCCGAATAATGATTAAAAACCTCTCTTTTTTTCTATACTATGGTAGTAAAAATTTGTTTTATTTGAAATAAAATAGTTGTATCATGAAATGAGAGATGTACAGGATGGATTTGGATACCACATTTATTTGATGCCCTCCCATAGAGTACACCTCACGATGATACGTTGACGACCTGCTTGGTTCGATAGCGCATCACTAACTTTATTCTAAAACTTTTTTATAAGGATTATTTTTATGAAGATTTATGTAGGCAATCTTTCTCGAGAACTCACTGAAGACGAAATCAAGCAGGAGTTCATTGCATTTGGCGCTGTCGATTCAGCCAAATTGATTAAAGATAAGTACACCGGTGAGTCTCGCGGATTTGCCTTTGTTGAAATGCCAGTACGTGCAGAAGCGGAAGCTGCTGTTAAAGGCTTAAACGAGAAAGAAGTCGGCGGACGTAAAATTGTAGTAAATGAAGCCCGTCCAATGTCAACCAATAAACGAAGTCACGGTAGCGGTGGAAATAATCGCCGTGGCGGTTACCGTTCCTGGTAATTCCATTTTATACTATTTATGGAAAAGGACGAGCAACAAAACTCGTCCTTTTTATTTTTGTGCTTACTCCGTACATATACCTGTTCTGATACTTTTAATTTCTTATTCATTCAGCCCTTTTTGAAAGGAATTATTCCTAGTCGTGTTTGCTTTTCTTACCTCTTTATGTTATTCTTAATATGTATCGACTAATTTGAAAGGATATTCTATGAGTAAGACAAAAAGCTATGGAAAAAAAATCGATCAAGCATTGGATCTATGGATAAAACTTCTCCGCACGCATGATACCTTGTATCCCATTAGCGGTGAATTTATCCGCGCCCACGGACTTACTCCAATGCAATTCAACGTCATAGAATGCCTTGGCCATTTAGGTCCTATGCTTATGGGTGATCTAACGAAGAAACAATTAACGACCGGCGGTAATATCACGGTTGTTGTCGACAATCTTGTGAAACTTGGATATGTCAAGCGTGTGCCAAGTAAAGAAGATGGTCGAGCCTACTACGTACAACTAACTCCAAAAGGTACGAAGTTCTTTAAGAAAACTTTTCAGCCGTATGCAAAGTTCATCGCCTCTCTTGTTTCCGTGCTCAGCGAGAGCGAGCAGAAACAACTTTCCAATCTGTTAAAAAAATTAGGAACATCTGTTGCAAAGAACTATAACTTGCAGCAAGACTGATCCAAAAAATCCTGCGTTATTCTATTCGCAGTATTAGAGTAAATATTTTTTGAAACTTATTTACTTCATGCTTTGTTCCAAATAGAAAGGAGAACAAACAATGAATGCAATAAGTCAACTTCGTGTACTTGCAATTGCTGGAAGCTTACGGAAAGAATCTTACAACAAACGCGCGCTCCTCCTCGCAGCAAACATCGCACGTGAATCGGGAGCAAGCGTGACCATCGCCGAAAATGAATTATTACAACTGCCTCTTTTTAATGAAGACACATTAGGGGAACAGATTCCAAACTCTGTGCTGCAATTGAAAGAAAATATTCAATGGGCAGATGCACTCTTCATTGCAACGCCGGAATATAATCACTCAATACCCGGGGTATTAAAGAACGCACTTGATTGGGCTTCGATTCAAACGAATCCGTTCAATGGAAAAATTGGCGCAATATTTGGCGCTTCCATTGGAATCAACGGCTCACTGCGGGCACAGTTACACCTGCGGCAAATTTTAACGGCGCTTGGAGTTCACGTGATTGAACAACCGCAAGTTTTTATCCGCAATGCCGCACATGCTTTTACACCAGAAGGTTTACTTGTCGATAAACAAGATGAACAGCTTCTTACACAACTCATTGAAAAAACATTAAACATTACTGAACTTTTAAAGAAAGGACTTCAATGAACGAATATATGGTTACAGCCTCGTTGCCGGAATATTTTTCAGAAGACTTTCTCAAACGTGTCTCTGCACAACGAGGATATATGAATGAGTTACTTTTGCGAAATGTGTTGTTGAGTTACAGTATCTCGGAAGATGCCAATACAATGTGGATGGTGTTTAGCGCCGACTCAGATGATACTGTTGAGAAAATCTTGCAGGTGCTGCCGCTTCGTAACTACATGCGTTGTCGTATCGAAAAGTTATTTACCTATCAAACTATCTGGAATAACCATCCAGCTTTAAATTTTCAATTGAATTGATTTTGCTCTTAGTAAAGTGCGAGTATGTTCGCATTTTTCTGAAAGCACATGCGTAAATCTTACCCACTGTAACCCAAATTATGCATTAGAAACTTCCAAAGGCTTTTGCCTCGATACGCCTTACGGCTACTCGGCAACCGGTTCTCTAACAGTGGCTGATGTGAGCAATAGCTCGTATCGAAGTCACCATTTGGGAACCCTTTCTTTTGCCTATTTTTTATTTGACTTCATCTTACACCTTTATTTCTTCCATAAGTGCATAATCTGGGTTGAAGAGAAGGAACTCTTCTTACGTTATCAATAATAGATATCCAAGATAGACAAGCGTCTGAAGAATAGTGAGAGGAACACCCACGCGTGCAAATTCCCAAAAGGTAATCATCTGATGAGCGCGTCGTTCAGCGTTTTGAACGATGATAATGTTGCTCGCAGCGCCGAGGAGCAGCATATTCCCGGCAATCGTACTGCCTGCCGCAAGCGCAAGAAGTCCAGTATGCGAGATACCACTGTGGAGAAGCAATGGTTGATAGAGGGCTACAAGAGGAACATTTGAGATGAATTGGCTCAACAAGATACTGACGCAAAATATCGCAGGTAAAGATAGCAGACTCACAGGCGCTATTGCAAGGAGAGACTGAAAGAATCCCGATTGCCAGACTGCTTCCATAAGTACAAACATTCCTGCAAAGAAGAGCAGTGTGTACCAATCAATTTTTTTCAGAATATTCCATCGTTGAGATGAACCAACTAAAATTGGAAGCGCTCCGACCAACGAAATATAAGTGAGGCGAAACTCTATTGGGATGCCAAACATGACAATCAGAATTTTTAGAGCGATTAGACTCAAGATGCTGAGCAGGGAAATACGTGAAAGTATTGCTAATTTACGATTTCGAATTGGTTCCTGCGTATGCTGTAAATTTCCATTTTGAAAATGTTCACGGTAAAAAAATTTGAGCGCTCCTACTGTCAGGAACAAATTTATAATCGTTGGAATTAGAAGTTCCTTAGAAAATTCGACAAATGGATTTTCAAATTTCCCATTGAGAGCGATGAGAAGGTTTTGAGGATTTCCGATAGGACTAAAAACGCTCCCTGTTGTAACAGCAAAGGCGAGCGCAAGGAGGAGGATATTTGGCGGAATTCGATGCTTTCGCGACAGTAATAGCGCCACCGGTGTTCCAATAATTGCAAGCGTATCGTTCATTAAAATTGCAGAGGCAAAACCAAATCCGAAAATTATATAGAAGATGAGCGCGTTGATATTTCGCGCTCGCTTGAAAAAATGAAATGCGAGATGCGCAAGGTATCCACTTTCTTCTAGCGCTCGTCCAACAACAAACATCCCGAGTAGAAAGAACATTACATCATAATTAATTGCATGGATTGCATCGGGAATGGATATCTGACGAGCTACAAGAACAACGCATGCGCCGCCTACCATCGCAAGCCAAATTGGAATCTTTACATTCCCAATCTGGCGAAATGCAATGAGCAAAAACACCACGCAAAGTGTAATCAGTGAGAGATTCATAAGAATAATAAATATACGTAAAAAGATTTTTTGTTCTTGAATTATATCCGGATGAGGAACTAATCCAACGGCATTAAATTCTGACTTAGCTTGAAATTCAAGATAGATTTTAGCCTGCATTTCATCCTAAATTTTTTGCAGATCATCGCAGAGATTCATCGGCTTATCTCATTTTAGTTTCTTCAATATTCCTTTTCTTTTATCATCAATAAATCAAAGAGCGTGGCGTAGTAAGTCATTCACAAAAAATATCTCATTATCATAAATGGAGGAAGTATGAAAAAAATGTCATTCTTGTTGTGCCTTGTACTGGCGCTCCCATTGGCTTATGGGACAGCACAAGGTCAATCAGCGTCAGCAACGTGGGCTCTCTCAGCCGACCAGTCTGTAACGACAGTTGCGGGGAGTATCGTTGCATCGCCACAGACTGCAAGTGGATTTACCATTGCATACGAAGCGCCTGCTTCGGTTGATGGTGCAACGAATACAACTATTAAAACTCAGAAGAATAAACCAGATGCATCAACAAGCGATGCCAGTGCAACCGGCGCATGGCCAGCGGAATCATCTTACAATCCAAATAGGTATGTTCAATTTGCAATTACACCGAAACCTACAATGAATTTCAATGCAGAATCAATTTCAATGTACATTGGTGCAAAAGGTGTAAATACAATATGCGCTGCGGTTTATTGCTCAACCGATCCATCGTTTAGCACCAGTACGCTCATTGGCCAGTACAATAATCTTCCATCGAATGCAGTAGTTACTGTTTCATATTCTATGAATGCATATATTCCTGATGGAGAAACTCTCTATGTACGAGTTTATGGATGGAGCAATACTCTCATTACAAGCACTTCAAAATATCTCTTCATTGGAAATGTTACGATCTCAGGCACGACAGAAGGCGTACCTCTTGCAGCTTCATCACGATGGGAGCTTCTTTCTTCTGAATCAGCAACCGTGAGCGGATTGATCAATGCGAAGAATTTAACTTATGCCGGTGGATTGTATCGCTATGGATACAATGCCAATGGAATTCGATTGACAATCGATAATGGTCCCAGTGGCAAAGGATCATGGCCGCAGGAATTGAATCCAAACTTTTCACGATATGCTGAGTTTGCAATAACGCCATTTGCAGGCGGCACATTTTACTCGGACAGTTTATACTTTACACAAGTAGTTGAGTTTACTAACAATTTGCGCATTGCAGTTTATGTTTCTAAAGACACTTCATTCTCACAAGCTCAATTTGTCGCCGATACAACTGTTCCATCAACCAAAACGACGTATGCATTCAAACTTGCATGCGATACGGTTGCAACGAATGAAACACTCTATGTAAGATTCTATCCATATAATATTAATGGAGATCCTGCATGGAAGCTCGTTGATCTGTCGAATGTTATCGTTACTGGATTTACAAAAGGCGTTGCTATTCAGCCGCCGACTGTAGTCACAAAAGCAGCAAGTTATATTTCAACAACCTTTTTAACAACAGGTGGAAATGTTACTGCCGATGGAGGTGGAACGGTTACAGAGCGTGGAGTATGCTGGAATACTACAGGTTCGCCAACAATTTCGGATAATTTTTTGGCTTGCGGTAGTGGAACAGGTGCATTTACGATTCAAGTTACAGGTCTTTTACCGGCGACTCAATATTATCTCCGCGCTTATGCAACAAATGCAGGAGGAACATCCTATGGTGATGAAATTGCATTTACAACTCTAGCGGCTGTTGTACCTCCAACAGTTACGACAAATGAAGTAACAAATATTATGGCAGTTACTGCAACTGGAGGCGGCAATGTAACTGATTGGGGCGGTGATACTGTAAAGACCAAAGGTGTTTGCTGGAATACATCTGGCTCTCCGACAGTTGAAGATCAAAAAACAGTCGATGGAAAAGATATCGGTTCTTTTACAAGCGCTCTCAGTGGATTACAGCCATCTACTCAATACTTTGTGCGAGCCTATGCAATAAACAGCGCAGGCGTAGGCTACGGAAACGAAGTTACCTTTACAACACAAACTCCATTGCCGGACACAACCGTCATCGTTGCTAAAGATGGAAGTGGAAACTATACAACACTTCAAGCAGCATTTAATGATGTGCCGACCAATTATACCGGTAAATGGACTATTTTTGTAAAGAAGGGCGTGTACTATGAGAAAGACACACTCAAAGCAGGTAAAGTCAATGTTGTGTTGATTGGCGAAGATCGAGACAGCGCCATTATCACTTATGACGATTATGGCGATCGATACGGCTCAGGAAATCCAGGTACAAGTGGTTCATTTACAATTACAATCGACGCTAATGATTTTATTGCCAAGAATATTACTTTTAGGAATACTTACTATCCACAATCCGGAGTAAGCGGAACGCAGGCAGTGGCGCTTCGTACCCAAGGCGATAGACATCAGTACATCAACTGCCGTATTACCGGGTATCAAGATACCTATTATACGTGGGGTGGAAGTGGAACTGGTAGAATGTACCATAAGAATTGCATTATTGATGGCACTGTTGACTTTATTTTTGGAAGAAACATTTGTGTCTTCGATAGCTGTACAATTGTTGTAAAACGAAATGGCGGCACAGTAACCGCTGCATCAACAGATGCAACGTCGATGTACGGATATGTATTTCGTAATTGCACAATCACACACATCGATTCACTCGGCTACGATGGAAACGCAGTAACTTCGTACTATCTTGGAAGACCATGGCAAAACAGCCC